>JAWOGU010000434.1:0-8864 GCA_046496595.1 Chloroflexota bacterium
ATCTTTCACACACTCCATTGGCTCGCGGTGCCCAGGAAGGTGTTCTTAGTTCTTGGATGCCTGAACCTGTGCCCACAATAAAAGCGAAACAATTCCCGATGCCAGCGCAGGAGTGTGTCTGGCTGAACAATGTGAAGAGCCTGTTTCCAGAAACGAGAAAAACGCGCAAGCAGAACGAGGAGGAAACGGTCGCGACGGGTCAGCAGGGGTCGTTTCACTTGTCGATTGAGGACGATGAGTGGTTGACGGAGCAGGGCATTCTCTACAATCAGATCGGAACGGCGGCGAGTTAGATCTGAAAGGACCCCGGAGATCAAGGATAGCGTGGCTGGTTTTGCCCAATGTTTAATGTGTTGTTGAAACTGAAAAAGAGAATATTTCCAGACGAAGATGTGGTAAATCATGCCGGTCCCAGCTTGAATGACGATTAGGATAAAACAGCATGATACCCCATTATTGTTATCACTTCAGCTCATTTGCCTTTCAATTATTAGTACGGACGACCCAAGTAGCCAGCACAGGTTGCCAGACTGCCCCACATCCATTTAACCATGCTTTTACCAGCTTTGGAACGATCACGATTATGCTATAATGAGAAAAAGTGCTGACCGATTACGGACTCGTTCCGTTCAAGCGTAATCAGTTATTTCACTCGTCCTCTTGCAATATTATTAGCGCAAGCACAAAACTTTGGCAAAATGTAAAACGATTTGGCCTACAATTCTTGTACATCCCCCACCTTTCTCTGGAAGCTGTGGCTGTATACCAACTACGATTGCAACCTGCGTTGCAGTTATTGTGTTGCTAAATCCAGCCCCAATACGCCACGCCGCATGCTGGGGTTGGCAAACGCGAAGCGTCTGGTAAGCGAGGCGGTGGAACTGGGCTTTAGCGAAGTTTTTTTTACGTGTGGCGAGCCTTTCATCCTGAATGATATTTATGAAATGCTGCGTTATTCATCCGCGCTGGTCAAAACCACTGTACTGACCAATGCCATGCTTTTGCGGAATGTACGCCTGGATCAGGTCTGCGAAATCGCCAACGAGAACCTGATCTTACAAGTCAGTCTGGATGGAGGCAATGCCGAAGATCACGATCATTACCGCGGGCGTGGATCGTGGGAAAAGACCGTGGAAGGCATTCAACTTTTACAGGAACGGGGTTTCCGCGTTCGGATCAGTACAACAGAAACGCCGGTCAACACTCACCACCTCGAGCAGGTTTGTAGCTTTCATCGCAGCCTGGGTATTCCCGACGAAGATCATTTTGTGCGCCCCTTAGCCAAGCGTGGTTATTCCAAAGAAGGTTTGGAATTGAACGTTACGAACCTGATTCCTGAGGTAACCGCCAACATAGATGGAATTTTTTGGCATCCGCTCTCGACTGACCTGGATATGCAAGTCAGTCGCTCTTTATTCCCACTCGCCGACTCGGTTCACCGGATTCAAGAACAGCTTACAGTCATTGCAGAAACTGGCAATGTTCAGCTGACCGCATTCACCTGAGGCTAAAATTCGGCTTCCGTGTGAAGCACAAATAGAGATTGATATGCCCCCAGAAATATGGAAAACCATCAGCTCACGGCCAATCTATAAAAATAAATGGATGGGTTTGCGCGAGGATCAAGTCGAGCTTCCTAACGGCCGCACCACAATCTATGGCGTCTGTGAATTCGGCGAATGCGTGGGAGTTTTGCCATTTATGGATGATAACCAGGTGGTGATGGTACGCCAGTATCGCTATGCGCACCAGGAAAATCATCGCTGGGAAATGCCCACCGGCGGTCTTCACCCTGGAGAAAGCCCTGAACAGGCGGCCCAACGAGAGTTAATGGAGGAAAGCGGCTACCGTGCAGATCAACTGACCTGGATCAGCACGTATCACACCTCCAAGTGTATCTGCCACGAAACGGCCCACTTATACATTGGACGAAACCTGGAAATCGCGGAAGCGCTGCCGGATGAAACTGAGTTTTTCGAACGGGCGGTTTTATCATTTGACGAAGTACTGCGAATGGTCGAGAAAAGTGAAATCCGCGATAGTATGACAGTCATTGCTGTTTTGCACGCTGCACGGCTGCATGAGTTGGGACACTGGTAATCTTTTTTGAATATTGAATTCAGCCCGGTCAAGCACCACGCAAAAATAACCTTAACCCAGAGGAGCAAGCGATGATTCAAGCATTTGTTTTTATTGAAGCGGAACCAGCTCGCACGCAAGAACTGGTCCAGGAGTTGGCGGGGATGCGGTTGGCAGCCTCGGTCATCAAAAAAGTTTACGCTGTAACTGGGCGCTGGGATTTAATTGCCCTGATTGAAAGTCCAGATATTGCCAGCCTGGGTGATTGAGTAACGAATGGCATAGGGAACGCCGTGGGCGTTCGACACACAGAATCTAGTTTAATCGTTTGGACCGGCGAATCTGTTCAAAAACCGTCTCAAGGTAAAAAGACCGAACCGGTCATTCCGCTCTTCAAAGCAGACGAGTTTTATAACGCCGGTGATCAAGGTTGTGCTTCCGGGCCCATGGATGAGATTTCAGCCAAAATGCAAAGCCTGCAGGCCGGTCAAACGCTGGAAATTCACGCCACTGACCCAACCGTATCCATTGACATTGGAGCCTGGTGCCGCATGACCGGGCACCAACTCCTCAAGCAGCAAGGCAGCCATTACCTGATTCAGCATAAGTAAACAAGGAGATCAAAATGAGCAAAGTGATGATTCATAACACGCGAGGCAAAGATGATACAGAACGCGCCACCCTGGCCTTTGTAGTTGGCAACGCTGCCCTCAGTTCCGACCAGGAAGCAACCCTGTTATTGACCCTTGAAGGTGTCTGGTGGGCCACACGCGGTTACGCCGATGGGCAGCAAGCGGAGGGATTCGCCCCGATCCAGGAAGTGATGGCTACTTTCATCAAAAATGGGGGCAAGATTTGGGTCTGCGGCGCATGCACAAAGCCGCGCAATATTACCCCTGAACAATTGATTGAAGGCGCCCAAACAGTAGGCGCAGCCACGGCAGTCGAAGCCATGATAAACGGTGCGCACACACTCAGCTTTTAATCTCTGGCGAAAGCCTCCATCTCAGGATGGAAAATGCCAGCCTCATCGCCAAGTGGCAGGAAGCCATGGTCAGCAGGGTTGAATAACCTTATTGACCGAATTTTAAACGGAGAAAATGATGGTCAATCACTTGGATTCGCAAACTGCACGTCTGGACGCCTTGCTTTACAAAGTCTGCATGGTCATTGCGCGCTTGATCCTGGCGTATTTATTTTTCACCCAACTCTTTTGGAAGCTGCCGCCCAGTTTTGGCTGTGGAGCAAATTTTGCTTTTCCAAAACCCGCCGAGCAAAACTACTTCGACAGCAACAAAAGCAGCGGCCTCTGCTTTTGGATGGGCCTGGAGTCAATCTATGCTTCACAGCCTCGCCGGGTCTTGATTGCCGATATGCGTTCAGCTGGTTGGTCGGACTTCAGCATCGATATTTCGCCCCTCGCCAAACTCAATGGCGCTTTGCTGGATAACGTATTCATCCCAAACATCCAGGTTTTTGGCTGGCTGGTTTTCCTGACTGAGTTGTGGGTTTTTCTCTCCATGACGCTGGGGTTGTTCACCCGTCTGGGGGCGCTGGCTGCGCTTGGAATCAGCCTGCAGCTCTACATCGGGCTGGCCAATGTCCCGCGTCCCTTCGAGTGGGAGTGGACCTACGGCATCATCGTCGGGCTTTCAATTGCGATGCTGGGAGCCGCCGCCGGACGTACCTTCGGAGTGGATGGCTGGCTCCGGCGCAAACTCAGCCGAACTGCTGAGCGCGGCAACCGTCTGGCCAAACTGGCCCTTCTGCTCAGCTAAAGGATGCCCAAACAAACATTATTGGTGGTGGCAAAACAACCTGCGCCTGGACAGACCAAAACGCGCCTCTGCCCACCGCTCACTCCCAACCAGGCGGCAAGTTTATACGACTGTTTCCTGCGTGATACTCTCGATACAATGCGTCAAGTGCCGGGCGTTCAGCGCGTCATTGGCTACCTGCCCGAGAATGCCGCAGACTACTTCCGCCAGCTTGCGCCCGATATGGGGCTGGCCTTCCAACGCGGCGATTCGCTTGGAGAACGTCTGGATCACCTGTTAACCGCAGTCTTGGCCAACGGCGCTCAGAAAGCTGTGATTATGGATAGTGACAGTCCCACGCTCCCAGCGGCCTACCTTTCCCAGGCATTTGACCTGCTGGATGACGTGGATGTTGTTCTCGGCCCAACGCGGGATGGCGGCTACTACCTGATCGGGTTGAAATGGCCCCAGCCGCATTTACTCCGTCAGGTGCAGATGAGCACCCGGCACGTTTTGAGTGACACACTGGCGCTGGCTGAATCCACCGGGCTCACCGTCTCCTTACTGCCTGCCTGGTACGATGTGGACACCATTGACGACCTGTACCAGCTCGCGGATGAAATCGCCGGGTTGAGCGATCCCACCCGCACCGCGGCAACCCGCGCTTGGCTGAATCAGACCGCTTGGCGCGCTGCTCAGGGGTGAAGCATGTCTATCTCACTGATCATTCCCGCTTTGAATGAAGCCGAATGTCTTGGCGCGTTATTGGCTGAAGTCCTGGCGCAGTACGTTGACCAGTTAATCGTAGTGGATAACGGCTCTACCGACCAGACAAGTCTGGTTGCCCAGGCAGCGGGCGCGCTGGTGGTTAGCGAACCACGGCGTGGTTATGGTTATGCCTGCGCCGCCGGGGCAGAGAAAGCCACCGGGGATGTGCTCGTTTTCATGGATGGCGATGGCAGTTTTGTGCCAGGCGAATTACCCGCCCTGCTGGCGCCGATTGAACAGGGCCAGGCCAACCTGGTGCTTGGTTCGCGCACCCGGAGCAGCTTACAGCCGACCGATATGCCGTCCCACCAACGCTTTGGCAACCATCTTTTTACCTGGCTGTTACGACAACGCTTTGGTCTGGCATTAACCGATCTCGGACCTTTCCGCGCCATCCGGCGCGAACTTTTTCTAGAGTTGGATATGCGCGAATATACCTACGGATGGCCCCTGGAGATGATTATCAAAACAGCCCGCCGCCGTAATCCAATCATCGAAATTCCCATTACCTATCGCCCGCGCTTTGCCGGGCAATCGAAGGTCAGCGGCACCCTGCGCGGAACCGTTCTGACCGCTTCCCGGTATTTTCGGGTCATGCTGTATTACTCATTCTGATAAACTATGTTTAAACTCTCTTTACAGACTCGTACCCCCTTGCGCAAAGAGCTTCCCACGCAGGTTTACCTCGAGGTGACCAATTACTGCAACTCTTTGTGCGCTTCCTGCCCGCTGACCTACAAACACTTCCTGCCCTATGAACCCAAACACCACTTGACCTGGGATAATTTCCGGCAAATCGTGGATCAGTTCCCTCACTTGGAGCGGGTCGTCTTGCACGGGATTGGAGAACCGTTGCTCAACCCGGACCTGCCGCGCTTTATCAGCCATCTTAAAGAACGCGGCGCAAATGTCCTTTTCAATAGCAATGCTATCCTGCTCAACAAGGCGCGCGGCGATGCCCTGGTCGCTGCAGGATTGGATGAACTGCGCGTTTCGCTGGATGCCGTCACCCCTGAGTTATATGCCCAATTACGCGGCGTCGATCGATTGCCCCAAGTCATTCGTAATCTGGAAGCTTTTGTCAAACGTCATGGTGGGCGCGCCAACCCCAAAGTATCCCTCTGGTGGGTGGCAATGCAGGCCAACCTTCCACAACTGCCCGATTTCGTGCGTCTGGCTGCTCGAATTGGTATCACGGAAGTGTACATGCAGCGTCTGGTTTACTTTGGAGGGGGAGAGATGCTTGCCGAAAACGCCACCATGAAGGCCGGTCAGTCGCTGCATGCAGCCCTGGAACTTCAGCAAGCCAGGATGATCCGTGAATGCGAGCAATTGGCAACTGAATTAGGTTTGACCTTTCGCGCTTCCGGAGCTGCAACGCCCTCAGAAAGTGTTGCGTCGCGCGGCGCTCACCCTTGGCAAGGCTGCCTGCGCCCGTGGATTTTGATGTATATCACTGCCAATGGTACCGCTCTGCCTTGTTGTGTTTCACCCTTCGCAACGCAAGACTACCCCCAAATTATTTTAGGGAATGTACTCGATTCTCCTGTGGAAAAAGTCTGGAATGACACACCCTATCAGGCTTTGCGTTCTGCTGTGTTGAGTGAAATGCCCGCGCCGTGGCCCTGCCAATTTTGTGGAGTAAAGTGGAGCCTCTAGCCAGAAAAAAAATTCTCTTAATCGGTACAGCCTCGGCGGCTTCGCTGGGGCTGTATCTCTGGTTGGCCTGCCGCTACCCGCTTGGTCCAAGCCTGGCGAACCCGCGCGCCTCGTGGGCAAGCCAGGTCGAATCTAACTGGATGAATGCAGCCCAGCACCTGCTGATTTATCTGGGCTTGACCCTGGCTTATCTGGCGGCGCTGCGGTTGCTTGCGCCCGCGCAGGGGGGGCATAATACACTTCAGCGCTACCAGGTTCCGCTGATTATTATTACCTGGCTGGCCTGCTCTGCCGCTCTGATGTTTGCATCACCCGCTGGTGAATCACACGATATTTTTGATTACCTTTTTCGCGGGCGCATGATGACCGAATACCAGGCCAATCCCTTGGTGGATGTGCCCGAAACCTTTGGCCTGTCGATCCCCTACACGCGTTACCTGGCCTGGCGTAAAAATGTGGACACGTATGGCCCGATCTGGGAGGCCGCAAGTTATAGCACCGCAAGTGGCGTACGCCTGGTGGCCAACTCACTGGATTGGTGGGACGATTCCTATCCGGTTTGCCCGAAATCGCCAGAGTCGTGCCGTTTGTTGATGTTATACGTCGCTGGTTATCGTTTACTGTCCATCAGTTTGACCGGGCTTTCAGGCTGGCTGATTACAAGCTTGGTCAGGCATAACCATCCGAACCTGGCGCCCATGGCGCTGGCTGCCTGGTTGTGGAGTCCGCTAACATTGATTGCCACCGCCTTGGGCGGCCACAATGATACCGTCATGCTCGTGCTGACCTTGCTGGGCTGGTGGCTGCTCCAGCGCCAGCGTCCATTTTGGGCGATACTGGCGCTCATCCTGGCCGCGCACGTCAAACTGACGGCGCTCATCTGGCTGCCAGCCTGCGCCTTATGGATTGTCTGGCACTATGGTTGGAAACCGGCGCTAAAAATTGGCTTGGCAAGCGCGATCAGCGGGTTGGCCCTGTCCTGGCTGCTATATGCACCCTTCGGCGGCTGGCAGACTTTGCCGCGCATGTTGCAAGAGCGTTCAGCCTACCTCGCCAATTCCATCTGGGAGATTGTGAATTATTTGTTGATCGAATGGGGCGGGTGGTCGTCCGGTCGTGCATTTCAACTCAGCATCCGTTTACCCAACTGGCTGTTCGGTATTGGCGCGCTCTTAATTACTTTGTGGATGTTCAATTTTCGCCCTAAACGCTGGCGCAGTCCGCCACTCACCTCCCACGAAGCCGATCAAAGCTTGTGGCGCACACTGGCTGTCACGAGCATGCTATATCTGTTGATTGGCTCGTTCTGGTTCCAACACTGGTATGTTTTATGGCTGCTTGCACCCGCCGTTTTGCTACCGAAAAGCCTGCTTACCCGTTCCATGCTACCCTGGTTGGCCTTTGGAGCATTATCTTCGAATATGATCATGAGTTTTTTCCTGACCAATAAATACAGCACCATTGGCACAACGCCGCCTTTCAGCACGGATTTATTAGCGGTTGGATTAATTTGGGGACCCATATTATTTGCCTTTGTCATTTTTTTGTTATCCAACCGTTGGCGGAAGTGCAGAACACCTATACAAACAGAATAGACTGGCAAGGCCCGCCAAAAAATACTGGCATGATTGATGGGAAAGCTAAGAAATACCGCATTCATCAACCTTGTGTAAAAATCCTAGGGAAATCAACTCGCAGGCAAAGAATCGGGGTAATTGCATTACCTGTACTGGCTACTTTGTCTATCCGCAGGTCGTTATTGCTTGACTGGAGTAGATTCCACCATGGTTTGAGTATATTCTGGCCTCAGTAATGCCAGTTAATGATTCATTTTGTCAAAGGAAGCTGATAACGAACGATATTTGGCATCCCAGATAGTCACCAGACGAGTTGAATTGGCTGTCATTCTCGTCTGGCAGCGGATTACAATTAATTACCCGATGCCGATGCGAATTAATGTAAATCAGTTACACGGAAATAGCTGTGATGAAGGCCGCCAAGGATGGCCCTGGTTGAGATATTTCCAGTTGGGTTTGACACTGGCCGATCGTGAAATTGGGGATCCATTGATCAATTCCCTGATGGGGTCGTTCCTGATTGAAGTACTGGGTATATTCCTTCACTACTCTCGTCAAATGCTTGCGATGAAGAATGAGCGTAAGGTCCAGGCATTCTCTTCGTAGGCTTCCCATGAATCTTTCACATACTCCATTGGCTCGCGGTGCCCGGTAAGGCGTTCTTAGTTCTTGGATGCCTGAACCTGTGGCCACAATAGAAGCGAAACAATTCCCGATGCCAGCGCAGGAGTGTATCTGGCTGAACAATGTGAAGGGCCTGTTTCCAGAAACGTGAAAAACACACGAGCAGAACGAGCAGGAAACGGTCGCGACGGGTCAGCAGGGGTCGTTTCACTTGTCGATTGAGGACGATGAGTTGTTGGGGGAGCAGGGCAATCTCTACCATCAGATCGGAACGGCTGCGAGTTAGGTCTGAAAGGACGCCGGAGATCAAGGATAGCGTGGCTGGTTTTGCCCAACGTTTAATGTGTTGTTGAAACTGAAAAAGAAAATATTTCCAGACGAAGATGTGGTAAATCGTGCC
>JAWOGU010000538.1:0-4788 GCA_046496595.1 Chloroflexota bacterium
CTTCCGAAAACAAGCCAAAGAGCGAACCAGTCTTCGTTTTTCGGTGCAGTTTGAAGTATTTTCGTTGAGTCCAAGTTGATTCTCTAGTACATGATGGCTTAAATAACACGTTGGTTTGTAGTAACGGCTTCAGCCGTTTAACCGCTAAAGCGGTTACTACAAACCGTTGGGTTATTTCCGCCTTGTTGTACTAGTTTTGTCAATCAATCAAGAGAAAAGCTTGGCTTCTAGCCTTGTATGGCGCGCGCCACCGCTGTTGTCAGCTCTTCCGTCCTGATTGGTTTGAGCAGCCACCCGGCGTAATCCAGGGTTTGCAGCGATTGTCGTTCCGCTTCCATGGGATGACCGCTCATGATCAGAAATGGCGTGGTCAGGCCGCGTTGGCGCATCGCCTGCAACAACGCCTTCCCACCCATGTTCGGCATGACCAGATCGCTCAGGACCAGGGCGATGTCTTGCCCTGGCATCTCGCCTTCACCATCTTGTTCCAGAATAGCCAACGCCTCATGGCCTTCTGCGGCGGTCACTGCATGATAGCCCAGCTCAGCCAGCACGATGGCCAATGCCTCGCGCAAGGCTTCTTTGTCCTCTACAATCAGGATGGTCTCACCTTGCCCCTGAGATACTATCGGTTGAGTAATGGCCGTTTCTACCCGCGTCCTGACGATCAGCATCGGCAGATAAATGGTAAAAGTTGTGCCCCGGTCCTCTGCGCTCTGCACATCAATATACCCGTTGTGCTGTTTGACAATGCCATACACCTGGGCCAGCCCCAGCCCGCTGCCCCGAGGCCCTTTGGTGCTAAAAAACGGCTCGAAGATTTGCGGCAGCGTCGCGGCCGAAATACCTGTGCCGTTGTCGCTAACGGTTATCCGCGCCCAATCTCCGGCGGCCATGTCGGGCAGGGGCGCTGTGTCGCGGTGACCCAAATGAAGTTGCTCCACACTCAGACGCAGATCACCGCCGTCGGGCATGGCGTCGCGGGCATTGAGAACCAGATTGGTGAATAGCTGCTGGAGGCGCGTCGGGTCGGCCTTGACCAGGCAATCGGCTGCCTCAGCGACAAAATGAATCTGGATAGACTCCGGTATGGTGCGCTGCCACAATTCAACCTGTTCTTGGAGAAGGGTCACCAGGTTAAACGAATAGGTTTGCAGCACGGCGCGCCCGCCGAAATCGAGGACTTGCTGCACCAGGTCGGCGGCTTCCCTCGCCTGTTGGCCAATGATCCCCAGGCGTTTGCGATGCTGGACAGGGAGATCGGGCGCGTTGAGGCTCATATCAACGTAGACAGTGATGACCGCCAGGATGTTATTGAAATCATGGGCGATGCCGGCTGCCATTTGCCCGATGGCCGCCAGCCGCTCTTGCTTCACAAGCTGTGACTGTGCATCACGCAATTCGTCAATGGCTTTTTCCAGGTGGTGGTGGCTTTCTATCAGCGCCATCGCTGCTTGCTTGCGCTTGCCAATGTCGCTGATGATGATACGGCAGGTTGGCGCGCTTCCATCATTTTGCGGCTCGATCGCCGATTCCAACTGCGCCCAAAAGGAGTCGCCGGTGGCGCGTAACAAGCGCAGTTCGCAAATTTGGGGCGCGCCGGTGGCAAAAAGCTGGCGGTGGTGATGGTAGAAGATGTCCTGGTCTGGAGGGAAGATGAAGCGTGTTAACGGCCGTTTCACGACCTGTTTTCGCTTCACCCCCAGCAGATCAACCAGCGTCAGGTTTGCTTCCAGAATCATTCCCTTCTCGCTGAGGGTGACATAACCGACCGGGGCCAGATCATACAGGTCAAAATAGCGCGCCCTCGCCGTCTCCAATTCCAACTGCGTTCGACGCAGCTCCTCATTCTGCATTTCCAGCTCTATCTGGTGGACGCGCAGCTCATGCAGCAGCCGTCGCCCCGCTTCCGGCGAAAGATCAGCCAGATCTTCTGGCATCTGAGCGGCAATCGCTTCGGCGCGCTGGCGCACATCCTTAGCAGAATTCATCTCTAATTCGCTCATGACTCTTTCCTCCCTTGCTCTTCATTTTCTTTACTTTGGTCCATTTGCCGCTCGGTGGTGGCAATGGCGTAGACCTGGCCGACTTCGTCGAGCAGCGCCGTGGCCGTTAAGTAGACACCCACAAGCCCACCCTCTTTATTCAACCGGCGCGTGCGATATGGCTCGAGAACGGCCGCCTGGCTCAACTTCCGGATCGCCTCCATCTCTTGCGCGTATAGATCTGGAGGGATGCGGTTACGGTTGTTCAGCGCCAACGCCTCGGTTTCAGACCAACCGTATAACCGCTCGGCGGCCGGGTTCCAGGCCAAAATATTGCCCTGCAAATCTTGCAAAGTGATGGCGTCGGTGGCGTCGCGCACCACCGTCGCCAATCGTTGCAGCGCTTCCGCCTTTTTGATGCGGGTGATGTCCACAAAGGTTATCACGGCCCCCTCGATCACATTTTCCAGGGTGCGATAGGGGCGGATGCCCAGCATATACCAGTCGCCCGTCGGGGTTTGCACTTCGATCTCTTTGGGTACGAGGTTGTCTAACACAGCCTGCACGTCGGCTGACAGACGATCATACCCCGCCAGATTGGCGGTGATGTGGCCTACCGGCCGGCCGATATCGGTGGGGATGAGGTGGATGAGTTCCGTCACGGTCGGGGTGAAGCGTTGGATCCGCAGCTGATGATCCACAAAAATAGTGCCTACGCCGGTCCCGGCGAGCAGGTTGTTCATGTCGTTGTTGGCCCGCGATAATTCTGTCACTCGCTGTTGTAGTTCGGCGTTGACAGTGGAGAGTTCTTCGTTGACTGATTGCAGCTCTTCTTTAGAAGTCTCCAGTTCCTCGTTGGTAGACTGTAGTTCTTCGTTGACCGATTGCAGCTCCTCGTTGCTAGATTTTAGCTCTTCGTTGGCCGTTTCCATTTCTTCAACGGCCGTTTGCAGATATTCCTCTTTCGCCTGTAGTTCTTGCTCCAGGGCCGTAATGCGGATGTCGCTGTCGCCTGTGAAGTGGGTTTCGTCGGGGCTGGGGGGGACGGCCGTTTCTCCGTCCTGTTCATCCACCTCTTTCAGAATGACCAGATACAGCTCTGGTCTGCTGCCAACTGGCACGACCGTTGGCCGCAGCGTCAGATCAACAGTGGTAAAACCGCCGTTCGTTTTCACCCGCAGGCCAGGGCGGAACACCGGGGCGTGGTTGGCCTCTGCTTGATGCAAGGCGGAGGTTAACGGCCGTCGCAGCCCCTCACGGGCCATCGCCAAAATATTGTTGATACCCACTTCGCCAGACACCGGTTCCAGATAGCGCCCGGTACGGCCGTGAATGTAGAAGATGTCGCCCTGCGCGTTGACCAGAACCGCTGCCGGGGCGTACTCTTCAAGCAGCGTTTGTTCGGTCAGCTTGCGCAGCGGTGGTTTCGTCTCATTGGCGGGGGTTGTTAACGGCCGTTGCTTGGTGCGAACGGCCGTTGCTGCCGGGATGATCTGGCCTAAATCCGGATAGCCCCCGCTAGATGGCTCTTCCTGGCGCAGGTACAACTTCCATTTACGATCCAGTGGGGCAAAGAGTTGGGCAAACTCGCCCACGCTCTCTGAGCTGCCCAAAAAGAGCAGGCCGCCGGGCTTCAAGGAATAGTGAAACAGGGGCATCAGCTTCTTCTGCAAAGCCCCGCTCATATAAATCAGCAGATTGCGGCAGCTAATCATGTCCAGCCGGGAAAAGGGCGGAGCCTGGATCAGATCATGTTCCGAGAAAACGAGCATGTCGCGCACATCTTTTTGAATCCGGTAAACGCTCTTCGCCGCATCATGGACGAAAAAGCGGTCCAGCCGTTCCGGGGAAACATCGGCGGCAATACTGGCCGGGTAAACCCCGGCGCGGGCCGTGGTAATGGCCCGGCCGTCAATGTCGGTGGCAAAAATCTGCACCCTAAACCGCTGTTTCAACGCTTCCATTTGCTCTCGAATCAAGATAGCAATGGAATAGGCTTCCTCGCCGGTAGAGCAGCCAGGAACCCAAACCCGCACCAGGTCGCCGCTGGACTTGGCGTCCAGGAGTTGGGGGATGGCTTGCGTTTCCAGAGCGGCGAACGCTTCCGGATCACGGAAGAACTGGGTGACGCCAATGAGCAAATCGTAGAAGAGCGCCCGCACTTCGGTCCCGTTTTGTTGCAAATAACGGACGTACTCATCAATATGCTCGATCTGCTGTACGGCCATGCGCCGCTCGATGCGGCGGGCAATTGTGTTTTGTTTGTACTGCGAAAAGTCGCGGCCGGTCTCGGCGCGCAGCAGAATGAATATCTTGTTCAACCTGTCTTCTTTGGGTTGCACCGGCAGCGTTGGGCGCGGCTTTTGGCCGTAGGCATGAGCAGCGTAGGCGATGAGTTGGGCCGGCATCTCCGCCGGGAGCAGCGTATAATCTACCAATCCGGTGGCAATGGCGCTGCGCGGCATTCCGTCAAACTCTGTCGAGTCGGGCGTTTGGGCCATCGCCATGCCACCAGCCTCCTTGACGGCCCGTACGCCCAGCGTACCGTCGCTGCCAGTTCCAGACAGCACAATGCAGATGGCCCGCTCGCGCTGATCCTGACCCAGAGAACGGAAAAAGAAATCAATTGGCAGGCGCAGTCCATGCCTTTCGCCCATCTCCAACAGATGCAGCTTGCCTTGCAAAAAGGCCATATCATGATTCGGCGGGATAATGTAGGCGCAGTTGGGCTGCACCGTCATGCCATCTTCTACTTCGTAAACTTGCATCCGGGTGCAGCGCCGCACCAGTTCCGCCAGCAGGC
>JAWOGU010000037.1:0-12105 GCA_046496595.1 Chloroflexota bacterium
TTCCAACAACACGTCAAAATCATTTTCGGCTGAGAGGGCAATGCCCAGAGGTAAGATAATCTGGCGCAAGTCATCGGCCAGTTTTTTCATTGAATTGAAGGCATTCAGGCAGGAGATCGCCTGGGATGTGATTTCTCGCTGCTGCAAATGGATGCTGAGGCGTGTTTTCAGGATGGTGCTGTTGGTGGGCACGCACAAGTAGTCGGTAGCGCCATGTTCCAGGCCGGCTGTTACCAGATCGTGCTCAACTGCTTCTGCCAGTAAAATGACCGGTAAGGGGTTGGCGCGCAACATGCTCTGTACATTGCTTAAAAACTCAAAATTATTTTTGTTGGCTTCGTGGACATCTATGAGGACGGCATCGAACTGTTTGCTGGAAAGCATGAAGAGGGCGGTATAGCTGTTGGTACAGGTGGTAACGGCATACCACCCCTGTTGTTTGATGGTGTGGGTTAAGGTTTTGATGCGGGCTTCATCGGCATCGACGGCAAGCAGGCTGGCGTAGGTAGTGGTCATACAAGTTTGTGTCTGTGTGGACAGGTGCGTTCCTGGCACGATTTTTGCACGATCAGCGTGCTTCGGTTTCGATTTTGCTGTTGTTCGTAATTGAACTCATCTAGCGCCCATAGTGCCAGATAGATGCCCAGGCCGCCTAACGGCCGTTTCTCCACAGGTGATGTCAAATCCGGCGGCGGCGTATGGCGTGGATCGTAGCCTTCCCCCGTATCTTCCAAAGTGATTATGAGTTGTTCCTCATCATAGTGCGCCGAAATCTGCAATTCACCGCTCCGACCGGCTTCCGCATAGCCGTGGAGTACAATGTTTGTGGCGAGCTCATCCACCGCCAGCCGGATGCGGTGCAGCTCATGAGCGTCAAACCCGGCCTCATGCGCTGCTGTAACTGCGTAGTTAATAACAGGTTCGATTTCTTGAAGAGTACCAGGAACTTTTAAGCTTTCCATTACAATATCTCACCTTTGGTTTGCCAGCTCCTGACAAACACACCCTTGTCCGTGACCCGTTTTCCGTAATCCGTTTTCCGTGACCCGTTTTCCGATGTCCATTGGTCTTTGCCAAAGGGCGCGCCTTTCGGATTACCCCATACGGATTACCGATCACGGATCACCGATTACGGGTATTGGCGCCCCACTAAAATCACCACGGAACGTGCGCCCACAATGAACGAGTTCTGATTTTCCAGCAGAACTTCCTCTCCTGGTGGATAAACATCGTCTGGAGCCGATATGCTCGTATTGACAGATACATGCCATTTTTGCCGATTGGGCAGCCCCGGCAGTTCAAAAAAATGGCTTTCCCAGTGCATATTCATCGCCACAAAGATGGTATCATCCTGGTCCTGGTCGTTTCGGACATGGTTGCCGTCTAACAAAAAGGCCAATGTACGGCTGTGGTAAGACCAGTCAGCTTTCCAGGCGTCTGTGCCGTGCCAGGAGATGTCGGCAAATCCGCTGCCCACCTGATCTTCATTGCGAAAATGAGTGCGGCGGCGCAGCACAGGATGCGCCTGACGGAAAGCAATGCAGCCCTTAAAGAAACGAAAAACCTCAGCCTGGGATTGAAGACCTGTCCAGTCCAGCCAGTTCAATTCGTTGTCCTGACAATAGGTATTGTTGTTGCCTTGTTTGCTGTGGGCTATTTCGTCGCCCATGAGGATCATCGGGATTCCCTGACTGACCATCAAGATGGCGACGGCATTTTTGATGAGGCGGCGGCGTAGGGCGTTAATCTCAGGATCATCGGTGGAGCCTTCCCAGCCACAGTTCCAACTGTAGTTGGCGTTGTGTCCATCCCGGTTGCCTTCTCCGTTTGCCCAGTTATGCTTCTCATTGTACGAAAAAAGGTCGGCCAATGTAAAGCCATCATGGGCGGTAATAAAGTTGATGGAGGCCGTTGGCCCTCTTTCAGGATAGAGGTTGGGAGAACCTTGTATGGCTTCAGCCACGGCGCCAATCTGCCCCATTTCGCCGGTGAGAAAGCGGCGGATGGTGTCGCGGTATTGTCCGTTCCATTCGGCCCAGCGTCCGTAAGCAGGGAAGGAGCCAACCTGATACAGACCGCCGGCGTCCCAGGCTTCGGCGATGAGTTTGGTTTTACCCAGAACCGGGTCGTAGGCCAGGGCTTCCAGCAGGGGGGGGTTGGAAAGCGGATTGCCCTGGGCGTCACGACCCAGGATGGAGGCGAGGTCGAAGCGGAAGCCGTCGATGTGGTATTCGGCTACCCAGTAGCGCAGGCAGTCGAGCACCATGCTGCGCACGACGGGGTTGTTGCAGTTCATAGTATTGCCGGTGCCGCTGAAATTGTAATAACGGCCGTCCGGGCGCAGCATGTAATACGTTTTGTTGTCAATGCCCCGGAAGGAAAAGGCGTAATCGTCATCGTTGCCGCCTTCTCCTGTGTGGTTAAAAACCACGTCCAGCATCACTTCGATGCCGTTTTGATGCAGCATTTTGACCAGCGCTTTGAACTCGTCTACCTGCATCCCCAGCGCGCCGGTGGCGGCGTAGCCTGCCTTGGGCGCAAAAAAGCCGACCGTGCTGTAACCCCAGTAATTTTTGAGCGGTTCTTCCGTCTCCGGGCTGATGAATTTGTTGTGCAGTTCGTCAAATTCATGGATGGGCATCAATTCCACGCAGTTGACGCCCAGTTCCTTCAGATAGGGGATTTTGTCGCGGATAGCGGCAAATGTGCCGGGATACTTGACGCCTGACGAAGGGTGGCGGGTGAAGCCGCGCACATGCATTTCATAAATGACTAAATCTTCAGCCGGGATGCCTAATGGACGGTCATTGACCCAATCGAAATCATCGTACACCAGGATGCCGCGATGTTGAAACTGGTTCTGGTTGGTGAGGTCTTTTCCCCAGACATTACGCCCGCTGACAGCTTTGGCGTAGGGATCGAGCAAGATGTTTTGCGGGTCGAAGTGGTGGCCTTGATGCGGCGCGTAAGGCCCATCGAAGCGATACCCGTATTCGACGTTTTCGTGATCCAATTCAAAAACGACCATAGCAAAGACATTACCGATGTGGAACTCTATCGGAAACGGAATTTCGCCAAACGGCTCCGCTGCGCCTCTTTCAAAGAGGACGAGTGTGCAAGTGGTGGCATGGCGGGAGAAGATGGCGAAGTTGACGCCGCCGGGCACAAAAGTGGCGCCAAAAGGATAGGGCCGGCCGGCACGCAGGAGAAAGTTTTCGTAACGGTGTGTGGGGTATACGTCTATGCGGTCCATAAGTTTGTCGTTAGCTTTTCAGTCTCCGCAGGTTGAGCCTGTCGAACCCGATCCCCCTTCGACAAGACTGCGGCGTGAGCTTAGTGGAACACTCAGGGGGCGGGAGTGATAGATCACGGTTTGGTGTTAGTTTTTGAGGGAAGCGATGCCTTCTTCGATGGTATCGTAGACAGCGAAGAACTCCAGGAAGCCGGTGATCGACATGGTGTCGCGCACCATTTCTTGTAAGCCGGTGAGGGCGATACGGCCGTTTTGGGTTTCCACTTGCCGGTAAAAGAGCAGCATCAGCCGCAAACCGGCGCTGGACATATAGGTGACATCACGCATGTCTACCAGGATTTTGCAATCTGGGATCACCAGTGGTGTGATTTCTTCTTGAATCATGGGGGCGGTTTGGCGGTGGATTTCACCACTGAGGGTGATGAGGGTGACGTCTTGTTGTTGACTGATTTTGATGTTCATATCTGTTTCCTGATTGCGCTTGAGGACTGTGAGTCTGGCTAATTATAACAGATATGGCAGGTTGGGCAGGGGTAGAAATGAAGCAGACCTTTGGGTATCCTTAGGGTAACGTGATGATGATGCGTGAAGCGTGATGCGTGACGACCCCTCTTCACGCATCACGCTTCACGCATCACGCCCGGCTCTCTATCTTGGTTTCAGCACGACCGGCAGATAGGTGTGGTTGATGTCGCCGATGAGGGTGGCGACGGGCGCGCCGGTTGCAGAATGTCCGTCATCCGCGCTGACGCTGTAGGTGGTGTTGATGACCGATTGAGTGGCGGTAACGGTGAATTGCACGGAATCGCTGCTGTAGGCGGGCAGGGCGGCGAACTGCCAGTTGACAACATCTCCGGAAAGGGAACCGCCGCTGACGTAGGCGGCGCCGACGGGCAGCGTGTCGCTGATGACGACGTTGGTCATGGTGAAATTACCGCTGTTTTGCACGGTGAGGGTGTAGGTGAAGGGCTGCCCGGCAACGGCCGTTAATGGCGCTTCTTTCTCGATGTGCAAATAAGCCACTTCGTTGTCATCTTGCAGCCGGTAAATGCGTCCGCTGTTCAGATCTGCCAGATACAGTTCGCCATACGCATCTTCGCCAAAGGTTGAAATGCGGTAGGCGCTGTCCAGGTGCAGGGTGTTGGGAAAGGCACCGGGGGGATCCACCACCACCGACCATATTTCGCCGCTCTGGTAATCGCCATAGAAGTAACGGCCGTTCATCTCCGGATGCCACGAGCCGCGATAGACAAACCCGCCTGTAACTGCCGCACGGCCGTTGCTGTGGTCATATTCCACAATGGGAAAGGTGTAAACAGAGGGGTCTGGGTCGCAGCCGTTCAGATTGTAGGCGTGATTCCCTTCATAGCAGCGCCAGCCGTAATTCTGCCCGCTTTCCTGCGCCGGTTGAAAGTTAATCTCTTCCCAGGCGCCCTGACCGACGTCACCGATGTATAAATCGCCCCACTGTCTGTCGAAGCTGTAGCGCCAGGGGTTACGCAGCCCATACGACCAGATTTCGTCGCAGTTGGCGTCCGCCGCCGCTACAAAAGGATTGTCCGCCGGAATGGTGTAATCGGTAGGACCGCTGCCGCAGTCGGGCGGAGTGCCGCCGCCGTCCACATCCAGCCGCAGCATACTGCCCAGGAGCGTGGTGGTGGTTTGACTGCTGTTCAGGGGATCGCCGCTGCCGCCGCCGTCGCCCAGACCCACGTACAGATAGCCGTCAGGCCCAAAGGCCAGGTCGCCGGCGTTGTGGTTTTGGTAGGGCTGTTCCACACGCAGAACGATCTGTTTGCTGCTTGGATTTGCTGCATTGGGATTACCGCTTACCTGGAAGCGGGCAACATAGGTGAAAAGCGGGCTGTTGGAGCCTTCTCGATGCGTGTAATTGACGTAGAAGTAGCCATTGGATTGATAAGCGGGATGGAAGGCCAGCCCAAGCAGCCCCATTTCGCCACTGGCGGTGACGCTGCCGCTCAGGTCCAGGAAGACGGGGGCGCTGGCGGCCTGCGGCGTGAGAGGCACAACTTTGATGCGGCCGGTCTGTTCTACGATGAAGAGGCGGTTGTCGAAGGCGTGGGCGATGTCTACTGGCGCGTCGAAAGTGAGGTTGGGGAAGGCGTTGGTGAGGGAGACGTTGAGGTTGGGTTCGGCGGAAACGGCGGTGGGGGGTGGGGTAACGGCCGTTATCATCCCCCACAATCCTACAAAGACTACTAGCGCCAACAAAACCTGCCCGTGAATGTCCTGCAAACGAAAACGTTTATGGTTCATAAGTCACTCCTTGTTTAGTTAAGCGTCAAGTCCTGATATATGTTGTAACCGTTCACCCCCGTCGGTTGACCTTGTCGAAACCGCCACCCCTTCGACAAGCTCAGGGGGCGGGGGAGTGAACAATTACTATATGTTTATATTCCTTCTGCCTTTGCCTTCCTCCTTTTGCTTTGTGCCTGTTGCACTAGCTCATTTCTTTGAACTGGATGTCCGGGTATTTGTTTTTGTAATAGTTAAACTCGTGCTCGGAATTGAACAGGCCCACTAAACGGCCGTCGGCGTCTTGGGTGCGCATCATGCCGCTGAAGCGCCAGGGGAGCTGGTCAATCAGCTCCGGCGAGCCTTCCACAAAGCGGCAAAGCTGGTGGGGCAGCATTTCCATGCGTACCAACACATTGTACTCATTTTCCAGCCGTGCTTGCACCACTTCAAATTGCAGCACACCCACCACCGCCACAATCGGGTCGCGGCGCTGCGCGTCCGCTTCGTAGAGCACCTGCATGGCGCCTTCGGTTTCTAACTGGTGAATGCCCTTCAGGAACTGTTTCTGCTTGCCGATGTCCAGGTTGATGACACGGGCAAAATGCTCGGCGGCGAAACGGGGAATGGGGGCAAAGTTGAAACCTTTATCGACGCTCAGGGTATCGCCGATGTTGAAGTTGCGGTTGCCCGGCAGGCCGATGATGTCGCCGGCGTAGGCTTCTTCCACCACGTGCCGCTCGTCGGCAAAGAAGGTGTAGGGTATGGGCAGGCGCAGCGTTTTGCCGGTGCGGGCGTGGTTGACGACCATGTTGCGTTCAAAACGGCCGCTGCAAATGCGCACAAAAGCCACGCTGTCTCTATGCTTGGGGTCCATGTTGGCCTGAATTTTGAAGACGAAACCGGAGAATTCATGTTCAGCCGGATCGATGGGGTCGCGGTTTGTGGGATAGGCGCTGGGCATGGGCGCATACTGCACAAAGTCATCCAGAAAAAGCTGCACGCCAAAATTGGTAAGGGCGCTGCCAAAATAAACGGGCGTTTGTTCGCCGCGAATGAAGGCGCCGAAGTCGAAGACCAGTTCCAGTTCTTCCAGCAAGGCAATATTGGTGTGCAAATCTTCCAGTTGGTAGCTGTTAAGCCCGGCTTCGATGCGCGGATCGTCCAGCGTGGTGATGGTCTCCGGTGAGATAGTCTGGTTATGGACGGTGCGGTCATACAAGTAGACCTGTTTTGTCTGCCTGTCATAGACGCCCATGAAGCTGTCGCCTTCGCCAATGGGCCAGTTCATGGGGATGGGCTGCATGTTCATGATGGTTTCGATCTCGTCCATCAGGGCCAGTGGATCCAGGGCGGGGCGATCCATTTTGTTGATGAAGGAAAACATGGGAATACCGCGCTGGCGGCAAACGTCGAATAGTTTGCGGGTTTGTGTTTCCACACCCTTGGCGGCGTCCAGCACCATGACGGCGCTGTCCGCAGCCATGAGGGTGCGGTAGGTGTCTTCGGAGAAATCCTGGTGACCAGGGGTGTCTAGCAGGTTGACAACCCGTTCTTTGTAGGGGAATTGGAGCACGGTGGAGGTGATGGAAATGCCGCGTTCCTGTTCCATTTTCATCCAGTCGGAGGTGGCGCTGCGTTGGTTGCGCCGGGCGCGCACGCTGCCTGCCAGGTGGATGGCGTTGCCATAGAGCAGTAGTTTTTCGGTGAGGGTGGTTTTGCCCGCATCTGGATGGGAGATGATGGCAAAGGTGCGCCGCGCCTGTATTTCGTTTAGGAGTGAGCCGTTTGGGGCCTGCTCAGTCATGGTTAATTTATCCTGAAAATGATGAGTAATGAAGGATGATTTTTTGTAACTATACAGCCAGACGAGGGCTGAGCGTTCGACTGAGCTCACGCCGAAGTCCTGTCGAAGCCCGGTTTCGCCTTCGACAAGCTCAGGCTACACCTGTATAGTCACGATTTTTTTAATAAAGTGTGCTTGTGTGCGCATGAAAAACCTCCCGCTGTTTTAAGGCGGGAGGCGCGTTTAGGATAACATGTTTGGCGTGGAATGGGTAGGGAGAACGGCCGTTTCTCAGTTTCTGATTACACTAACATCCGTCCGTATTCTGTCATGTGTGTTCCATAATCCGCAAGGCGCTGCTTTTGGTGGACGCCATTGGAAAACGGTATACGAACTTGGGGGTCACGGATACGAGCGGTGGGCCGGGTTAATCGCTACGGTTTGAAAACGATCTGACTCTTTTTGGCGGCGCGCCGTTGAAAAAAAGCCGCTGCCAGGCTCACCAGACCGAGCGCCGCAATCGTCAGTCCGATAACATACATCTTGTTCTGTCCAATGAGGGTGGGTATCAACAGCAGCAGTACACCCAACAACAGCAGCAGCAACCCACTGACAATCATCGTCGATTTGGTTTCGATCTCTTTATACGCTCTCCCGACGGTTAACAAGTCGAGTAAACCGGCAATCAGGGCAAAACCGCCCAACACGTAAGCCCAGACGATATACCCGATTTCTGGGAAAACATAGGGCAGCAGCAGCACCAGTAAACCGCCAATAATGCTCAAGGCGCCGCGTCCCAACACCATCATGCGGTGGCTGCCGCCCCGCCCGCGAAAAGCGGCAACACTGGTGATAAGCCCATCTATCAGCAAGTAAAAGCTGATGACCAGGACGATGACAAGCAGCGCCTGTGCTGGTGCAATGATGGCAAACAACCCCAACAGCAGCATGAGAATGCCGCGCAATACCAATAACTGCCAACCACCTCGAGTCATGGCTCCTTTGAGAACTTTGGATCCACTGGCTTCTGATTTGTTCATACGTTAATTCCCTCCAACTTTTGAATGTAGGTTGAATTGTATGCGATGCTCAAAAAAGAAAAAAGGGCATGGCTCAAAAAGCTTAACAATGTATCTGCTCAAACGACGCCGAATATGTCGGGGCGGTTCGCGGACCGCCCCGACTACGACTGATGCTGTTTTAACCCTCTAAAGTTTGGGTCGATAAATCCTTCCCGGAGCGCAGTTCCTTCTCGAAGGTTTGGTATTCACGGTAAACGTGCATTCCCGCTTTCTCATAAAGCCGGGTAGCCCCGGTCAGGCTGGCGGCGTCAACCCCCAGACCAATTGTTTCCTTACCCTGAGCATGAAGTGCGCTGAAGGAGTGGTGCAGCAGCGCCAGCGCCACACCCTGCCGCCGCCAGGGACGTCTCACCGCCAGATCATCGACCCAGCCCCATGCCGGATCATGATGAGCTTCCAGGCGGCATAAGGACATACCGGCGATTTCGTCGCCAGCCATTGCCAGAAACCAGAGTGACGGATCGAATTTGGTGTCACTGGCCAGCCACTCTTGCCAGCGTTTGACCATTTCTGCTACCGGCTGCGCCACGTAGCCCCAGTGATCTTGAAAGGCTTCACTGTTGGCAGTTACAACGGCCGTTAAGTCATCCACCTCCGCAAATGTTTTAATCATCATCCCCTCGGGCAGCATGGGAACAGCCAATGGCTCTTCCAGGTCTGTACGCATGGTCCAGAAGTAGCGGACGGGCATCATGCCGTAGTTTTGCAGAAGCTGCTTGGCCGGTTCGTGGGTACTCACGCTGCCGCAGCGAAAAACGACGCGGGCGTCGGCGGGGACACGGTTAAAAACCTGACGCGCCCGTGCCTCAGCCCAAGACAGCAGGTAAGAGCCAATGCCCAGCCCTTCATACTCAGGGTGTACGCGCCCCCATACCCAGGGAGAAACGGGCACAGCGAGAATGTCCCAAATTTCGATGTAACCGGCAAGGCTGCCTTCCGGTGAAAAGACTAAAAGGGTGTTGGTTTCCAGGTTGAAACTTTCCTGGGACCACTCCATTTTTACGCTATCGAAGTTGTGTTCTGCCTTGCCGACTTGGGCGATAGAAGCGGCGTTCATCAGGGAAACGGCCGTTTCCAAATCCGCCATCGTTGCCGGTCTCGCAGTGAAACCAGCCGGTAAAAGTTGTTCATGAGTTAATTCTGCTAACATGATAAGGTCTCCATTTAGTTGCTTGGGGTGACAGGCACTTCAAACATGCCTGTCACCTTTATTAATCTTCAATTGTCGTTGTAACCAAATCCTTGCCGTCGCGTAATACTTTTTCGTATAGGTCATTCTGGCGGATAGGTTTCATGCCCGCTTTTTCATACAGGCGGGTAGCTCCGGTAAGACTGCCGGCGTCGACGCCTAAACCGGCTCGCTTTTTGCCGCGCTCCTGAAAGACTTGAAAACTGTACTGAAGCAGGGCCAGCCCCAGTCCCTGCTTGCGCCAGGGGCGGCGCACGGCCAGCACGTTGACCCAACCCATCTCCTCATCATCGTAACTGCGGCGGCGGCAGAGTGAAAGCCCGGCGATTTCGTCTCCGGCCATGGCCAGAAACCACAGGCCCGGTTCAAATTCCTCATCGCTCTCGATCCAGTGCTGGAACCGCTTGATTCCTTCTTCTTCCGGTTCGGCAACGTAGCCCCAATGGTCCTGAAAGGCGTCTACGTCGGCGCGGTAGAGTGCGGGCAAATCGTTGAATTCGGCAAAGGATGTTAACGTGATGTCTGCGGGCCAGATAGGGTCGGGCTGCGGTTTGTCCAGTTCGACAGCCATATGCCAGTAATGGCGCACAAGCGTCATGCCCTGGTCTTGCAGCAGTTGGGCAGCCTGGGGGACTGTGTTATACGTGTGAGAATGCATGACAACGCGCACGTCGGCAGGCAGGCGCGGCACGATCTGCCGAGCGCGTTCTTCCGCCCAAGCCATAGCCGCCGACCCGATGCCCAGCCCCTCAAAATCCGGGTGGGTGCGTCCCCAAACGTGGATTTTGACGGGAATCGGGCGTGTGTCGTCCAGGTCGTGGTAGCCCACCAACCGGCCGTCAGGAGCAAAGGTGAGCCGGGTGTTGGTCGCAGGATCAAGCCCCGGCATGTTGAAGAAGCTTTCCATATCATTCACGGTCATGTCTGGCCGGCCGATGTGAGCGATGGAACAGATGTTTAACATCTCAATAATGGTTTCTACGTCTGCCAGGGTGGCGGGGCGGGTGGTGAACCCTGCCGGTAAGGTATTTTCTTTTGTCATTTCAAGTAACATGAGGTTTCTCCAAGAAAGTAATATTCAAAATTCAAAGGGCAAAAGGCAAAGGGCAGAAAACTGGCGCATTATTTTGGTTTATGGCGGGGTGACGCCTAGTTTTGCCAGTTCTGCGGGCACGTTAATGCCAGATTGATAATGAATGGTTGCCATGCCGACCTCCTGGGCGGCATGGATGTTATGGGCGAAGTCGTCGATGAAAACCGTTTCAGGCGGCTTACAACCCAGGCGTTCCAGGGTGCGTTGGTAGATGCGCGGGTCCGGCTTCATCACCTTTTCTTCGGCCGAGCCGACGATGAGGTCGAAGGCGTCGGCGATGCGGAACTTGTGGGTGAGGGCCTGGTGCAGGTTGTCGGTGGCGTTGCTGATAACGGCCGTTTGGTACTTTGGCCGTAACGCGCGAATAAAATCCACCAGCCCGGTATCCAGTTCATCCCCGGCCCAGAAACTGGTCCGAAATGCTTCCAGTTCAGCGCCGTTTAACCCCAGCCGCTGCCCAACCCAGGCCCATAATTCCGCGTCGGTAACAACGCCACTTTGCGCTTTTTGTCCCATCTCGCTGTTAAACACGATGGTCTCTGATTCTCGTTCGGCCAGGCCAAGCTGCTGTTCCCATTGGCGGCGGCTGCTGTGATCTTCTGTGCGAATGAGCACGCCGCCGATGTCGAATATGACTGCTTTAATCATGTAATTTCTCCCGGAAAAAGGTTGCAAAGGTGCAGAGTTGCAGGGTGTGGAGGTGATGGGGTGAGCCTGCCACTCTGCCACCTTGCCACATTTAAAATAAAAATGCAGGACTAACGCCTGCACCTTTGAAGATCGGTCTGAAATGGGGGAGATCAAAAAAGGCCGCAGGCGGGGGTGCGCTGCGGCCTTAACTTGGGTATTATGTCAAGTTATCGACGCGCAGGCGCACAATGAACGGGTAAACCACCGCCGAAAACGGCGGCAAAGATAAACATCTGGTTAATTTGGTTGCTCATCTGTGCGTCTCCTTTTAAGAATTTTTAACAAGGGCTACTGTATCATATTGGACAAAGTGTCGTCAAGGATTTTTAAATTTTTGGGTGTGAGGAACTTTAGTTGACACTCCAGATTACAAAAGTCTGCCAGACTTTTGTAATCTCTTATAATTTCAGTTAAGCAGGGCGCTTCGCGAGCATTCGATCCAACTAATGTAATGCCCCGCACCAATTTTGTTGTTATTGGAAATTGCGAAAATGGCAAAATCATAGTTTTTAGCAATAAATTGATCGCATCCATTGTCAAAAAATCAATATTGATGAGAAAAAAGGGTTGATTGGGCTAGTGGGTCTGGTTACTTTCATAATAGGTGTCCTAATCGGCTACTATTTGAGGGGAAAACTCACAAACCGCAATAAAGACTGGAAACGGAGTGATTGAAATGACTTTAGAGGATGACGAATATTTGGCAGAGAAATGCTACGCACTTAGCGACTCGTGTGATGAGATTTCATTCGTTTG
>JAWOGU010000069.1:0-6596 GCA_046496595.1 Chloroflexota bacterium
GGGGAATTGTCAACCCTTCGACAGGCTCAGGGCAAGTTGGTCAATTGTTAAGTAGGAGGCTGGGCAGGGGGATTTGAGGTAGGGCGGCTGGGTTTTGTGCTAGACTATGCGCTGGTGGGTTAGCGGCTGGCGGGGTGTGGCTCGGCGAGGACGCCGGTTTGGCGAGGATGCCGGCCACAGCGGCCAGCAGAGGTTTTCTCAGTAAAGCAGTGTGGATCATAAAGTCCATAAATAGATACATTTCCATCTGGCTGCCAGTCATCGCGTTAATTGCTCTTGCTGCTTGCAAGGGTCCAGAAATCACACCGACCGCTTCAGAACTTGCCTCGGTCGGAACAGACACACCGGTTGCAGATGAGATAGCAGCAACAGCGTCAGAAACGGCCGAACCAACCGCTGCGGCTGCGCTGCCACTAACAGCCACGCCGAGAGCCAGCACCGCTTCACCCACCCTTGCGGCCACCCACACGACTCCTTTTGCCCAAGTGGAAGCCAATGGCGATAGCTATCCCACCGCCACTCCCTCACTCACACCAACGGTCACACCTATCCCTGTTCCAACTTCAAACGTCGTGGAGGGCTGGCTCATGTATCAAAATGACTTCTTTAACTATCGTTTCAGCTACCCCCCGGAAGCAAGGATTAGGAGGCAAGGTGTTACCGGCGTTCCCATAGAGGAGGTCCCGGAAAACATGACAGTGGAGGAGTATTGGGAAAAGCTTAAAGAGTTGTATCCGAACAACCTTTGTATTTCTGTGGAATACGGGACCGGTTTTGTCATATTTGTACCCTCCGAGGAAAAAGGGGGTAGATACACTGGGCCTTGTGGTATTACCGGGGTTGGTGATGATGACATCGTTTCCCTGAGTGAAACAGTCTTGATCGACGGTGAGTCTTATACGGCCTCTGGGGTTAAATTTTACGAACGGGGTACTGGGGCCTGGCAGGGCGAGTTCTATATCTTGAAACTCAATGACCATGTCGCTATTCATTATGGCAGTCTGCGCGGCACTCAGGAGCAATTCCTTGACGCCCAAGAAACGTTACTGCAAATTGTCACTTCGTTTCGTGTGGATGGATAAAGAAGCTGAATATGGGGGGAGATTGGACCAATCTCAAAGATTGGTCCAATCTGGCTGGCTGTTAGGGAAAATTATAGCGGAAGGAGGAGGGAAGGAAAAACGGTTTTAATTGTTAATTGTCAACACTCAATTGTTAATGGGGGGCGTGGGGGGAGGAACGGCCGTTCTGCTCACGGGGATCGTAGCAACTGGGAAGACTGCGCCAGGGCATAAAGGTGTATCACTCCCCAGCTAAATGCAGAACATGATGAATCAATTCGAGGTCAAAAAAGAGGTTGTTGGCTTGCAGTTGTTCAATGAGAGGAGAAACGGCCGTTATCAGCTGCTTTTCCTTTGCTAATAACAACACACCCAATGTACCCGTTAGGGGCAAAGCTAACCGCTGTGCATAACGCCGCCCTTTGCGCTCATCCATAATAACGAGCCTGGCTGATCGTTCCAAAGCCAATGCCAAAACTTCTGACTCCCCACGATCTAAACCAAGGTAAACCTGCGCCAATCGAGGGTCGAATAATTCGGTTATTTGAATCCAAGGGGATGCGGCTAATGCTTGTTGACGAGCAACATGGTTAATGGCAAGAAATTCATCAAGAACCGAAACGGGAATAATGACTTGACCAAACAAGGTCTGCAATATAGGGAATTGGTCCAGAAGCCACAAAGCAACCAGAGGTGTATTATTTAGTATCACTGGCCCGACGGGCATATTCAAGATCGTCCTCTAATTCGTCTGGGGTTTCGCCGAAGGGAGATATGTCATGCCGGCTTAATTCGTAGTAGAATGCACTACGTGGTAAACCAGCAAACTGCGCGGCTAGACCTGTGCTGAGTTTCCCCGTTTCATAGAGTTTAATGGCTAACAGCAGTCGTGCTTCAAGGGCAAATTCGTCCGGTTCTTGCTGCAATGCCCATAGCAATTCTTCCGAATATTCAATCGTTAAAGCTTTCATGCTTAAAAGTATAACATAACACGATGCCTAATCTGCAAAAGGATTTCCGATGGAAACGCCCCACACCCCGCTTGCCATTCTCCAATCATTAGGCAGTGGGGCGTAATCATTTGGCCGTTTCCACCATAATTTACCCCCACCCTGGCATCTCTCTGAAATGGGGAAGGAACTTGCTCCCTCGCCCCGGGAGAGGAGAATACTCAAGTGAGTGTCACAAAACAGAGGCGCAGCAGGTGCAGTTCGTCGTAGGAAACAGCCTCATCCAGGGCGCGGAAAACGGGGCCGAGCGCTTCCGCGCCCATCTCCCCGAAGGCGGCGAAGACCCGCGCCTGCTCCTCCGGGGAAAGCTGCGAATACGCCAGCAGATCATCTGTTTCGCGCAGTTCACCTCCCTTTTGCACCGCATCCCACAGGTGTCTCAGGACCGTGCTGTGCTTTATACCATACATGCCGGCAATGCCGGCGATGGATTGTCCTTCGTTGAACAGGTCGGCGACCTCTTCCGCGCGGGATTTGTTGGTGCGCGGTCGGGTGGGGGAGAGAGCGGTTCGCACTGAGCCTGCCGAAGCTACCTGTGCTGAGCCTGCCGAAGCTATTGTTTTCCCCTTCTCCGTTATCCCCTTTTCCGCGCAGTACGCTTGCACAAGCGGTAAAAACACGTCGGCGTACTTTTCCAGTTTGGCCGCGCCCACGCCGTACATCTGGCCGAAGGCGGCGGCGGACTGCGGGAAATAGATCGCCATCTCCACCAGCGTGCGGTCGGAGAAGATGACGTAGGGCGGCACACCCTGCGCGTCGGCCAGTTCCTTGCGCTTTTCGCGCAGCAGAGCGAACAACGCCGCGTCGTGGGGGGCCATCGGAACGGCGCTTTGCGCCATTTCCTGGACCGGTAAACTGCCCTGCACTTTAGCCCCGTTGAAGACAGCGTAACCCGCCTCCGTCAGTTTGAGGCTGCCATGCTCCATGTCCTGCACCAACAACCCCTGCTGGATAAACTGCCGCGCCAAAAACTGCCACTCCTTCTTGGAATATTCGCCGCCGATGTTGTAGGTGGACAGGCGGTCGTGGCGTCGTTCCACCACCTTTTGTGAGCGGGAGCCGCGCAGCACGTCGATAATGTGGCTGACGCCAAACAGTTCGCCGGTGCGTTTGACGCAGGAGAGGAATTTTTGCGCCGGGACGGTGACGTCCACCAGTTCTCCGGCTTCGGCGGTGCAGTTGTCGCAGATTTCACAGCTTTCTTCGTCGTATGTCTCGCCAAAATAGGTCAGTAACGGCCGTCGGCGGCATAGGTTGCTCTCCACAAAAGCGAGCATGGCGTCCAGCCGCGCCCGCGCCCCCATCTGCTGGGAAGGGTCTTGCTGCATGATGAAATAGTTGATGGTCTGCACGTCGCTGTAGCTGAACAGCAGCAGGCAGTCGGCGCGCAGTCCGTCGCGCCCGGCGCGGCCGATTTGCTGGTAGTAGCTCTCCAGGTTTTTGGGCAGGTCGTAGTGCAGAATAAAGCGCACGTTGGATTTGTTGATGCCCATGCCAAAGGCAATGGTGGCTACCATGATGGGCGCGTTGTCGTAGATGAACTGGCGTTGGTGCTGGCGGCGGGCTTCGTCGTCCAGACCGGCGTGGTAAGGCAGGGCCTGGTAGCCGTGGGCGTGAAGCTGCGCCGTGAGCGTATCTACCTGTTTGCGTGTGGAACAATAAATGATGCCGGATTCGTTGGCGTGGCTGTTGAGGAAGGCCAGCGTTTGCGCCAGCCCGTCGCTTTTGGGCTGCACAGCGAGGAAGAGGTTTTCGCGGTTGAAGCTGGCGATGAATTCACCGGCGTCGGCGATGCCCAGGGAATGTTTGATGTCGGCGCGCACGCGGTCGGTGGCGGTGGCGGTGACGGCCAGGCAGACGGCGTGGGGCAGGCGGCGGCGCACGTCGATGAGCTGGCGGTATTCGGGGCGGAAGTCGTGGCCCCATTCGCTGATGCAGTGGGCTTCGTCGATGGTGAGGCAGTCGACGGGGATGCGGCTTAACAGGTCCAGGACGTCATCGCGAAGCAGGGTTTCCGGCGCGACGTAGAGCAGGCTGACGGCGCCGGCATGGAGCTGCTGCATGTGATCCAGGTATTGGTGTTGGGGCAGACTGCTGTTGAGGGTAACGGCCGTTACCCCCACTTCTCGTAACTGTTCCACCTGATCCTGCATTAATGAAATCAAGGGCGACACCACCACCGTCAATCCCGGAAAAATGAGGGCGGGCAGTTGGTAACAAATCGATTTGCCGGAACCGGTGGGCATGATGGCGAGCGAATCCTGCTTGTGCAGCACGTTGGCGATTAGTTCTTCCTGCAAAGGCCGAAATTCATCGTAGCCGAAGATTTGCTTGAGCAGGGCGGCGGGGTCGGCGGCTTCGGTCTGCGGTTCCGCCGGTTTGGGGGTGGCGGTGAATAAATCGGGCTGCCCGTTTTGACGCAGGCGCACGTCTGCCTGCGATACCAGCGCATCATTTTCGTCGATGTGGGCGACGGGGATATGCAGGTCAGTCAATGTTTCGCCGATGAGGCGGCTGCGGTGGCAGTGCTCCGGCTTGCCTTCGCTGCACAGGAGCGCCACCCGCAGCCGCTGGCGGTGGGCGTCTTGCAAGCGGCCGATACCGGCGTTATAGGTTTCGCTCTGGCGCAGTTTGTCGTAATCAACGTGACCATTGCTGTGGCAGTCGGGGTCGGCAGGGCGGCCGCCGAGATGCTGCCCCATGTGGACGTAGCGGATACCGGCGTTTTGCACGTGCTGGGCCAGCGCCTGTTTGGAGAAGTCGGGTTTGTAGCGGGAGTAGGGCTGCGAACGCACGTCAATGAGGAAGGCGATGTCGTGCTTTTTGAGAACGGCGAGAAATTCATCAATTTCCCGTTTGCCGTAACCGATGGTGTAGATGGGCGGGTGGTTTTCTGGCATGGTAGTTTGGGCGTGAAGCGTGAGGCGTGAAAACCTCACGCCTCACGCTTCTATAAAGTTTCTGGTTTAAAGGTCATACCGGCCTGACGCAGGCGGTTGACGAGGGTCATGCCCAGGGCGCTGGCGGGGGTGAGGATGCCGCCGCGTTTCGGCAGGTTGTCAAACGCCAGGCAGAGGGCGGATTCGCCCAGCATTTTGGCGGTGGAGCCGTACCCGGGGTCGAGGTTGTCGCTAACGCTGCCCAGAATAGTAACGGCCGTTCTCTCTCCATCTGCCGGTATGCTGCCCACCAGCCGGTTACGAAAGTATCCGCTTTCCCGGCTTTCGGCAGACGGACCTTCACCTGGCGCGGGCAGCATTTTGTCCGCCAGCAGGCTGCGGATTTGGGGGACAGTGGTGAGGCCCATGCCTACTTTGAACCCACTGCTAAAGCCAACGGCGGCGGCGCGGTTGGGCATGCGCATGGACTCGTTGTAGCGGAAATTCTCGCCATAGCGCCACTCTTGCAGGGCGTGGCTGCGGCGCACGATGCGGGTATTGATACCCGCCATCACAAACGGACCGGTCCACACTTGCAGCGCTTCGTCAAAACGGGCATCAGCCTGATCCACCTGGGACCAATCTGGCTCGCGTTCCGGCACGAGGTTATAGGGGTTTGCCAGCAGACGCGCTTTGTCTTTGTCGTTTTGAACCTGCTCCAACATGTTGAGCATACTGGCGGCGGTACCGCCGCTGAAGCCGCCGCTGGCGCCCCACATCACCATCTGGATTTCGGTGCAGAAACGGCCGTAAACCGCCTGGGCGTGTTCTTGCAGGTTGAGTACGCCTAAATCGGAGGGGATGCAGTCGTAGCCGCAGCAGTGGACGATGCGGGCGCCGGTTTGTTCGGCCTGGACGTGGAAGGCGTCGATGTTTTGGCGCATCCAAAGGGTTTCACCGGTCAGGTCGCAGTAGTCCACGCCCTGAGCGGCGCAGGAGGCCACCAGCGGTGTGCCATACAGGGCGTAGGGGCCAACGGTGCTGCACACAACGCGCGTTTGGGCCACGATGGCGTCCATTGAAGCGCGGTCCTGGCTGTCTCCGAGCAGGATGGGGAGGGCGGCGGCGGCGGGGGAAACGGCCGTTAACGCTTCTCGCACCTTCTCCAATTTAGCCTGATTTCGGCCGGCAAGCGCCCAGCGCACAGCGCTGTCCGCATGGCGGACGAGGTATTCGGCCACAAGCTGTCCGGTATAGCCGGTAGCGCCCCATAAAATAATGTCGAATGGTTTGTTCATTTTAATCCTCGCGGTCTGCTATACTGGCTGCGGCCGGTTTCCGACCGTGCCACCTCTGGAAAAATGTCAGATTATGCCCGTCTTTAGGGAACTTGATGCAGGTAAACGTCTTGCTGCGGGAAGGGGCCTTGGTTCTCTATACATTGCTGGTTGACCGGCGCCGGGCCTGGAGCTATGAGGGCGCCGTCTTTGTGGCGACACTCCTGGCGGTGGCACTGGTTGTGGCGTTGCCGATCACCCTCTTTTCTATCCGCCATCCGGACGACTATATGGCGCGGATGAACCAGTTGGGAATATTCCAGTCTGGCTGGCTGGCGCGGGAGGTCGAGATCACCGGTCGGAGCGCCG
>JAWOGU010000073.1:0-2546 GCA_046496595.1 Chloroflexota bacterium
TAACTCGGACCATCGCGGCTTTCATTTGAACGTATACGGCGACGTGCCAGAGGCAGACGGGTTTGCCGCCGTGCAGGAAGCGCACCGGCGCATGATCGGCGGCGAACACGAACTGGCGGTACATCCCAACTGCGGCACGGTGCTGCTGACCACCGCCGCCATGGCGACCCTGGCGGCGCAGGCCACCCTCACCCTGGAACAGAAACGACAGCGCCGGCCAGGTTTTGACCTGGATGTGCTGCTCAATGGCCTGCCAACGGCCGTTCTCGCCGTCCTTCTCACCCTCATCATCTCCAAGCCGGTCGGTATCTACCTCCAAAGCAAATTCACCACCGAAGGCGACCTGGGCGGCTTGCAAATCAGCAGTATGCGCAAAATCCAGCCCTCCGTCATTACCCGGCTATTCCAACTGCTGCTCACCGGCGGCGCCAAAAACCTGCCCACCACCGCCTACGAAATCCGCACCACCGGCTAGGACAGTGGACGGTGGACAGTGGATAGTGGACAGTGAACAGTGAACAGTGAACAGTGAACGGTTTTCAAAGCCCGCCCACTCTGACCACATCCCGATCCATTAACAATTGACCATTAACAATTGACAATTGACAATTGACAATCAACCATTCATCTCCATGTTCTACATTTTTCACGGCGAAGACAGCCACTCGCAAAAAGAATATCTGGCCCACAACCTGCTCGCCAAACAGGGCGATCCCGGCTTGCTGGATCTGAACACCACCCGCATCGAAAAGCGCATCTCCTTCCGCGACTTGCAGCAGGCGTGTGACGCCACGCCCTTCCTGGCCCCGATACGCCTCGTCACCCTTCAGGATTACTTCACCACCCACGCCGATGACGACACGATCAAACAGTTGAAAACCTATTTGCCCCACCTGCCCCAAACCACCCGCCTCGTCTTCTTTGAGTCCAAAAAGCTGCGCAGCAATCACGCCATGCTCAAATTTGCGGCAGAAGCAGAAAACGGATTTGTCAAAGAATTCGCTCTGCCGGATGGTCCGGTGCTGGAAAAATGGATCCAAAATCGAGCCAAAGCCAAAAACGGCGTCATTGCGCCCCATGCCGTCCACCTGCTGGCAGCCAACATTGGCAGCAACCTGCCCTTGCTCGACAACGAGCTAGAAAAGCTCATTCTCTATAAAGGGGACGCCGAAATCACGGCGGCAGACGTGGAACTGCTCTCTCCTTATCTGGCCGAAGCCAACATCTTCGATTTAGTCGATGCCCTGGGGAATCAAAACGAAAAGAAAGCGGCGCTGCTGCTGCAAAAAAAGTTCAGCGAAGGCGCTGACCCCTTTTACCTCTTCTCCATGTTTGTGCGCCAATTCCGGCTGCTCATTCAGGTCAAAGAAGCCGCCGCCGATGGCAGCCGCCCCCCCGCCATTGCGCAAAAGCTCAACATGCACAGCTTTGTCGCCGGAAAGCTGCACCAGCAGTGCCAGCATTTTTCCATGCAGCAGCTTGAGCAAATTTACCAGCACCTGCTCAGCGTGGATGTGCAGGTTAAAACAGGCCGCAGCGACATGACCACTGCCCTCAACCTGTTTATTGCCGCCTTAACCACCTCCTGATGTATCTTCTCAAAAAATTGCGGCGAAGTTGGTTGAGCTTGTCGAAACCAACGGTTCTGGCCGAACCAACGGCCATCGACAAGCTCTGGCCTCGTTTCTCACGAAATTTTGAGGAGATACTTTCTGATCAGTTAAGGCTGACAGATCTTGGTTTGAGCCGGCGGTAACGCCAGCGAATCTGCCATACGCGCCACACGGCTTCCACTTTAACCGGCACGTCCATCTTGCTTTGCCCAATGCGCCGGTCCTCAAAATAAATGGGAAACTCCCACACCTTGTAACCCAGCTTCTGGCACAAATATGCCATCTCCACCTGAAAGACGTAACCGTTGCTGATCACTTCGTCCATGTGGATGGCTTCTACCACCTGCCGCCTGAACGCTTTGAAACCGGCCGTGGCGTCCTGCACGTGTATACCTAAAATGAGCCGGGAGTACATCTGGTTGGCCCACCAGGAGAGAAAATAGCGCCACCAGGACCAATCCTCATCCACGCTGCCGCCCGGCACATAGCGAGAACCGACCACCACGTCATAGGTTTCCAGGTTTTTGACCATGTCCGGAATGTATTCCGGCGAATGGGAAAAATCAGCGTCCATTTGCACAATGATGTCCGCGCCTTGCGCCAGCGCCACCTGGAAACCGCGAGCATAAGCGGTGCCTAAGCCCTGCTTGCCTTCACGATGGATAACGGTATAACGGCCGTTATACCTCCCAGCCAGTTCATCCGCCAGCGCGCCGGTGCCGTCTGGCGAATTATCATCTACGACAATCATGTGCAGATTATCAATCGGCAGGTTAAACAAAGCCTCGCTCATGTTAGCTAGGTTATCGGCCTCGTTATAAGTGGGAATCACCACAACAATTTTCAAAACAGCAGTCTCCAGGCAAATTTAGAATCATATGGCGCATTATACTGGCTTAAACAGGGGGCGACAATCCAACGCAACTCCTATCA
>JAWOGU010000164.1:0-4549 GCA_046496595.1 Chloroflexota bacterium
GCCATCAGAGAAGTTGTCATGGCCATCAAAACAATGATGGAGAACATGTCTTGCGTCAAAATACCCAGATTCAGGCCAATGGTGGCGATGATAATTTCCATGGCGCCGCGGGCGTTCAAGCCGGCGCCAAAGCTGAGAGATGTCCAATGGTCGCGGCGGCCTATGAGCCGCGCTCCCGCATACGTGCCAACGACTTTGCCGCCGCTGGCTACGGCAATCACGATTAAGGCAATTAGAATGAGTTGAGGTTCTAGCAGGTTTAGGATGTTCACTTTTAAGCCGGCTACGGCAAAAAATATCGGTGAAAAAATACCCAGCGCCACGCTTTCTAACTGGTGATGAACGGCTTGCGGCAAACGACGCATCTGCCCAAACAAAATGCCCATGACAAATGCGCCTAGAACGGCCTCTAAATTAAGGGCCTGCGTGATCGCTCCCCAGGCAAAGGTCAAGACAACCACGAGAGTCAACAACCTGTCTCGGCTGATAACGCCATCCTGAACATAATCTAAGGCTTTTTTCACAAACCAGCGGCCAAGCGTAAAGCTGAGAACCATAAAGGCCAGCACACTGCCAATGATTTGGAACAAACTGCCCGCCGTTACGGCGACGCCGCTGGCTAAACCGGCCACAATAGAAAGCAAAATCCAGCCGATGGTATCGTCGCTCATGCCGGCGGCGATGATTGTTTGCCCGATGTCGCGCCGCATCAGGTTGAGGTCCATCAATACTTTGGCAATAACGGGAATGGCTGAAATAGACATGGCGGTGGCGATGAAAAGAGAAAAAACCAGCCGCTCATTGGCGTCGGCCAGCAAGAAGTCTGGCAGGAGTTGGCCCAAGGCAAAGCCGGAAAGGAAGGTGACAACAATACCGCCAAAGGAAACCCCCATCGCCGTGCGGGCATGGCGGCGAATCAGGGACAGGTCTGTTTCCAGGCCGGTAATGAGCATGAGAAACATGGCCCCGATCAGGCTGATGACTTCGAGCAAATAGCCTTGAACGGCCGTTTGCGGCACAATCCATTCACCCAATGCTGGAAACAAGCTGCTCAGAAGCGAAGGCCCCAGCACAATCCCCGCCAGGATTTCACCGATCACTGATGGCTGCCCCAGCCGTTGAGCAATTTCACCCAACGCTCTGGCCGTAAAAAGAAGTACTGCTATCTGTACTAACAAGACCAGTACATCATGGTGTGAAGCGGCTGTAAAAAGGTCCATAATTAATCCTCCTTTGATAGGTTATGTAAATAGCTTGAGTCTGGCGATTATTGAATTATAGTTGAGCTTAGGCGCCAACCGGCACTCGCTCCCAGAGAGGAAACGATAACTAACGGCCGTTTACCGGCACAAAACGGAGCAACTGCGTGGGAATATCAGTCTGACCACCGATGCCGGCAATCATTTCGGCTTCATAGTGAGCCGCATCGCCAGATGGCTGCGCAAATTGGTGCAGCATGGCATAGTCGCTGGGGATGATCTCGTTGGCCTGGCTCATGGCTTCAATGTCTGCCAGCGTAAACCAGGCCACGGCCCCCTCTTGCTGTTCCCGCGCTTCGCCCTTGGTCGCGGCCAGTTCGCACACCAACAGCAAAAAATGAGCGCCAGGCATCTCTGCGGCCGGCGGCTGCACCCGCTCACTGACCAGGCCGCGCAGGGCGACAAATTGGGTTTCCAGACTGGTTTCTTCCCGGACTTCACGGGTAACGGCCGTTGCCAATGTTTCGCCAAAATCCCACTTTCCACCAACCAGCGCCCACTGCCCGCCGTAGGCATCACCACTGCGCCGGATGAGCAGGAACTGCGCTTCTCCGGCTGCTTCCCGGCGAATCAGGGCCACCACAATGGGCATGGGATACATCTGTTGCCGCCAACGGCCGTTTACCGGCAGCGCTGACAACGAATCAAAATCTGTCATAATGCCAGTTTCCTGCTTTTCAACATGATTGCGCTATCAACTATTCCCTAGAGTGTACCGGATGTTATAATCGAGGGCGAATTTGATAATCCCTTTTGAGGAAAAATTAATATGGAACAGCATGAGGCCAAACACAATTTAACGCACGCTTTATGGCAAATCTATCGGCGGGCAGAACGGCCGTTACCCTGGCATGGCGGCGGTAATCTGCCCTGGAATGACCCTGAATTTTCGGAACGGATGCTGCGGGAACACCTGGATCAATCCCACGGCGCGGCTTCGCGCACCGCTCCGGAACGAGCCGCCCAACTGGACTGGTTGTGGTCCAAATTGGCGCTGCAACCGGGCCAATCCGTCTATGACATGACCTGCGGACCGGGCCTGTATGCCGTGGCGCTGGCGCAGCGCGGCTGCCGCGTCACTGGCGTCGATTTCAGCCCGGCTTCCATTCGTTATGCCCGCGAATTGGCCGCGAGCCACGAGGTAACGGAAAGGTGCCGTTTTATCGAGCAAGATATCCGCGAAGCAAGCTTTGCCGGGGCAAATTTTGACGCTGCATTGTTTTTGTACGGGCAGCTTGCCGTTTTTCCCCGCGAGACCGCGCAAGTTTTGTTGAATAATGCAGCGGCGGCTTTGGCGGAAAACGGCCGTTTAGTCATCGAACTGCTCAATCAGGACAGGGTGGACAAAAAAAACTCAACATGGTGGTATACCGACAATACCGGCTTATGGGGCGACGCCCCCTACCTCCACCTGGGCGAACGTTTTTGGAATGAAGAGGCAAAGCTTTCCACCGAGCGCTTCCACATCCTCCATCTGGAAACCGGTCAACTGGACGAAGTCATTCTGAGCGACCAGACCTACGCCAGCGAAGACATGAGCGCCATGCTCAAAAGCGCCGGTTTCAGCACACTCTCTGTCTACAAAGCCTGGGATGGTTTGCCCGTTTATGATGCAGAGGAATGGGTGATTTACGTGGCGGAGAAGGGGGGGATGTAGTTAACAGTAAACAGTGTACAGTTTACAGTACAGTCACGGTTCACTGTAAACTGTACACTGTAAACTTCTTATTTCATGACTCACGGCGCAGGCTGGCGAGGAAACCCAGGAAAAGACCCACAGCCAGACCTATGAAGCCAAAACCAACCTGTTTGGCCCGCTGCCGGGTGGGTGAATCGCCCGGTTCAGGCAGATACAGGGGGGTCGGATCATATTGATGAATGGGTTCCGGCTCTGGCGGCTGGGGCAAGACGTGATTAATACGTTCACGGCGCACAGCCACAGCATTGCTGGCTGGCATCACTTTGGAACCGTACCGGTTGGCATAAATCTTTGTGAATTCCGCCCCATAAAAGAAAATCTGCGCTGAATAGTAAATCCACAACAACAAAACGATGAGCGATCCGGCAGCCCCGTAGGCCGTCGCCGTGCTGCTAAAACGGAGATAGATGCTGATACCGTAATTACCTAACGCGAAAAGAACAGTCGTGACCGCCGCTCCCAACCATACGTCCCGCCAGGCGACTTTCGCATCCGGCAAGGCTTTGAAAACAACAGCAAAAGCAGTCGCCGGTATTACCCAGGTGGTCAGTATATTGATGAGTGTATTATCGAATTGGGTAGAGAAGTTTGGAAACCAGGTGATTAGAAATTCATCCAGCGCGGTCAGCACCGTATTGATGACAAACGTCGCGATAAATAAGAAGCCAACGCCGATAACCATCAGAGCGGCCAGTCCCCGCGTTTGAATAAAGTAAAGTACGCCATGCAACCCAGTTGGGAGTTCCGGCTCCACACCCCAGATGGTGTTGAGCGCCCGTTTGAGGTGGTTAAAAACGCCGGTGGCGCCCCATAGTAAAACCAGCGTACTGACCACCGTTGCCAGAACAGACGAGGTGTCGCGTCCGGCTCCCTGCAAAATCTGTTCTGCCAAAGCGGCAATATCGGCGCCCAGGTTCTCAGAGGTGTAAGCAATAATCAGTTCCTGTACGTTGGCCTCACGCAGGATCCGGCGGGCAATGGCGACCGCCAACACCAGCAGAGGCGCCAGTGAAAAGACGGTGTAATAAGCCAGCGCCGCCGCAAAAATAGAGGCTTTGTCCTCAGTCCAGCGCAGGGCGGCATCCCGCAGCAGTTCAAATATCGCTTTTAGTATCGCTAAAAACTTGTTCATACCCACATACAATAAAAAGAATTTGCTCTCAAATCCCTGCACTTTTCTAAAACCTATCGGCGGTTCAGAACCTCGGGAAGGTTGGTTTTAGTGGATCCTACATTTATATTCGTCACGTATGGATTGTAATGCGACCGCCCCTCATTAACAATGAAAACTTCACGATTCACATTCACAATTTTTGGCATGGGTCATTCGTATCTTCTCAAAAAAGCGCGGCGGAGTTGGTTGAGCGTTCGACTGCCTCTCGACAAGCTCGAGAGCCGCTCACGCCGAAGTCCTGTCGAAACCAATGGTCTTCGACAGGCTCGAGAGCCGCTCACGCCAAAGTCCTGCCCAAACCAACGGTCTTCAACAGGCTCAGACCTCGTTCTCCCAGAATATTGAGAAGGTATATTCATTCTTTGACCAACCTACCTTTACAGTTTTGGGGCGGCAAATTGTAAAGATAACGGCCGT
>JAWOGU010000168.1:0-11955 GCA_046496595.1 Chloroflexota bacterium
GGCCGTGCCGTCACTGGAGCCGTCGTTGACCACCACCCGGTCATAGGTGGGAGCAACCTGGCGGAGTTCGATGATAACGGCCGTTATCGTTTCCTCCTCATTATGCGCCGGAATCACTATCAACACCTTAGGGTCCATCTTAACCTCTCAACCGACGCCGCCACTGCCTGCGCCAAAATTCAACCAGATCGCCAAATTTCGGATTCTTGTAAAGTTTGCCCTTCGGTCCGCATTGGGGCTTGTAGGTGGCCGTACCCGCCTTCACTTCCAGGATGGCCTGCATGTATAAATCCAGCCCCAACTGCTCCAACTCCTGCCAGACGGCCCGCTGCGACCGCTTGCCAATGACTACCTCACCAGCCTTGACAATCTGCCCGGTATCCAGACCGGCGTTCACTTTTTGGATGGTCACACCGGCCGCCGCTTCGCCGTTGTACATCGCCCAGAAGGCAGTTTTGTTGCCGCGATACTGCGGCACTTTGCCATGATGGATGCCCAACGTCCCCCGCGTCGGCGTCTCAAACACGGCCGGTTTCAGAATCGGGCTGCCATAAATCAGGCCGAGGTCAGGGTCGAGAGCGCTGATTTGGGCGATCACTTCCGGGGCGTGGATGTTGGTGATGAAGTGAATGCGCTCAGAAAGGCGGGTCAGTTCGCGGGCCAAGGCCCGTTCGCGGCACGGGTGGCGCAGGGTGCGGCCAACCTCGTTCAACACCCAGGCTGCCAGCAAGGGCACGGCCAGCCAGCCGCGCCGCCGCCAGAAATCACGGGCAACGGCCGTCCAACTCTGCCCCTCCGCCTGACAAAACGCAGCGGCGAACTCAATCTCCGGCTCTGCCTCCAGGCGGCAGATGAACTGGCGGGCGTCATGGGTTAACACTGGGCCGCTGCCAAACAGCACAACCCGAATCGGACGATTGTCTATCGGGTCTATTGTTGCCAACCGCGGAGGGCGCGGAGCATTCTCCGGCAACCCCTTCGCGTTCTCTGCGTCCTCCGCGGTTAAATGAAGCGAAATGGATGCGCTCATTGTCTTCTCAACCTTCGCTTGAGGGACGCGCCGAGCAGGTATTTGCGTTTTTGCAGGATGGGTTCCAGCCGGTGCGCTATTTTGATCCAGGGGATGAGATGGGTGAAAACGGCCGTTCCCCCCATGCCCGCCTCATAACGCAAAAAATACTCTGGCGTCGCCGCCGTATCATCCAATAACTGCGGCGTCAGGATCGGGCGCGTCTGCCAGGGATAAAAAATCGTCGTCTGGCTCTCAAAGCAGTCCAGCGCCTGCCGCTTCAGCGCCGCCACGCTCCGCGTATCCACTTCCAGCAAATCAGACGGCCGCAGATAACGCCGCACATCGCCGCCCGGCAGCAGCCGCCAGCGATAGTAAACAAAATACTCCACCAAATCCGCCGTAAACGCCCCTTCCTCCCGCGCAGTCGTCAGCACGCGGTTGATCGCCAGATGGTCCGGGTGGCGGTCAAAGCGAAACGGCAGCAAAATGTGATCCGGCCGAATCGCCATGATGCAGTCCAACAATTGGCGGTGCAGCGGCAGAATATGCTGCGACAATTCCGCTTCCGGCAGGCGCAAAAAGTGCAAATTCGCCTCCGCCACGCCCAATAAAACCATCGCCGCCACCGACTCCCGCACCCGCCGCTCACCCAAATCGGGGGTGATGGCGTCGTGGGCCATGATCGGTGCGGGTGATTTCATGCCGTCAGTAGCGTAGACCACGTGGATGTCCTCCTTCTGGGGCAACAGGGCCATCACCCCGCCGCAGGCCAGCAGTTCGTCATCCATATGCGGGGCCACGACGAGCAGCCTGCCGGGAAAAAGGTCGAGCGGACTGATGGGCTTCACGGCCGTTTTCCTCCCTCTTGGGCCACTTCCGCCAACAATGCCAACGTCTCTGCCGCACACCTGTCCCAGGTGAACAGCGCTGACCGCTCCAGTCCTTTCGCCGCCAATTCCGCCCGCAGCCCAGCGTCGCCCAACACCTGGCCTAGCGCCCCGGCAATCGCCGCCGCGTCGCGCGGGTCCACCAAGACGGCTGCCCCGCCCACAATCTCCGCCAGCCCATTGACGTTGGAGGTGATGATGGGCGTAGTGCAAGCCATCGCTTCAGTCAGCGGGATGGGAAACGCTTCCAGATTGGAGGGGTAGAGGTAGAGATCGGCCAGCGAGTAGACGGCCGGTAAATCCTGTTGAGCGATCCAGTCGGGGAAGAGGATGTCTGCGCCGTAGCCGTCGTCGGGGATGCCGTATTCCGCTTTGTAAAGGTAACAATCCTTGCCGCCGACCACCAGTTTGGCCGGGTTGGCTGTCTGCTCATGGTACAGTTTGTACGCTGTGAAAATCTGTCCCAGGTTTTTCCTGCCATCGCCCAGCCGTTTGGTCAGGGTAAGGATGAAGCGGGCGGGGAGGTGGTAGCGGGCGCGAACGGCCGTTAATTCCTCGTCATCTGTCACCCGCCGAAAATGACGCGCCGGGGCGAAATAGATCGTCCGCACCTTGTCCGGCGGCAGGCGCAGCGCCTGATTGTAATTGTCAGTCGTCAACTGCGAAACGGAGATGACGGCGGCGCATTTTTTGAAGTAAAGCGGCGTCATGGTGCGCATATAGCGCACGTCCATTTTGGTGTAGTAAATTGCCTGATCCGGCATGAACCAGTCGGCGCCATGCACCGTCATCACCGCCGGGCAGGAAGCCAGCAGCGGTGCGGTGAACTTGGGATGAAACAGCACATCCACCTTCTCGCGGCGGCAGGCCAGGGGGATGGCGACCTGATCCCACCACGCCTTATTCGGCCCGTTGATCACGCGTTCGTGGGCGTTGGGATAGGCGGCGAAACGGCCCATGTTCTCCGGGCTGCGGTAAAACAACAGATACTCATTGGCCTGGTCTCGCGCCAGCAGTTCGGCGACGATGTTGCGCGTGTAAACGCCAATCCCGCCCTTCTCATCAATCGCCCGCAGCATGATTCCGATGCGCATCGTTAGCTCCGTACCTTTACCCGCTGAGGCCGAAAATGCAGCAAAATCAGTATCAGGACTGCAAACAGCAGTTCCGTCAGCAGCGTCCAGAGATGTCTCGCGCTGATCCAGCCATCCGACCAATGCAGGCCGTAAAAAATGGTCACCGGGGCGAGGAAGCGCGTATCGCTGAGCGGCCATAAGGCCATTACCCCCCGGCTGACGGTAGCGGCGTCCATGAGGATATGCAGGCTGTAACTGGCAGCGGCGACCGTGAACCAATAACGGAACCCCTGCCCCCTACGCCAACGCATCAGTGCGGCAAACAAAAGGGAGACACCCAATCCGACAATCAGGCTGTGGGTGGCGTTGTTGTGGAAGCGGCCGAAATCCTGCGCCAACAGTCCGACCACAGAGTCAACGTCGGGCAGGGTGGAGAAAACGGCCGTTACCAGCAAGGTCCCCGGCACAGGTTCCACCGGGGGCAGCTTCGGTTCCGGTTCATAACGCCGGACCAGCCGGTAAACGACATAACTCGCTGCGAGATGGGCAATTGGTGATGGCATAATCCTTTATTCGCACACCTGGGCGTTTGTCAGCTCTACATAGACATCAGCAAAGCGCGCGCCGATGGTCTGATAACTTTCACTCGTGTAATGCACACCATCATGCAGCGCTAAATCTCTTGTTGTAATCATGGCTACGCAATGTAAATCAACGGCCGCTTGCTGCTCCTGTATCACCGTCCAGTTGATAAATGCCTCTGGCGCTGTTTGGCTGCCAATCTGGGCGAAGACAAGAGGCAAATTCGGCCGCTCGAGGTCACGGCGCAAATCGTAGATAAACTGGGTGAAACGCTCACCATAATTGTGCGCTGAGAGGGGGCGGTCACCGTACTCTACCGGATCCAGCGCATCGGCTTCACCCTGAAAAAAGAGGATGCCAGCCAATTCTCCCATCATTGAGGCGGCGGCGATACGTTTCAAGCAGGAACCGTACAGCGTGTCATCACTCAAGCTGCGCTGCCATTCATGGAGGGTGGTGTCTCCTTTGGCGCAAGGGATCAGTCCGATGACCAGTTCTGGCCGTTCATCGAGCAGCGTCGCGGCGAAGGACAAACCGGGGCTTGTGCCGGGAAGTTCGCTGCCGCGATCCAGAGAAATCAGATCAACCTGCCCGTCAGGGTGGTCGATGGGTTCCTGAGCCAATCGCCAAAGATAATCATTGCCAAATACGAAAGCGCGGGGATGCAGCGTTTGTTCTGCCGGTAAGGGAGCCCATCCAGACATATTGGACTGTCCCGCGAGGACAAAGAGCGACACCTGTCCCTGAAATTCGGCCGGCAGGCCAACGGCCGTTCGTGTTGGCCTGCCCATAGTTTCAGTACGAGGAGGCAGCACTCCCGCCGCTCGCAGTAAGTCGCCGGCGCCATATGTGCGCTGTAACCAGATGCCACTCATAAATCCGATGCCAATCAACAGCGCGCCCAACAATACCAGGAGAGGACTAATTCCCCCTAAGCTCCTCATCCTACTGCTCGCTGCACGGTGGCTGGGGTCTCGGCAACGGCCGTTGGATGCGTTACCAACCAATCCCCCAGCGCCAGATAGGCCAGATTGCCCTGCTGGAAAGAGCGCAGCGCATCTTGCGGCGTGCAGACAATCGGCTCCTCGTGCATATTGAAGCTGGTATTGATCACAGACGGAATACCCGTCAACTCGTGATAAGCGCGTAAAATTTTGTAAAAGTCGGGCGCGGTGTCTGGGTCAATCAACTGCGGCCGCGCCGTGCCATCCACATGCACCACCCCCGGCGACTGCTCCCGCATTCGCGGCGTACAGTTAAAGGTGATGGTCATAAAGCGGGCCGGGTCTTCCGCGCCGGCCATGCCTTCATAACATTCATGGGCGTGTTCGATCAACGTCGCCGGGGCGAAGGGCATGAACTCCGTGCGGCGCAAATTCTCGTTCAGCCAATCGTTCACCGTCGCGTCGGTGGTGGTGTAGAGGATGGTGCGATGGCCGAGCGCGCGGGGCCCATACTCCATGCGGCCGGTGAAGCGGGCCACCACATGCCCCGCTGCCAACAGTTCGGCGATCCGCCCCTGGATGTTTACCTCAAGGGTGGCGGCGCAGCCGGAGGCGGCGACCTCTCTGGCGATTTCTTCCTGGCTGTAGGCCGGGCCAAAGTAGACATTGTCCAGCCGCCGGATCATCTGCGCCGGGTCGTAACCCGGCGCCTCGGCCTGGGCGGCCATCGCGCTGCCGACCGAGAGGCCGCTGTCGTCCATCGCCGGATGGATGAAGATTTTGTCTACTTCCGGCAGTTCGTGGACGCGCTGGTTGAATTTAACATTGGCGAAAACGCCGCCGGCGACGGCAATGTTTCGCAGCCCGGTCTGGCGCAGCCAATGTTGGATGAAGGCGGCGCCGACTTCTTCCAGAATAAGCTGGACGCTGGAGGCGAGGTGGGCGCGGTCGAAATCGGCCGGCAGCCGTTCGGCCAGCATACGCAGGGCAGAGCGGTGGTACATGGGCACGCGGTAACGAATCTGCCCCGGCTCCTGATAGCCGATAAACTCACGCAGGATGTCGGCATAGATTGGCCGGCCGATGGCGGCCAGGCCGGTCACTTTGCCTTCATGCTTTTCCGCTTTGAAGCCGCACAGTTGGGTAATGTAGGAGTAAAAATTGCCCAGGGAGTTGAAGGAGTCTACGGTGGATAGTTTTTGTAAACGGCCGTTTCTCCCCACATACACACTCCCCGAGAGCCCATCTCCGCCGCCATCCAGCGTCACCACCAGCGCCTCGGCAAAGTCACTGGTGTAATAGGCGGTGGTGGCGTGGCAGAAATGGTGGTCGTAGAACTGCACCGGGGCCTGAATGCCATACACGTCGCGCATCATCGCCGGAATAAGCTGCCGCCGTTCGCGGGAGCGTATCTGCTTAATCTGATGGTGGGCGCGCCAGGCGATAGGAAAACGGCCGAAAACCGGGGCCAGTGAGGCGCTGATCTGGTCGAACTGCCGCGTTTTTAGCTCCTCGTCGTCGAACCAGCCTTTCCAGGGGATCGGCTCCGGCTCAAAGACGCTGACATTTTGGGCGACGGCCACCAGGTCAATGTCGGCGGGGCTAACGCCCGCCTCGGCCATCACCAGGGAGATGGCGGCGCGGGGCATCCCGCTTGAGAGCTTCATGCGGCAAAGCCGCTCTTCGGCGATGGCGGCCAAAATACGGCCGTCCGCCAATACAGCGGCGGAAGATGGTTTACTATCAATAAGGCCTAAAACGATCACGTGATTACTCTCCTCGGGTAGGCAGTGTAGGATTGGATTCTTACAACAGGGCTTGCAGGTGTTCGGTAACGGCCGTTACCGTTTCCCCCTCAATGACCAAACGATGCCAGATTGCCAGATTTAGCAGCATCCACAGCCGGACATGATGGTCTACGCGCTGCTGCTGGTGTTCGGTAAGCAGTTGGGTTATGTACTCCTGGCGGAACAGCCCTTCCCGTACAAAAAATGAATCCCGCAGTTCCGCTTCCAGCAAGGGATACAGTTCATTGCGGAACCAGTAAGCCACAGGAAACATGAACCCTTGTTTGGAGCGGCGCACAATAGAGGGGGGCAAATAGTCGGCGCCCAACTGGCGCAGCACCACTTTGAGCTGCCGCCCCTGAATTTTCAGGCGGCTGGGATAGGCGGCCAAATGCTCCACTAACTCATGGTCCAGCAGCGGGGAACGTAGTTCCAGGCTGTGGGCCATGGTCATGCGGTCGGTGAGCATAAGGGAATGCTCCGGTAGGCGGGTCATATAGTCGGCGTACAACATGCGGTCAATCGGGTCATCGGCAGGGGCGTGATTGTACGGCCGTGTAATCTCCGCTGCCGAATCCAACCCGCCCAACTGCTGCCAAAGAGCCGCCCCGTACAACTGCTGTTTGCCGGCATGGTTGAAGCGGAAAAAACAGGTGGCTTCAGCATACCGTTCTGCTGGACCGGGCAACTGCGCCAACTGCTGCATCCAGCGCAGTCGTTGTGTGGCGCTTTTGTAGGCAAAATTTTCCGGCAGGTGGGCCAGCGCTGAACCCAGAACAGCCTGGCGCAGCAGCACAGGCAGCAGGGCGTAATAACCCACATAGCGCTGCCCCGCATAACGGTCAAAGCCGGCAAACAGTTCGTCGCCGCCATCGCCGCCCAACACCACTTTCACATGGGCTGCCGCCAGCGCCGCCGCCTGATACTGACATGCGGCAATAGGGTCGGACGGTTCGTCCAGATGCCAGATCATTTGGGGCAGTGTTTGCACCAGATTGGCTTCCACGCACGTTTCATGGTGCTGTACGCCGTGCCAATCGGCCACTTTGCGGGCAAAGGGAAGTTCGTTGAAACTTTGCTCGTTGACGCCAATGCCAAACGTCTGGAAAGTTTGGCCTAAATCTTGCGCCATGATGCCGACAATCATGCTGGAATCTAGACCACCGCTGAGAAACGCGCCCACGGGAACATCACTGACCAGATGGCTGGCAATGGCATCGCGCAAGGTGTGGCGCAGGCTCTCGCGGTAGTCGGCTTCGCTCATGCTCAGCTTTTGCTGAAAGTTGAGCTGCCAATAGCGGTTAAGGGTGATGCTCCCGTGCTGGTAGGTAAGCGTGTGGGCGGGAGGCAATTTCTGCACGGCTTGCAGCATGGTGAGGGGTGAGGGGATGAACCGCAGCGAGAGGTAATGGTGCATCGCTTCTTCGCTGAGGCAGCGCAGTTGGGAGGCGGCGGCGAGTAGGCTTTTGATTTCAGAGGCGAAGAGAAATTGAGAGCCTTGTTGGGCGTAAAAGAGGGGTTTTTGTCCCAGACGGTCACGCGCCACGAACAACTTTTGTGTCCGGCCGTCCCAAATGGCAAAGGCAAACATTCCGCGCAGTTCCGATACGCACGCCTCGCCCATTTCTTCGTACAGGTGGAGGATGACTTCAGTGTCGCTGTGGGTGCGAAAGGTGTGGTCGGCGGCCAGTCGCTGGCGCAGAGTGCGATAGTTATAGATTTCGCCATTGAAAACAATCCAGATGGTTTCATCTTCGTTGGCAATGGGTTGATGGCCGCCGGGCAGATCTATAACGCTGAGCCGCCGACTGCCGAGGGCAATACGGCCGTTGCTCCAGACCCCTTCATCATCTGGGCCGCGATGGGCAATGGCGTGCAGCATGGGCTGAAGTGCGCCTTCCGGCACACCAGCTGGGTTGATTTGTCCGCAAATACCACACATGGGGATGCTTTTGCGCAAAACGTGATGCGTGACATGTAAGGTTCTTACACATCACGCATCACGTATTACCCTTCCTTTTTTACGGCCGTGACCGAGATTTTGTAGGCATATTTTTTGGCGAGCCCTTCGGGAAGAAGGTTGTAGACAGGGCGGAAGCCATATTTATAAAGGCCGGCTTTCAGGCCGTCGCGGCGCACGGGCAGGGCGCGGTAATGCTCTGGCACAGCTTCAATAATTTGGTAACCGTGGAAAAAAGCGAGCACTTCCGCCTCGGTGTAGAATTCGTTCACCGGCGGATCTTCCTCTTTGTACTCAATATTTTCGCGGCCCAGCCTGTTGAGGGCGTACATCCAGGATGGTTTGCGGTAGAAGTGGGAGATGATCGCCCTACCGCCGGGCTTAAGCACGCGCCGCGCTTCTTGCACGGCCCGTTCGGTGTCGCCGGTGGCATGCAGAACACCGTTAGACCAGACTGCATCGAAGGTGTTGTCCGGAAAAGGCAGATCCAGAGCGTTGGCGGTGCGGACTTCTTCGGCTTGTACACCGGCAACTTCAAAGTGGCGCAGGCTCATTTTAACGGCGTTGGGGGTGAGGTCGGTGGCGGTGACCCGCACGCCGCGCTGCAAAAATTCCAGGCTGTCGTAGCCCATGCCGCAGCCGATTTCCAACAAGTGTTTGCTTTGCAGCAGCGCCGATTCACGTTCAATGCGCTCCATGATCCAGGGGAATTTGTACGGGTTCATCCACGGCCGTATGTGCTCGAAAAATTCCGGCGTCCCTGGCTCGATGGTATGGTCGGTGACGTATTGAAAGCCAAGGGTGTGGCTGTTCCAGTAATCGTGTACGGATTGTACGGTTTCATCAAGGGGCTGTTCCATTTCTGTGTTCCTCTGTAAATTATGAATTATGAACGGAGATTTCCTGGACGGTTTGTTGGAGTCCAGTGCGTAAATCTATTTGTGGGTTAAAGCCGAGGTCACGGCGGGCTTTTTCAATATGGTAAGCGTTGTCTTTCAGGTAAAAATCCAGGCTGCGGCGGGAAAAGGGGGGTTGTTTGCGGGTGGGTTTGAAGGCCCACTGCGAGGCATAACCAGCAGTGTAGCCGACAAAGAGGGGCAGCCGCCAGCGGGGGGGCGGTACATTTTGCACGGAGGCGGCTGTTTTTACCAAATCGGCAATGGTAATGGTGTGGGGACCAGCGAGAAAGTAGATTTGGCCCACGGCCATTTCCGGGGCGGCGGCGCACAATTCAAAACCTGTCACGGCATCGCTGATGTAGATGGGGTGACGCAGGGTACGGCCGTTACCAAAAAGCAAAAAGCGCCCCTTGCGCACCATGCGCAACAGGCGAGCGGTGCGGGGGCAGCGTGGGCCATAAACCCAGGCAGGACGGACGACGATGACGGACAGCCCGGTGGCGGCGGCAAAATTGAGGGCGGCTTGTTCGCCGAGCAGTTTGGTTTGTTCGTAAATATTGGTGGGATGGCAAACGGCCGTTTCATCCACCGGCGGATTTTGCAGGTCACCAACGACCCCGTTCGTGCTGCAATGGACAAAGCGGCGCAATCCGCTTTGGTGCGCCGCTGCCAGCAGATGCTGCGTCGCTTCCACATTGACGCGGTGATAGTAGCTGTCGGGCTGGGTCACATCAAGGTGGGCGCTGGCCAGGTGGTAGACCACATCCACATCTTGCACCCACAGGGGCAAACTGTCGGTATCCGTTAGATCATTCTGGATAATTTCCAGCCGGGGATGGTGAGCGATGTGGTCTAGATTTTCCACGTGCAAATCCAGGGCACGGACGGTGTGCCCTTGCGCTAGCTGGCTGTCTACCAGATGGCTGCCTATAAAGCCCCCGCCGCCGGTGATCAAAATCTTCATTGCGTGGTTTCCCGAGGGGTAGCGACAACGATGACGGCGTTGTTGCTTTTGGCAGGCAGTAAACCATCCAGCTTGCTGATCAGCTTGAGGATGGGAAAGGCCAGGGTGTAGAGGCGGTAGGCAGCGCCATGGGTCTTTAATTCGCCGGAAGTAATGGGGACGATGTGGCCGGGTTCGGCGTTTCCTTTTTTGCGGGAGAGGACGAAGACATAGCCGAAGTTGACTGCTAATTCGGCCATTTCGGTGAAGAAACGGGAGTAGCCGCCGTGATCGGTGGGGGTGAGGGCGGCTTGTTGGCAGGCGGCTTGCAGCTCAGGCAGAGTGTAACCCGCGCGGGTATGGCCGTACACTTCTGGCGTCATGCCAACGCGCCATTTGATCCGATTAGCCAGCAGACGGGAGTCGCCACTGGGAACGGTTATAATGGCCCGGCCGTTGGGGCGTAGTATCCGCCGTACCTCTTGCAGGAAGGGTTGGTCAGAGGGTAAATGTTCGAGTACATCAATGGCGATGAGGCAGTCGAAACGGCCATCGGGATAGGGGAAACGGTCGGCGGGCACATGGCTGACAGGTTCGTTCAACAAGTGACTCATCTCGTCTAGATTTTCGCCGATCACATCGCCCCAAGCCCATTGCCCGCCATGGGCGCGAAAGTAATAGTTGAGAGCGCCGTTGTTGTCGCCACAGGTGATCAGCAGGCAAGCTTGATCGGGGGTGACCGGCCCAAGTAGATGCAGCAAGGCATCCAGCTTGAGCTGCTTTTTTAGGGAGCGGTGAAACATGGTGAGCTGCCAGGGGGTGGTAGCAGGGGTCGGTGTTGTCATTTTATGTTCAGTTTCCGTATTGCGTATTCCTTAACAAACTGCGAGTTATGGGTTGAGTTTTGGACGGACGTTATTTCTGCCCTTAATATACTTCAAAGGTGTCAGTGTAGAAGATGATTTGACGGCCATATATTTACAACTGTTTCCGCAAATTAGCCAAAACCTCCGGCTGGGTGCTGACCCCATTGGCAAGTAAGGGCAGGTTTTCAATCGTTACCAGAAACACATCTCGTTTAATTTCCTTGGCCATTATTTCCAAATCTTTACCGAGGGTAATAATCGAATCACAGTATTGATGACCCAACGATCAAACAGATCAAAAATGCGCACAAACGGTCGCCAGCTAAATTGGGAGTTGGCTAATTGTTGGGACAGGCTAGAGTGCATATCGATCGCAAATATAGCTTACCCGGACCAATTTACTCAGGATCACGAAAAAAAGCAGTTTCTTTATGGCAGTGAATGACAGCATACTTTATTCGTAGCTTAGGGTAAGCGCCGTGAAAAAGAGCAGCAGATCGAGAAATGACTTCACCAACAAGGGGCCTATTTTGATCTCTTTCATGTTAATCAGGGCGGGGAAACGATGCACTGTGACATGGATAATTCGATATCCTGGCCTACGTGAGTGAGTATATCAACCTCTCGGGTGTTGTGAATTAAACTTTGGCAAATTGAATCAAGTGTGCATTGTGAAAATTTGGATGCTTGACACTGTGAAAAGGTTGCGAAAATGGCGGGTGAATGTTGAAAACTGCCTTTTTGAGAGGGATTTTGGCCCAAAATATGCTCAAAATCACAACCGCTATGTTGGAAAAATGTCAAGAACAAAAAACACAACAGTCGAGAAACTTCTGATTGACTGATAAATCTTATTTTCATCTCATAAAGCGGATTTTTGGCTTAAAAATGACTCAAAAATGCGATTTAGAGATTCAAATGGGCAAAATGTGCTATTTGTAAAATCTGTCAGTCGATCAGCGAGAAAACGAATGAGCGACAACAATGAATCTACAGGAC
>JAWOGU010000330.1:0-3606 GCA_046496595.1 Chloroflexota bacterium
ATGCGCTCAAGGTTGCCTTCAAAATCGAGCGCCCATTGGTTGAGGTTGCAGGTAGCGAGGGTGGTCAGTTGCATGACGGTCTCCTTGATAAGGCAGAAATCAAAAGGCAGAAGGCAGAAATTGCCTCACTTGGTTCCTATATTTTGTGTAGAATTAGGCAGTGAAAGTGTTATTCATCAATAACCATAAAAGAGTCTTTAACGATTCCCCAAACGAATTCGACATCATGGTAATCTGGCGTCAGTAAAACTAAACCATAGATAGTGTTATCTTGCTCTACAAATAAGATTTCACCACGCCCTTTTTGGATTGGAGCTTCTTCAGAGAAATAGTTGAAGCTAATGGTATAAGAATTCTCGTTTTCAGATTCTTGCCTTTCTAAACCATCATAAGAAGTGATCGCACTCCATTCTATGAGGAATTGATCCAAAAAAGATTCAGTCGCACTGATCCAGTTTTCTTCATCTAGTGGGTGTTCCTGTAAAGTGAAACCTGCCATGATAAAGTGAAATCCGTCGGTAAAAAACACTGCATCTTCAAATTCCATAACTTGTGTATCACGACCAGCGATTTCAAGTTTAAACTTACCTGATGGATGCACATACTCTTCAAAACCGAATTTTGACAAATCAGGGGTTTCGGTAGGTAGCGCCGTAGAAGTTGATGTAGAGGTTGGTGTCGAGGTGGGATTAGGAGTAGAAGTGGCAGTTGGCGTATGGCTAGGGGTAGCGGTTGGCAAATCGGCAGGTTTTGTTGTTGAGACTGGGGTCGGCGTATATGTTTCTGTAATTACGATCTGGGCTGTATTTTCGGCGGGGGATGTATCTACAGTGGTTGAGGTACATGCACTCACTAGAATTGTTATGATGGATAGAAATAGTATAGTTATTTTAAATTGTTTATTCATTGATATGACTCCAGATTAGATAATAAATGGCTTTATCAAACGCTACGATCATCACGGTTTATTCGATAGAAACTTATTCCATCATTAAGTTGTGTGGAAAGTATAACGAGAGGTTGGGAGGGTTGCCAGTGTGTGGTTTTGGGGTGGGGAATGGAAGGGGGAAACGGCCGTTTACTTTTTTTCTTTCCATTCATCCTTCAAAACAGCATACAGGAGCGTGTCCCAGTAGCGGTCTTTGAAATATTCAGCGTCACGCAGGCGGCCCTCCAGCTTCATCCCCACCTTCTCTAAGACATGGGCGGAAGCGACATTATCCGCCACGCAGTCGGCGGAAATGCGGTGCAGGCCAAACTGGGTGAAACCCAGATGCACCATCGCCTGCGCCGCTTCGGTAGCGTAGCCTTGGCCCCAATGATCCGCTGAAAACTCATAGCCGATTTCGGCTTCGTGGGCGTCGCTTGCTTTCAAGCGCAGGCCGCAGTTCCCGATGAGCTGGCCCGTCTCTTTGAGCGTGACAGCGAGTTGGAATTTGGTGCGCGGTTGGGCTGTTTGATAATCGATAAACATTTGCACAAAGTCCTGCACGGCGGCGGGGGTGCGTTCTGTCCAGGCATAATAACGCAGGTAACGCGGGTCTTGCTGGTAGGCGAGAACGGCCGTCCAGTCGTCCGGCGTATATTCGCGCAGGTGGAGGCGGAGGGTGGTTAGTTCCATAGAGGGGTCTCGCTTTCAGGTGACAGTCACCTCCGAGGTGACTGTCACCTGCTTTGCAGCCACTTCAACACGCCGTGCCCGGCGGCGTAGCCACTGGCGAAGCAGGCGGTGAGTAGATAACCGCCGGTGGGCGCTTCCCAGTCCAGCATTTCCCCGGCGCAGAAGACGCCGGGCAGGGCGCGCAGCATCAGGTTTTCGTCCAGCGCCTCGAACATGACGCCGCCGGCTGTGCTGATAGCTTCGTCCAGCGGGCGGGGGGCGAGTACCGGGACAGGTAGTTTTTTGATGGCGGCGGCTAACTGCGCCGGATTTTGCAGAACACTCGCGGGCGTAAACTCGCGCAGCAGCCCGGCTTTGACGCCTTTTAGACCAACCCGGCTTTGCAGGTGGCTGGAGAGGGAGCGGGAGCCGCGCGGTTTTGCCAGCCGGGCGTGGAGCCACGTTTGTGAGCGGTCGGGGAGGAGGTCAAGGTGGAAAACGGCCGTTGAGCCTGTCGAAACGCCCGTTGAGCTTGTCGAAACGGTCACTTCGACAGGCTCAGTGACCGTTTCGACAAGCTCGTCCCGCAGCAGCGCAGAAGCGGCGTAAATCAGGCTGCCCTCCACCCCTGTTTCTGTGATGACAAACTCGCCCTGGCGCGCAAAGGTGCGTCCCTGCGAATCGGTAAACGAGAGGATGACGGTTTTTACCGGCTCCCCGGCGAAGCGTGACCGAAAATGTTCGCTCCAGGCCACGTCAAAACCGCAGTTGGCGGGTTTCAACGGCGCGATTTCGACGCCGCGTGCTGCCAGCAGGGGGACCCAGGCGCCATCGGAACCAAGCCGGGACCAACTGCCGCCGCCTAACGCCAGCACGACGGCGTCAGCCGAAACGCTTAATTCGCCGTCAGGATGGATGAAGCGCAGAGAACCGTCGTGCAAGCTTTGCTTGCTTTGCCAGCCCTGCCAGCGGTGGCGCAGGTGAAAGGCGACGCCGTTGGCTTGCAGACGCGCCAGCCAGGCGCGCAGCAGCGGCGAGGCTTTCATGGCAATGGGGAAGACGCGCCCGGAACTGCCCACAAAAGTTTCTGTGCCCAGTTCGGCCGCCCAGGCGCGTAATTGGTCGGGACCAAAGGCCGCCAGCAGCGGCTCGATTTGCGGACGGCGGCTGCCATAGCGGTCGAGGAACGGTTCCAACGGTTCGGAATGGGTGAGGTTGAGGCCGCCGCGCCCCGCCAGCAAGAATTTGCGCCCGACGGAGGGCATGGCGTCGTACAAATCGACGCGCATCCCGGCCTGGCTGAGGACCTCGGCGGCCATCAAGCCCGCCGGTCCGCCGCCGATGATGGCAGCATGAGGGTTGTTGAGATTATTGAGCATGAAGGAAATTGATGATTGAAGATTGGCATGACAGCGCCGCATTAATCTTCAATCTTTGATCTTTCGTTATTCCTGCGCCATCACGTAAAAGAAATCCCGTGATGATTGACGCAGGTAGCGGTCTACAGTGGTGTCCATGCCTTCGGGCAGCAGCGGTTCGGCGACGGGAGCGCCGTCTGCATAGCGGATGGCGGCGAAGTGGACCCAGGATTCGTTGATGTCGAGCAGGAGGCTGTTGTGGGCGGAAACGGCCGTTAACGCTTCCGCCAGCGCTGGCATACTCAAACTGGGTCCGGCAACGAAGTAGAGTACTTCGTTATTTTCGTCAATGCCCAGCGCCGAGCGCCAGGTGACCACGTCGCCGTTGATGCTGCTGCCCCAGGTGGCGGCGGTGCCGGTATAGACGCGCTCATTGACTGCGCCGTTCTGGGTGATGAGGCGGGCATTTTGCCTCCAGGCGGCGTAGGGTCCGCCGTCTGCGTTGAGGTCTGTGCCCCATTCGCCGATGCGCACTGCGCCGTCTGCGCCGATGGCGATGGTGGCGTAACCTTCTTTGGCGGGCAGCGCTTCAATCCCGCCGCTCATGGCGCCATACGCGCCGTGGGTCGCCATGAAGCCGCCGTTGAA
>JAWOGU010000342.1:0-19068 GCA_046496595.1 Chloroflexota bacterium
TATTGGACCAATCTCAAAGATTGGTCCAATCTAGCCAGCTAATTCAAGGGTACACCTTCCGGCCTATATTCCGGTAGATGGGCCGGATCCAGGCCATATTGCTGCAACAGGACACGCATAAACAGTGAATAAAACCCCTCGTGGCGCATCACCGGCGTGTGGTCTTGCGTTTTCAGGCCAGGCACAAACCCGTACTCATAAAAGGACTCTATAAACGCCGGATCTTTGCTGATGATGTGGATGGGCGTATCCCAGCCATCTGAATATCGCGCCACCCGCGCCGGTTGATGGTCGCCGACGAGCACAAACACATCGCCCTCGTCCGCCTGCTTAATGATGAAATCGACCAATGTGTTGAACTCATATTCGATAGAAGCCAGATACTGCTGGCGCAGCACGTCTTGGGGCAGGCGCTCGCTGGAGGAGGGCGGCAGGGCAGGCAAGTCGTTTAACGTCTGCCAATCCGCTGCCACCTCTGGCAGCGGCGACCAGGGATAATGTGAGTTCTGCGTGATGTAGAAAAAAACATGCGGCCGGTCGTCGGCCTTGTTCATATAAGTGTGGGCAAAGTTGATGGCATACTGGTCGGGTGGTGATGGCCCCCAGCCATAGAGCGGCCCTTGATACTGGAGGTCTTCAAAACGCAGCCATTCGTCCACGCCGTAGAAGTTTTTGTAACGCTGCCATTCAATATCGTTTAGCTCGTCTGAATTGGCGGTAAGCTGGTAACTGCGATACCCTTGACCGCGCAGGTAGTTGAAGAGGTGGGGGAACGGTTCTTGATGATAGCGGCTGAACAGGGCCAGATACTGCGCGTGAGAATCGAGGCGTAGGCCAGTAATGGCGCTGGTGTAGGACAGCCAGGAACCTCCGCCCCAGGTGGGCGCCTCGCTTCTGGCTGAAGCCGCCGCCCAATCGTTTAAATCCAACCGAAAAGCCAGTGAGTCCAACAGCTGTCCATGCCGTTGGCGAAAATCCGGCCGTTTGTAGAGTACGCTGCCGTAGGATTCTACAAAGATGAGGTAGATGTCTGGTTTGTAGCGCAGATCGGATTGGGTGAATTGGTAAAAGGGGGCCAGTTCTTGATGGTCGAAGCGCTCCGCTTCGGCTTTGGCGAGACGGGAGAGCTGAATGTTTTGGCTGATTTTGGCGGTGAAACTGGTAACGGCCGTTTCCGGCAACCCACTCTCTTCCCCAAAAGCCACCAGCGGCGCCAGCGCCAGCACACCCAATACCACCAGCGCCACTCGGCTGGCGCGCGACAACAGCGCCGGTTCACTTAGGGAAAATAGCAGCCGGTTCAGCCAGACCAATAACCCCATCAGCAGCAGGATTGCCGCCACGACGCCCACATAAAGCAGCGGCGCCAGATGCATACTGCGCAGCACATAACGTGTGCCGTCTGCAAATAAAAAGAAATCGTTGTAGAAAACAGGGTCTAGCAAATAATAAGAACGCACAAAACCCTCATACACAGCATAAACCAACTGCGCCAGATAAAGCCCAAAGGCCAGCGCCAGAAACCAGCGCCGCCGCAGCGCTGGCACAAACACCCAGGCCAATACAAGAACTAACAGTTCCGCATTGACCCGAAAAATATCGGGGTTTGCCCGCCGGAAAAACAAGTCCGGTATCCAGATGGCCGGATCCGTGAGGAAAGGTTTAGGCCAGGGCCAGAAGGCAGCGTCGGCCCGGAAAAACCAGTAAATAGGCAGGAATAACAAGGTGTTGAGCAAAAGAAAACTGCTCCAAAAAGCGGCGTTCGGATGCCGCTTACTACTGAAATGAACACGCAAAGGCGAAATTCTGGTGCCTGGTGACAGATCTTTCGTCTGGGATGTGGCGATGGCGGTGACAGGTTGCGGGTTCTTAGGAAAGGCAGCCATTTAGTTTGAATTCGTCTCAGCTACATGGTATGTGGTTTCATCGTTATTATACGGAACCGAGGGAGAGTGGATGAGTACCGGGCGCAATAAACGAAGAATGTTGTTTACTGGTCACTAGGGCGCGAAGCCAATAAACCGACCGGTAAGTATTCCCTAGATGCTGCGTCTGTGCAATCCAATGACGGGCTGGCGGCTGTTCAAACAATTTCCTTGGCTGTCGATGAGTGAATAACGAATGTGGTTGACAGCCGCGCCGCGTCCATTTTATAGTATTTTCACTCTTCTCAGCAAACCCCACCGCCCGTTTTCAGTTGGTCAGGATTCGCGTGACGAACAGCACCAATTGCCCACATTTTGTGCGCACAATTCAAAAAAGGAGACAAACCCATGAGAAAATTTTCATTATTTTTCGCAGCGAGTGCCCTTTTGCTGGCTTTTGCCGTTGCTTTCACGTCGCTGCCGGCGGTTTCAGCTGGCAAAGGAAAAACGAGACCCGATATTATCCTGCTGCCAGACGGCTTCCGCCCGGAGGGCATTGTGATGGGTCGCGGAAACACAATTTTCGCCGGTTCCCTGGCTGATGGTGCGATTTATCAGGCCGATATACGCACCGGCGAAGGAGGGATATTGGTTGAAGGGCAGGAGGGGCTGATTGCCGTTGGTTTGAGCTATGACAGGCGCTCTAATAATTTGTTTGTAGCCGGTGGTGTCGGCGGTGATGCTCGCGTGTATGATGCCGACACCGGCGAATTGTTGATGGCCTATCAGTTGACGGCGCCGAACACGGCTTTTATCAATGACGTGATTGTTACCCGCCAGGCGGCATATTTTACCGACTCGTTTAATCCTAACTTTTACCGTCTGCCTCTGGCTGAAAACGGCCGTTTACCTGACCCCGCTGCCGTTGAAGAGATACCCTTGGGCGATGGCTTTGAGTTTATACCCGGTGGATTTAACGCGAACGGGATTGAGGCTTCGGCTAACGGCCGTTACCTCATCATCGTCAACAGCAGCGCCGGTACACTTTACCGGGTTGATCCAACTAGCGGCGAGGCATTGCCCATCGACTTGGATGGTGGCGCAGTCACCAACGGCGATGGTCTGGTGCGCAAAGGCCGCACCTTATATGTAGTGCGTAACTTCTTAAACCAGGTTGCTGTCGTGGAACTGGGCGCCGACTATACTAGCGGCGAAATTGTAGACACTATCACCAGCGATGCTTTCCGCATCCCCACCACAGCCGGCATCATTGGCAATTTTCTGTATGTGGTCAATGCCCGCTTTGACGTACCGCCCACGCCGGACACGGAATACGAGATCGTCCTCGTGCGCCGCTAGACTGCCTGAGAGAAAGGGCGATTTACGGATCGCCCTTTCCTCTCCTCATAAACAACAGATAAGGTCATATCTGCTGCCATGCTTGACTTCAAGGCGCGTTTCTCTTCTTCCAATCCGTGAGAGCCGCCGTAAGCGATCTTGGCTGGATGAAGGCGAGCCAACTCCTTTGCGCTGCCCCAAGTCATCACGCCAACGCCAAGTCGAGGCGCTTGAAGGTCACTTTTGCTTGATGAGGGCATGTTCATTTTTGTCCTTATTTCATAATCTTGACGTTGAACATCCCCGTGCCCAGCGCGCCCCACAACCTGATCCACAGGGCCAGATACATCTCTGTGCCTCGGGCATTGGTAATGTCGCCCAGATCAATTACATCTTTCCAGCCGAACCAACCTTTGAGCCACTCGGTCACTTGCGCTTTTGCGTCCGCATCGTTGCCACATACAAACATCGTGTGGTCAGTGTTGGCAACCAGGCTGGGGTTGATCATGAGCAAGGCAGTTACGGTATTGAGTGTTTTGACCACTTTTATACGTGGATAAGCACGCTGAATCTGCTCGCCAAGCGAATCGGTGTTGGACACAGACAGCGTTGGCGGACTGCCCTGTGAGAAATCGAGCGGATTGGCAATGTCAACAACTACCTTACCGTTGAGGTTAGATTCCCCAGCTAGTTTGAGCGCGTCCAACGAACCGCTGCCATTCGTAGCATTGAACAAAACTTCACCGTGTATGGCAGCTTCAGAAAATGTTCCGAGTTTTACGTTCGGTTGTTCTTTTTGCCAGACGCTGAATGCTGGAAAGCCGTAAGGATGCGGTTCGACGTTCGCCTGTGTTTTAGCCACATCGCGCGTGCCAACCATGACATCATGTCCGAGTTCCGCCAGTTTTCCGCTGATGGTTTGCCCGACCATACTTGTTCCGAAGACTCCGATTTTCATGGTGTTACTCCTTTTGGGTTGAAATTAGTTGCGAAATGCGTTACGATACAGGTCTGTATCGAATAGTTCAATAGTACAATACAGACCTGTATCGCGTCAAGAGGAAAACACTATGAAAAATGAAACTGCTCCCAAAGATAAAGTATTCCAAACCGCCGCACGATTATTTTATCGGCATGGCTATCGTGCTGTCGGCGTGGATACCATCGCCGCTCAATCAGGCATTGGCAAGATGACCCTTTACCGTCACTACCCGTCTAAAGATAATTTGATCGGCGCCTATCTTAATGATAGCAATGACGTTTTCTGGAATTATTTTGAGCAAACCATAAAAGAGGCTCCTACCCCGCGGGAAAAATTACTGACATTCTTTCAAGCCTTGCAAGATTATGTATTGACCCCCGTTTGTTACGGATGTCCTTTTCTCAATGTAGCCACTGAATATCCAGAAACGGATTACCTGGGACACCAGATCGCGCTCGAACATAAGCAATCTGTCCGCGCCCGTTTCCAGCAACTGGCAAAAGAAGCAGGCGCAACCCGGCCAGAAGTATTGGCTGATCAACTTTTTCTATTGATGGACGGCGCTTACATGGCGTCGCGCATGTTCGGCACAGAGAATCCCGCAGCGCATGTTGCTGAAGCCGCTCGGGTTTTGATCGAGGCCGCTCTCGGATGATTTTTATCTTCCCTAACGACCGTTACGCACCTTTCTACATCAAAGGAATAACCTCTTCTGGCGACGGGACAAAACGCATATTTGGTTGACCAATATGGGTATTGTGGCGGCGCGTTTGGGCGTGGAAAACGGCCGTTTGTTAATAATTAATTGTTGAATGGTTAATGGGGGCGTGGGGTAATGGAAACGGCCGTTTAGCTACCGCTGAAACCGACGCATTGAGGGATGGAAAACGGCCGTTTCCAGGCAGTGCGGTTTATCTCAACGTTAGCCATTTTTAGTCTATGGAGAATTCTTTTGAAGAATGTGAACGTATTTTTAATTGGTGGGGCGCCTGGTGCGGGCAAGACGACACTGGGCTGTACGTTAGCTGCAAAGTTAGGCATAGCCTCTGTAACCATTGACGACCTCATGACGGTGGCGCAAACTGTAACAACACCTGAAACTCATCCAGGACTACACGTTATGAGAAATGTGCCTTACTTGGAATATTTTACGAATAGCTCTGTGGATCAGCTCAAGACCGATGCGAATATTCAACACGAGGCGACTTGGCCATTCGTCAAGAGTCTAATCTTGAAGCATGCCACATGGGATCCCTCTCCAATCGTAATTGACGGTTGGCATTTACGACCTAACAGGGTTGCTGAACTGAATCTGCATAATATCTGGTCAGGTTGGATAGTTATATCGCCATCAGTTTTAACGGAGCGCGAAAAAAAGAATCTAAAATGGTTGCAAGGTTCTTCATCTCCAGAACGGATGTATGAAAACTTTCTGGCGCGGAGCCTTTGGTATAACGATCTTATCCAAGAGCAAGCTGCTTCGCTTCAAATGAATATTTTGCCCCAGACAGGGGACGATTCCGTAGACGACTTATGCAACATGATTTTGAAAACAATCGATGGCTAACACAGCGTGGGGCGACCTGAAAAGTCGCTTGTTTAGCTATTGCATGTTCAAAACCCAATGATGCAATGCTTCGGCAAGCTCAGCACAGGCTCTAAACCACGCGGTTAAACAAGCGGAACAGGGTAAGCCCGATGCGCACTCACTGGGTAGGACGGTCGCAAGATCAACCGAAGATGCAGCGGGCAAAGGCATGTCTTGCGCCTGCCGAAGGGGTGCTGGAGAAAGCGATGACCGCACTGTAATGGCGCGGATACGGGTTCGTGCAATGTATTGTCATTTGCCCCGCTTGCATTCCCAGATAGTTGGAATAAGCGGTACACGGTTTAACGTAAAGTATGCCCTGCCTTGAGTCAAAATGTTTGGGAGAATGCCGAGAAGATGGGGTGGGAACGCCCGTGGCCGGGTAGCGCGACCCATCTCATCTGTTAGGCAGCATGTTTCTGGCCCCGTCAATTATGTATAAACGGCTGATTTTGAAACGGAGATCAAACTATGAACCTAATCGATCAACAAAGTGACACCATCGCCATCATGCAGGTTGTTATTGATGAATCCTCTACATTCTGGAACAAGGATTTTGAGGCTTGGGCACAGTGCTGGTTACACACTGATTATATCCGTATGATTGGCTGGTGGGCACGTGGCGGCATTACTGTGATAGAAGGATGGGATGCTCTCAGCAGCCGCATTAAAACAACGATGGCAGCCAATCCTGAACCAAATCCCACTGCCGCATACGTTCGTCGGGAAAATGTGAATCTCCGCATCAGTGGAAATATGGCTTGGGTAACGTTTGATCAGTATGGTCAGGATACAGGGGATTTAGAGATGGACATGCCTGGTTTGAGCCGAGAAACACGTATCTTAGAGAAGCAGAATGATGAGTGGAAAATCGTGTATGTCAATTGGCTTCTTGAAGGTGCGGTGATTGAAGAAAAAGCATCCTGAAAAGTAACTAAAGCCATAATCATGCGCATCATTTTCATCCGTAAAAACCAGTGGAAAGTGATGTGGGCTAAGTCTGCCGGAACCCGGTCAGCCGGCTTCGTCGTAGTTACATCGCAAAACATGACTTTACTATGACCTTTGACACTCTTGTACCTGACCTCCATGTAGTTGTAGCCGCAACATCCCTGTCGCGCTTACACGAGGGCGGTAAGGATATCGCGGCTACAAAATGGGGTTCTCCGACAGACTCCTAGTAGCGTTGTAACCGCGTTCTACAAAAACGCGCAAACCAACGACAGCTTAACCATCCTCTGCCAAGCCTGCACCAAAGAAGCAAACCGACAGTATCGCACTTCACCGTTACGAACCCAGAGGTCGCGCCATGCGTAAACTGCGCCGCCACAAAGACAAACAAAAAATCCGGGCACGGGATGTTGTTAGCATGATGTTCTAGCGGAAACGGCCGTTTCCAGCATCACCAGCGAAGATGGTTTCTTGTCTGCTCAACCAGCGCCCGTAGAGGCAGTTTTGTCGCCAATTTCTTGAAAAAACCAGAAATTCTCAATTTGAATGAACGCAACGTCTTACATCACCGATTGAAATTGGCGGCTGAGATAAAATCCGCTGAAGCAAGTTGATAAGGGCGCAATCCACGCACTTCAGCGGGTTTTTGGTATCAGCCTACAAATTCATTCATGGACAAGGCGGTCAAACTGAGAATTTCTGCAAATTGCTAAACTATCTGCCTATTGACGGCCGTTTTCCCTCAAGCTACATTCCCCGCCAAGAGCTTACGAACCCAGGTTACACGCTTCATCGTCCCCATAACCGGCTGCCATTGTTTGTCGCCTGCCCATCATAAGGAACATAGGATGATTAGACGCACTTTTTCGATTCTGGTTAGCTTCATTTTTGTTCTTATTCTCCTGCTTTCCCGTTCTTCCCAACCCGCTCAGGCCAACGCCCCCGATGCCTGGTGGGACGAGGGTTGGCCGTACCGTATCCCCGTGACGGTGAGCGGCAGCGGCGTGGCTCAAGCCAACATCAATTTCACCACGGCCTTTGCTTATTTAGGCTTGAACGGCGCGTTGTTGGATGTGCGCTCCTTGCGAGTCGTGCCGTATGTGGGCACCAGCCCGGCAGTGGGCGGCGCCATTCCTTATGAAGAAACGTACAGTGACATGTTGGAGAACGCTGACAGCCCCCAAATTGGATGGCACCCTTCAGGTGTGTATTGGCGGGTGAATGATGGGTCGGCGGTGGCGGATAACGGCCGTTTCTCTCAAGGAACCGGCTCCCTCAAAGCAACTATCATCAACACACCGGGCGGCTATGGCTACCCAGGCGTCGAAATGATTATCGCCTCCGGCCAAAAAGATTGGCGCAGTTACGAGACCTTCATCTACGACGTGTGGCCTGAAGTCAACGCCAGTGCGCAAGACCAGGCCCCCGACCTCTACAGCTTCAAACTCTACAATACCAGCGGATGCAGCAGCAGCAATATCACCCAGGGCGGCCCGGCGCTGGCGCTGGATCAATGGAACCGCGCCACCGTCTCGCTAAAGCCGTTCCACACTTGCACCACGCCAAATTTCAACGACATCAGCCGCCTCGAGTTCCACACCCGCGACAACGATACCGTCAATGGCAACAGCGGCTTATGGGATGATGGGGACGAACTGCGCCTTTGGTTCGACAACATCCGTCTGGTAGACCAGGACAGCGGTGCCATCAAGTGGACAGCCGATGGCTCCACGACCCACTATTACATTTACTTTGACGTGATTGAACATGAAGGCCATCCGCTGCCTGCCACCACGACATTGGGCGGGGCGGTCATAACAGCAACCGTCAGCAATCCCGAAGCAGGCGGTTATTATCACAAAATCAGCGGCGCCAGCACCGGCAGCCTCGCCATCTGGTCAGCGCCACCCATTGAGAAAATCCTCAAGACAAACGCAGCGCCGACAGCCACTGCTCCTTTGCGTATTCAGGCGGCCAAAGATGAATTTGAGCCATTGCAGTTGGTGGTGCGTTCACCCTCGACGCAAAACCTGCCGGTTTCTATCAGCAGTTTTAGCGATGGCAGCCATACCATTCCCGCGGCCAATGTGACCCTCCATCGTGTCGATTATGTGCCGCTCACCCGACTCAGTGATGATTTTGGGCGATTGGGCGAGTGGCCCGATCCGCTTTATCCGGTGCAGATGGGCGCCAACGTGAGCTTCCCCGCCAACATCAACCAACCGCTCTGGTTTACTGTCCATGTGCCGCGAGACGCCACCGCCGGTCTGTATCAAGCAACCGTCACTATCGGCAGCGCCGCCATTCCCGTTGAACTGGAAGTTTGGAATTTTACTCTGCCGCCAGAAATTCATCTGGAAGGGGAGTGGGGCTTTGGTTGGAGCAATGTTGTGGAAACCTACAAGGGCACAAACGGCGGCGTGCAGCCTGGTTACTGGACGCTGGTTGATGCGCTTTATGAAGATTTTGCCGACCATCGGCTCACGCCCAAAGGGGTTGGCTGGCCTGCCGGACTCAATTATCCGGGAGGCGTGGAATATGATTGTAACGGCTTGTTGGAACCCGACGCCTGGGGAATTTGGGGTTTTGGTTCGCTGGCTGGTAAATACCTCGATGGCGCGGAATTGGATGATGGCGCCGGTTTCCCCTCGCTCCACATCAAAGGCCCAAGCAGCAACTGGCCGCCCGACAGCCGCCCCAGCTCATTCTGTGGCGTAAGTCGAGGCACAGACCCCACCGGCAATCCCGCTTACAACGCCAAATGGTTCCAATATTGGACGGCCGTTTCCAATTACGTCAATGCCACCAGCAATTATGCCGACAAGGGCTACTACCACATCGTCAACGAACCGCAAACCTTTGCCGATTATGACATCGTGGCCTATCTGGCTCAACAAACCAAAGCGGCAGCGCCTCATGTGCGTATCCTCGTCAGTGAGCAAGTCGAGCCGTATATCTACAACAATCCGACCTATCCTGGCGCCAAGATCGACATCTGGATGCCCACCATCAGCAATTATCAGGTGGTCCGCGCCCATGACCGGCAGCAAAATCATGGCGAGGATGTCTGGTGGTATTTCCTTTACGGCGACCACCCCCCGCTGCCCAATCCCACTGTGATGGACCGCACGGGCATGGAGGCGCGTATTACGCCCTGGCTGGCCTGGTTAGAACGGGTTGAAGGCCTCGTCTACTATTCCACCACTGATTGGAGTCCTAATCCCTGGTCACAGCCGTGGATCAATGATGGCAATGGGGACGGTTTCCTCTTCTACCCGCCCAAAGACGGCACGATTGCTTTTGATGCGGGCAACGCGCAAAGCAATCGGCTTGTGCCTTCCATTCGTTGGGAGCTGATGCGCGAGGGCATGGAAGATTACGAATATCTGTGGCTGCTCAACGAAGGCGATCCGCAAATTGGGCAGGAAAATCAGGCGGATGTGTTGGCGCGGCAGTTTATCGCCTCACGCACTTTGTTCAGCCGCGTGCCCACGGATTTGTATGCGACGCGGGCGGCCATCGCGGCTGAGTTGGCTGGCTTGAATCCGTCGGCTGCAAAAACGGCGAAAACGGCCGTTTCCCTCAATGAAACCTTCGACTACACCCTCACCTACTATGCGGGCGAATCTGCCCACAGCGTCACCATCACCGACAATGTGCCGGCTGGCACAACCGTCCTCTCTGCTTCAGGCAGCAAACCACCCAATCCGGCCGTCAACGGGCAAGCGGTGAGTTGGGCGGTGGCTGTGGGCAGTGGCGAGACCGTTACGCTGACGATTGAAGCGCGCGGAGATGTGCCGGGGTTGGTGGAAAACACGGCCGTTTTCAGCGGTCAAGAAACCCTGCAAGCCAGTACACAGCTAATGGTGTATACGCATCAAGTTTTCCTGCCTCTGGCGGCGCGATGATGTTGTTTGCTCTGGCACAGATCAAAATGACCCCAGAAACCAACCGGGTAATGTTTCGCCTGATTGACATATGCCACTCGACAATCTGCCACTTGCACTATAATCCCCCCTATGAGCAAACCAAATGACGTACAACTCCTCAAACGCAGCATGGGATATTTACGGCCGTATGCCTGGCTCAATGTTGGCATCTACACCACCATGCTGCTCATCAACTTGGTCAGCATTCTCTTCCCGCAGTTCATCCGCTGGAGCATTGATGTGGGCATTTATGGTGGTGATTTGGCGCTGCTGGGCTGGGCGGTGCTGCTGCTGCTGGCGCTGACACTGGTGAAAGGTATTTTCATTTATTACCAGGGTAAATGGACGGAAATTGCCTCGCAGGGTGTAGCCTACGACATGCGCAATGAACTGCTGCACAAACTATCGCAGCTCTCCTTCTCTTTTCACGACCAGACCGAAGCAGGGCAAATTCTGACGCGGGCCATGCAGGATGTGGAGCGCATTCGCTTCCTGACGGGACGAGCGGTACTGCGTATTGTGGAAGGGGTGACGCTGATTTTATTAACGGCCGTTGTCTTGCTCTGGATGAACAGTACTCTGGCTTTTATGGTGCTGCTTACCCTGCCCCTGCTCATTCACCGCGCCTACCGCTTTGGCAAAGAGTTCCGCCCCCTTTCCTTTCGCATTCAGGATCAACTAGGCCACATCACCACTCAACTGGAGCAAAACCTGCGCGGCGCGCGCATTGTCAAAGCCTTTGCCCAGGAACGCACTGAAACGGAACGTTTTATGGCCGAAAATGAGCGCTGGTTTGACCTGTCGGCCCGCTCATCGCGGGTGCAGGCCATCAACGCCCCCATGCTTGATCTGATTGCTAACTTTGGTACCGTCTTCATCTTTTGGTACGGCGGCTATCTGGTGATGCAGGGGCAAATGACATTGGGTGAATTGGTCGCCTTTACCACTTATCTGGCTATGATGGTGCGCCCTATCCGCCTGATGGGGCGCATCATTCCCATTTTGGCCATTGCCGCCTCCGCTTCAGAACGCATTTTTGCCATTTTGGATACGCCGCTGGAAGTAACCGATGATCCCACGGCGCAGGCGCTGCCCCGGCTGGATGGGCGGGTACGATTTGAACACGTCTCCTTTGGCTATCGCGCCGATCATCTCATTTTGCACGATATCGATTTTACGGTGCAGCCCGGACAGGTGGTGGCGCTCATCGGAGCCACGGGTTCAGGCAAATCCTCACTGATCAATTTGTTGGCCCGCTTTTATGACCCCACCGGCGGTCGTATCCTCATAGACGGCCATGATACCCGGCAGGCTACTCTCAACTCCCTGCGCCGCCAGATGGGTTTTGTGATGCAAGACACCATCCTCTTTGCCGCCTCTATCCGGCAAAACATTACCTTTGGCCGGCCTGACGCCTCCGACCAGGAGATAATCCAGGCGGCCAAAGATGCCCAGGCGCACGACTTTATACTGGCTATGCCCAATGGATACGACACGCCAGTGGGCGAGCGCGGCGTGACCCTGTCTGGCGGACAAAAACAGCGGTTAGCTATTGCCCGCGCCCTGCTCACTGACCCGCGCATTCTGGTGCTGGATGATGCGACCGCCAGCGTGGACAGCGAAACAGAGCGGTTGATTCAGCAGGCATTGCAGCGGCTCATGACCGGGCGCACCACCTTTGTCATTGCCCACCGGCTGAGCACAGTGCAGCGGGCAGATTTGATTTTGCTGCTGGAAAACGGCCGGATCACGGCGCGGGGTACTCACCAGACCCTGGTGCAAACATCGGATCTCTATCAGCAAGTCTATGAACTGCAACGACAAAACGTCATGCAGGAGACGTGATGCGTGAACTTTCCCCACGCATCATTCACATTCACCATTCATCTTTCATCATTCTAAAGAGGTTCTCATGAGTTTCAGTTTCACCCCCGGCATGGGGCCACGAGGCGCCATAGACCAGTTTGGTCGTGAAGGGCAGGATGGACAGGCCTTTAATAAAAATGTCCTTGCTGGTATGCTGGTGTTTGTACGGCCGTATAAAAAACGGATGCTTCTTGCCATCATTTCCATGCTCGTTGTCACCGTCTTCACGCTCATCACCCCCTATCTGCTCAAGCAGGCCATAGATGAGCATATTGCCGTGGGTAACATGGTCGGGCTAACCCGGTTGGTAGCCCTCATTGCCGTCTGCTATCTGGGACTGTACATCGCCACCGTCGCACAGGAATATTTGCTGGGCTGGACCTCGCAGCGGGTGTTGTCTGATGTGCGGGAAAAGATGTTCCGCCACCTGCAAGAACTCTCCCTCAGCTACCATGACCGCACCATCATCGGCGTTACCGTTTCCCGCGTCATCAATGATGTGGCGGTGATCAATGATCTATTGACGCAGGGCCTTATTTCCTTGCTGGGAGATGTGCTGGTGCTCATTGGCATCATCGTGATTATGCTCTCCATGAATGCGAAACTGGCGCTGCTAACTTTTACCGTGCTGCCGTTGATGGCGCTGGCGACGGTGTGGTTTTCGCGCAGCGCCAAGCAGGCATTCCGCCAGACGCGCAAACAGGTAGCGGTGCTGGTGGGGAATCTGGCGGAAAATATCAATGGTATTCGGGTGATTCAGGCGTTTGCACAGGAAACGGCCGTTTCCAACCAGTTTGAAGCCGTCAACAAAGCCAACCGCGAAGCCCACATAGACGCCATGCGCCTCTCCTTCATTTTCCTGCCCTCCATTGAATTTCTGGGGATGCTGGCTACCGGCATTGTCCTCTACTTTGGCGGGCGCGCCGTAGCCGCCGATGAGGTGACGCTGGGCGTGATGGTCGCTTTTCTGGCCTACGTTACCCGCTTCTTTCAGCCCATTCAGGAACTCAGCCGCATCTATACCACCATGCAGTCCGCTATGGCCGGCGGCGAACAGGTGCTCAAGCTGCTTGACAGTGTACCAGAGGTAGCCGATGCGCCAGACGCCCGTCTGATGCCACCCATTGCCGGGGAAGTGCGGCTGGATCAGGTAAGCTTCCGCTACAAGGCCGATGGCCCAGACATATTGCAGGAGGTATCGCTCCACATCCCCGCCGGGCAAACGGTCGCCCTGGTGGGGCCAACGGGCGCGGGCAAAACCACTATCGCCAATCTGGTGGCCCGTTTTTATGATGTCACCGCTGGCGCTGTGCTGATTGATGGGGTGGATGTGCGTACTGTTACCCAACAATCGCTGCATGCCCAGTTTGGTCTGGTACCGCAAGATCCCTTCCTGTTTGCCGGAACCATTGCCGACAATATTCGCTATGGCCGGCAAGATGCCCCCCTGGCGTTGGTGGTGGAGGCGGCCAAATTGGCGAACGCGCACAACTTTATCGAAGCGCTGCCCGATGGTTACGACACGAAGATTCTCGAAGGCGCGGTGAATTTGTCCGTGGGGCAGCGGCAGTTGTTGTGCATTGCCCGAGCGGCGCTGGTGGAGCCGCGTATTCTCATTTTGGATGAGGCGACGGCCAGTGTGGACACGGTGACGGAGGTGATGATTCAAAAGGCGCTGGATCGGTTGATGGCTGGCCGTACCGCCATTGTCATTGCCCACCGCTTAAGCACCATTCGCCATGCCGATATGATTTGTGTGGTGCAAAACGGCCGTATTGTGGAGCAAGGGCAGCACGAGGAGCTGATGAGCCGGGGCGGGCTTTATCAACAGCTTTACAAAAATCCCTCCCCTTACTCCGCCACTGCACTGGGCTGAAAGCGGAAGATTGGTGGTAAATGAGAGATGAGGCGTGGTAGCCCGGATGCATCTTTCAATATATACAGAGTATGCTAAAGTATATGCGGCTCCCCCCCCAGAGGTAGGATCAGACGCCCGTCTGGTTGCTACCTCTTTTTTTCTTCTTACGCTTTAGGCCACATGTTCTAAAATAGGCGGGGAACCTATTCCAAGAAAGCAAACCAGTACCGAAAAGAGGCGTTGTTCATGTCTGACAGGATGGCACAAAAGATTAAAACGGCCGTTGCGGCCTGGGTCCGGGAGCAGTTTAAAACCAGCGACGTGGTCAGCTACCTGTTTCAAGATGAAGACGAAGCAGAGCGTTATATTGTGGTGTTTGCCGTCAGCGGCCTGGATGGGTGGCGAGCGGCTGAGGTCTGGGTGGAGAACGAGGCAGTGGTCAGCATCAACGATTTAGGAGAAGGCGTACCGCCTGATGGCGTGCCCTGGCCTTGGGACTGACCGTTGGCACTGCCAGCCAACGCCTCGTATTAAAGGGCGGGAAACGGCAGTTTCTCGGCCAGAACTGTGCTGTATTTGACAGCTTCCTTGTCGCCGGATTATCCAAAAATCCCACGACCCGAAACGCCGCCGCTGGCGGTGAGCGAATACGTGTCCAGATAATTTCCCTGCGCATTGGACGGGAAAGTTCACTATTACGTTTTTCCCTCTCTTCATCCTGGCTAAAACCTCCCTAAAACCTTCCTGGAACCTTTCCCTGCCCAAAGTCGTTGTACAATTACTGCAAGACAGAACGATTTACCCTGTTCGTTCCCATCGGAGACAACACGCACTACAATGCATAACATTTAGCAGATCACGCCAGAGAATACAGTTTTTTCTCCGCGATCTGCGTTAAAAACATTCCCATAGGAGGGGATATGTCTCAAGAAAACAAATCAGGCAAAAAACGCAAAAATGCTCTTATTATTGCCGCCACGGCCGTTATCGCCATCGTCGTTATTGGTGGTGGTATTTGGGCTGTGCGCACGTTCACGGGGAGCGATGCCCCAAATGGCGTCACCATCCCCACCCTGCAAACCCAAACCGGCATCACCCAGGTCGCTGAAACCGGCAGTGCGGCGGGGCGCGGCGGCGGCAGTCTGGCCAAACTGGTTATCAGCCTTAGCCAAGGACAGGCGCAGCCGGACGCCCCCGATTCTAACCCCGTGGTCACAGGCGCGCCGCTCACTGAGGCGCAGATCACCCAAATTTTAGACCGACTGCCGCCCCTCGCTACTGAAGAAGGCGACGTCCAGGACTACAATTTACCGGATGAATTGCTGCCGCCGCCGCTCACCGGCGCTACCATCGAAGAATCGTTTCCACCGCCGCCCGCCCAATACACAGCGCCCGAGATACCCGACGGTCCCCTGGAAGTGCTGCGTTACTCCCCAGAGGGTGATGTCGGTCTGGCCCCCTTTATCAACGTGACCTTCAACCAGCCCATGGTACCCCTCACCGACCTGGAAAGTCTGAGCGCCGCCGACGTACCCGTCACCCTGACGCCAAACCTGCCCGGCGTATGGCAGTGGGTCAGCCCGCAAACGCTGCGTTTTGAGTATGCCTCAGACGAGGTAGACCGCCTGCCAATGGCGACCACCTTCACCGCCGAAATTCCCGCCGGTACACAATCTGCTACGGGCAATGCCCTGGCTGAAACGGTGCGCTGGACTTTCACCACGCCCCCCGTGCAGTTGGCGGCCAGTTATCCCAACTCTGAACCGCAGCCGGTGGAGCCGGTTGTGTTTATGGCCTTCGATCAGTTGATTGACCCTCAGGCTGTGCTGAATACCATTCAAGTGAACGCCAACGGCCGTTCCCACCCCATGCGTCTGGCCACCGAAGCCGAAATCGCTGCCGACGAGCACGTCTCCCGTCTGGTGGAAAACAGCCGGGAAGGAACCTGGCTGGCGCTGCGTCCCCAGCAGCCCTTCCCTCAGGACGCCCCCATTGACGTCACTATCGGTCCCGGGACTCCCTCCGCTGAAGGGCCGCTCACCACCACTGAAGCACAGTCGTTCAGTTTTTATACCTACGCGCCGCTGGAAATCGTGGAAAGCCGCTGCGGCTGGCAGCCGGACGAATGCCGCCCGCTCACCCCCTTCACCATCGAGTTTAACAACCCGCTCGACCTGAACACGTTCAGCGAAACGATGGTCGTCATTGAACCGGCGCTGCCGGGGGCCGTGGTGCGCCCTTCCTATAACATGCTCACCATCCAGGGCATGAGCAAAGGACGCACCACCTACCGCGTTACCATCGACGGCGCTGTGCAAGACATCTTTGGGCAAACATTGGGGCAAGACGAAACAGTTTCGTTCAGGGTGGGCACGGCTCGCCCCTACCTCAGCGGTCCCACCGATATGCTGGTAACGCTGGATCCTTCGGCGGCTGAACCGCAGCTCACCGTTTACACCATGAACGAAGAGGAACTGCTGGTGAAAGCCTACGCTGTCACGCCCGGAGACTGGCCTGCTTACCTGGAATACCGCCGCGAACTGGATCAATTCGAAGCCGATCCCACGCCGCCCGGCCAACTGGTGCTGGACGAAACCATCGATACCAACAGCCAGGAAGACGTGCTCACGGAAACGGCCGTTCTCCTCTCCAACGCCCTGGGTGAAGACAAGACCGGCCACCTCATCGTCATCGTCCAGCCGCCGCGCCGCTTCTCCGACTTCTGGGAAGAGCGCAGCCAGACCGTGCAGACCTGGGTGCAGGCCACCCAAATCGGCCTGGACGCCCTTGGCGATCCGACACAGCTCATCGTCTGGACCACGGACCTGGAAGACGGTTCGCCGCTGGCTAACGTGAGCGTTGCGCCAAACAATGGCAGCGTGACCGTAACAGGCCAGGAAGGTTTGGCAAGCATTGTGCTGCCCGGCGCCGGCATTCAATATCTCGTCGCCACGCAGGGTGAAGACAGCGCCATCCTGCCCGCCAATCCTTATCACTGGGACGAATACGGCTGGCAGCCACGGCCGTTGGAAGACGAACTGCGCTGGCATATCTTCGACGACCGGGCCATGTACCGCCCCGGCGAAGAAGTCCACGTCAAGGGCTGGCTGCGCTCCGTCAGCGGCGGCTCCGGCGCCATCAGTTTGCCGGGTCAACAAGCTAACAACGTTACCTACCAGGTCTACGACCCGCAGGGCAGCGAAATCACCACCGGCTCGGCTGAAGTCAACAGCCTGGGCGGCTTTGACCTGGCCTTCACCCTGCCGGAAAACAGCAACCTGGGTTACGCCTACATTAACCTTCAGGCTCCGGGCAGCGGCAGCATAGTCTACGGCCGCGACGCCGGTCACCAGTTCCAAATCCAGGAATTCCGCCGCCCGGAATTTGAAGTGTCCGCCCGGCAGGAAACCAGCGGCCCTTACGTGGTGAACGATTCCGCCACCGTCGCCGTAGCCGCCAGCTACTTTGCCGGCGGCCCCCTGCCCAACGCCGATACCACCTGGACCGTCACCTGGACGCCCGGCCAATACGCGCCGCCCAACTGGCCCGGCTTCACCTTTGGCGAATGGATTCCCTGGTGGTTTGCCTTTGGCTACGGCGGTGATTATTATGAAGAACCCTATATCGCCTTTGGTCCCAACGGCTTCCCTGAGGAGCAAACGGTGGAAACCTTTACCGGCAGCACCGATGCCAACGGCGAACACTACCTGCAAATCAACTTTGAAGAACTGGAAGGCAATCGCCCCTTCTCCGTCAACGCTGAGGCTTCCGTCATGGACGTGAACCGGCAGGCGTGGGCCTCGTCCACCAATCTGCTGGTGCATCCCGCTGCCCTGTACGTAGGGCTGCGCAGCGAGCGTACCTTTGTGGAGCAGGGGGATCCGCTGGAAATTGAAGTCATCGTGGCCGACATTGACGGCGAGGCCATCCCCGGCGCGCCCGTAGCAGTCACCGCCAACCGCCTGGAATGGAATTTGCGGAACGGCCGTTGGCTGGAAGAAGAAGTAGACCCCCAAACCTGCACCCTCACCTCCACCACGGAACCGCTGCTTTGTACCTTTAACACGGACAAGGGTGGGGAAATGAAGATAACGGCCGTTGTCACCGACAATGCAGGCCGTCAAAATCAAAGCAGTTTCACGCGCTGGGTCAGCGGCGGCGAACGACCCGTGCAGCGCAGCGTCGAGCTAGAAGCGCTCACCCTCATCCCCAATCAGGAAACCTACCAGCCCGGCGACACCGCCGAAATTCTGGTGCAGTCTCCCTTTGCCGATGGCGAAGGGTTGCTCACACTCAACCACGGCGGCGTCGTCGCCACGCAGCGCTTTGCCCTGGAAAACGGCAGCGCCACCCTGCGCATCCCCATCACGGAAGAACATCTGCCCAGCCTGGGCCTCCAGGTGGACGTGGCCGGTTCTGCCCCGCGCACCGACGACGACGGCAATGAACTGCCCGGCGTCCCGCCCCGTCCCGCCTACGCCAGCGGCTCGCTCACCCTGAGCATCCCGCCCTACAGCCGGGAACTGAGCGTGGAAATCGTGCCACAGGCTGAAAAACTGGAACCTGGGTCGGAAACGGCCGTTACCCTCACCGTGCTCAATGCCGGCGGCCAGCCCGTACCCGACGCCGAAGTGGCGCTGTTTGCCGTCGATGAAGCCATCCTGGCTCTGACCGCTTACCAACTGGCGAAC
>JAWOGU010000408.1:0-16877 GCA_046496595.1 Chloroflexota bacterium
ATCCCGCAGCCAGGAGCCTGGGGTAGAGGTAAGCCCGTGTGCCTGCCCACCTCTGGGCGAACATACGGCTTCTCCCCAAAATTTTGAGGCGTTACGAGTGCGTTTGGAAAAAGAGGCGCACTCGTTCCATAAACTGGAGATCGCCAAGACCGCGAAAGGTGTGGGGCTGATCATCATAGGTGAAACAATCAACCGGATGGCTCCTGGCTTGCAGCCGTTGGCATAGGTCTTCCGACCAGGCGAAGGGCACTACGTCGTCGGTGCGGCTGTGGTGGATGCTGATGGCGGCGTCTAGGCGGTGCAGGTAGTTGCTGGGCGAGATGGCAGCCAGTTCGGCGGACGAGGCGGCCAGTTCAAATGCGCCGCCTCGTCCGTTGGTCCACTGCCGGATTTGCTGGTAATTTTGCTGTTCATCTCCACTCATAGCGGCGTAAAGAACGGCCGTTTTCAAATAATCCGCGTTTTCCACTACCATTACGCGCAAGGCCACGCCGCCGCCCATGCTGTGCCCCCACAGGTGGATGGCGTCCGCATCGGCGCGGCGCAGGACGCCCAACGGATCCTGGCTCTGCTCGCGGATAATGGCGATGAGATTCAGCACATCAACAGCCATGCCCACCCGAAATTCGTTCGAGCCGCTGTCGGAAGGTGGATAATTGCGCAGGTTGGGATGAATGACGAAAAAGCCAGCCTTTGCCAGATCGTCGGCGTAGCGGCGGGTGTAGGCGATGGTTTCGTATTCATCCGGCGGGATGTAGCCATGCAGCATGATGACCACAGGAAAATCGTCGCCTTCGTGGGGCGCGTTCATGTAGCCGGCAATTGTCAAATCATCGCTGGGATAGCTGATGAGATAGCGTGTGAAGGTCTCGTTTTTCTCCAGGGTGTCTTCGATTTCCAGCCGGCCGCCGCCGTAGTCACGGGCAGTCAGGGCATCTATGGTGAAGGCGTCATAGGGATTGGGCATGGCAGTGGGCAGGGGAGTGCTGGCAGCTGCGACCGTCGGCGCCAGGGTTGGAAAGGAAGTTGGGGTCAGGGCTGGAGAGGTGGTCCGCGAAGCGGTTCGCGAAGCGGTTGGAGAAGCAGTGGGAAGGGGTAAGGTGGGAGGGGTGGAAACGGCCGTTACCAGGATCAGTTCCACATCTGCCACAGACCTATCTGAACAGGCAGCCAGAAAAAAAGCCAGAACAAGAAGAATCATACGCCAACACATACCCTAATTGTGAAAGGGAGACCCGAATCAGGCAAATCCAATATATCGTTACAGGCCGTTGACAATCCTACAGGATCCTATTTCAGTCTGGTAGAAATTCTAATCAGTTCAGAAAACGCTTGTTGGCGGCATCTTACCCAGCTATAATCATACTGTTGCATAGCAACTTCCCAACATGATCGCAAGTGAGTTCTTTTCCAGTTTTAACGATCTCGAAACGGCCGTTTCTGTTTTCATTGCGCCACGTCCAGGAGCAAAACACCATCGAATTAAACGAATCAGCCGATTTCAACATCATTATCAGCAATGACGGCACAAGTTTCATGCCACATCAGGTTAGTTGAGAACCATTATCAGGTTGTCACAAAACCATTTTATAAACCATTCGTTCAAGAAGGAGTGTATATCATGGAACAAATCCAACAATTTATCGTGCAAAATTTGGGGGTAGGCCTCATGAATTTGCTGGTAGCCCTGCTCATCCTCATCGTCGGCTACATTATTGCCCGCCTCTTAGGTGGGTTAACACGGCGGTTGCTTAACAAAGTGCAGGTTGATGATAAGATCGCCAACCGGCTCAGCGCCGATTTCGATCTGCCTAAAATCAACATTGAAAGTTTAGCAGCCAGCGTTGTCTTCTGGGTTATCATCCTGTTTGCCATCGTGGCGGCGGTGCAGCGGCTGAACCTGGCGGCCATTACTGCTGCTATAAACCCCCTGCTCACTATCATCACCACGCAGTACATTCCCGGCATCGTAGGCGCGATTTTGCTGGCGTTGGTGGCCTGGGTGATTGCCGTAGTTTTACGCGCGATTGTGGTGAAGCTGTGCAAAGTGGCAAAACTGGACCAACGCCTGACCCAGCATGGCGCCATCACCGAGGGTGAACAGGTCTCTATCACCGATACGCTGGGCACGTTAACGTTTTGGCTGGTGATTTTGCTGTTTGTGCCCTCCATTTTAAATGCGTTAGGCATTAGCGCCATTGCCGTGCCGTTTATGCAGGCAATTTCCGCCTTTTTTGATTATCTGCCCAACATCGTCTCCGCCGTCATTATTTTCCTTATTGGCTGGCTAATCGCGCGTGTGCTGCGGCAGTTGGTAACAAGCCTGTTAACGGCCGTTAAATTCGTTGATTCATTGGGAGCCAAAGTCGGCCTCACCGGGGAGCAAACGCTCTCCAAACTGTTGGGCACCTTCACCTACGCCATCATTATGCTGATGGTGCTGATTGCCGCTCTGGACGCCCTGGCGATTGAAGCCATCTCCGGCCCGGCCACAGCCATGCTCAACACCATCCTCAATGCCCTGCCGTCCTTTATCGGCGCGGTGCTGGTGCTGATCATCGCCTACTTCATCGCCCGGCTCGTTTCCCAGTTGGTGGTGGAAGTGTTGACCGGCATGAATTTTGACAGATGGCCGGCCAGGCTGGGCATCAACTACACCGGCGCCCGCACCCCATCTCAACTGGTTGGTTATCTGGTGATGGTTGGCATTCTGCTGTTTGCTGCCGTAGGCGCCGCCGATTTGCTGCAATCACCGGCAGTTACGCTCATCCTGACGCAGATGGTCGGTTTCTTCTTCCGCGTCGTGCTGGCCCTGGTCATCATTGGCTTTGGTTTGTACTTTGCCAATCTGATCCGGGATATCGTGAAGAGCGCGGCGGGAGCAAACGGCCGTTTCTGGGGCACTATTGCCCGTCTCGTCGTTATCATCCTGGCAATCGCCATGGCCTTGGGTCAGCTTGGTCTGGCGGAAAACATTGTCAACCTGGCCTTTGGCCTCACCCTGGGCGCTATCGCCTTTGCCGCGGCGCTGGCCTTTGGCCTGGGCAGCCGCGACATTGCCGGCCGTGAGGTGGACAACCTGCTGTCAAGCTGGCGGGAAGGACAAAGCGTGGAAATCGCCGACCCCGGCAGTCCAATTTCACCGGCGGATTCACTGTCTGAATAAGTGAGCGTTCGTAAAAAATTGAATGGTATGCAGATTGGATCAATCTCGGAGATTGGTCCAATCTGCGCACGCTTAGAATCCCTGGCATGAGACCATCTTTAACTAAATACGCCTGGCTGGCTGTGGGAACGGCCGTTCTTACCATCGGCATCAAACTCGCCGCCTATTTACTTACCGGCTCCGTCGGTTTGCTTTCAGACGCCCTGGAAGGCATCGTCAATCTGGTAGCCGCGCTGGTGGTGTTGGTCACGCTCAAAATCGTAGAGCAGCCGCCTGATGAGAGCCATCAATACGGTCACGACAAAGCAGAATATTTTTCCAGCGGCATCGAAGGCACGCTCATCGTCATCGCCGCCCTGAGCATTTTGTTTACCAGTACGCAGCGCCTGCTAAACCCACAACCATTAGAACAGGTGGGGCTGGGTCTGATTTTAGCGCTGGTGGCATCCGGTCTTAACTTTTTTGTAGGTCAACTGCTCATCCGCACCGGCAAAACCCACGACTCCATCACCCTGGAAGCAGACGGTAAGCACCTGATGTCGGATGTGTGGACGTCGGTGGGGGTGGTGATAGGGGTCGCCATTGCCGTTTTCACCGGCCTGGAATGGTTGGATCCGGTCGTGGCTATCATCGTGGGGCTAAAGATCGGATGGGAAGGGATTTTGATCTTCCGCCGTTCTTTACAGGGGCTGATGGATGCAGCCATTAACCCCCAGGAACTGGTCAAGGTGGAAAACGTATTGGCTAAGCACTGTCAAAATGGGATTACGTGGCACGCTTTGCGTACCCGGCAGTCCGGTTCACGTCGTTTTGTCAGCTTCCACATCCTGGTTCCCGGCGATTGGAGCATTCAACAAGGCCACGATCTGGCGGAAGTTATCGAAACGGACATTGGCAGCCAGATCAAGCACTGTACCGTGTTCACCCACCTGGAACCCATTGAAGATCCCCGTGCTTTTGTGGACCAGAATTTAGCGCGGACGGATGGAGCGCCGAGAAAAGATTGAAGATTGAAAACGGCCGTTTACCCGCATCAGTACGGTGTAATCTGGCAGATTGGGCCATTCTTTACAAATGTCTCAGATCCACCGGCTGCAAATCAGGATTATCGGCCGGCGCGCGGCCAGTTTTTGCCATATCGGCCCAACGGCCGTTTGGCTTCACCCGCACCACGTCCGCCGTAAAATCCGTATTCGTTTCCCGGTCATTTGCCAGCAGCGACGAGCCTACGCCATAAATATCAGCCGGGACACTCAGTTTCTCGAAACGCTCGATCTTCTCCGGGCTAAAACCGCCTGTCACCACAATCCGTACATTGCGGCAGTATGCCTTCGCCATGTCCTCATGCTCGCCGCTTAAACCCCAGCTTTCCCAGGCGCTGTCCAACGCCTGGCGCACGTTAAACACCAGCCGCGGCGTCACGCCCAAATCCAGCGCCGGATCGCCCAGCGGCGGCACGTTCACGTCGCGCAGACTGCCGCTAGTATCCAGGCGCACGCCGTACAGCACATACTTCTCCGCTTCGTCCCGCTGTCCGGCTGCCACCAGCGCCGCATAGCGGGCAAACATGGCCCGCATGGTGCGCAAGCTGTCCAGCACCGAGTCGTTGTTAAAATCCACCAGGGCAATGCGCGGGATGTCCGCCGGCCGATGTTCGGAAAAAGCCATCATCGCCGCCGCCGTATCGCCTAAAAAGCAGGCAATGGCGGCATGTGCCACCGTACCGCCGGCCGCGCCGCCCCACCAGTCACCCTGGGCGTCAGTGGACACAAACGAGCGCAAATGTCCCTTAAAATCTTGGTTAAAGCGCGCCACGGCAATGTCGTAGGCATAGCCATCGGCCGCCTGTACCTCGTGCAAATCAAAACGAGCCGGAAAAAAGAGTACCTGCTTGCCTCGCGCGGCCCGCAGCACCTTGTAGACGTTGGTAGCAATACGGCTGCTGCGGCTGAGGATGCCCAACATGGGCGTTTCCAGCAGGGCAAAGTCACGATACCGCCCCCGTACCCGGATCACCGGCTGCACTTTTAACGGATCGCCATGATATTCAGTGACGGCGCCATCGTGAACGGCCGTTACCTGCAAATCCGCCCACGTCTCCACCCATTCCCCCCGCTCATCAAAATAACCCGTGCAGTGGCGCAGCATCGACAATGCCTTGTCCACCCCTACCACCACCGTTTTGCCCTGCCTCCTGGTGAAAAACTGCGCCTCCACCACCAGATCGCCCACGTTCAATCCCAGCGGATCTTGCCCAATATCGCGGGCATATTCACCCTGGTAACCATCCGCTTCACTCACCCCTTGCAGCATCGCCAGGATATTGGCAAAATACTTATCGGAATACCAGCCGCGCCGCATCCGCTCCACATCCAACTTAAACACCTCATTTGTTAAGCGTTCCTGATTAAATAAGCTCATTTGTCACATATCCTTTCCGGTGTAAACTATGCCAATCGCAAAAAGTTCTGCGACACACTATTTCCATGATCAAAAATCGCAAGGTCAAGATAGTATCATAGCAGCCTGAAGCTATCCATCAACTGAGCCAAATTTCACGCATGATCAAAATCGCCGCAAAAGCCCGCTTTTCCTTCATGTTTCCTGCTGATCGGAAAACCGCATTCGATTTCTACAGCGACATGACGCGGATGGCTTCTTATTTGCAGCATATCGAACTGGTTGACAACCAGTCTGAATGTCAATACCGCCTCTATTACAACACGGTAGAACTGGGCACCTATCACATCCACGTCTACTGCGACGTGCGTATGGACCTGGAGCCAGAAGACTGCATCATCCAAATTGTCTCCGTGGAAAATTTACCACCTATCCAAACTGAAGTGACCATCAACGCCACCACCACCCGCGGCTACTACAGCAGTGAAGCCTACTTCCACGACGAAGGCGACGAAACGCGCGTCGAATACATCCTGGCTCTGAAAGCCATGCCCCCGCGCCCCAAAGGGATGCGCTTCATGCCAGGCAAAATGGTAGACACAATCGCCAACAACATCACCAACCATCGGATGCGCGAAATCGCCGAGCACTTTATAGAATCCTCCATCGCTGATTTTCCCCGCTGGCTGGTTGAAAGAGAATTGAGCTAACTCATCATTTTTATCGTGTGGCGGGATTGGACCAATCTTCGAAGATTGGTCCAATCTAAAAAACCCCATCAATTTCTCATCCCCACGTAATAAATTGGTAACCCCTCCCATCTATACTGCGGGACAGTAAGTAAACGGTACAGGTCGTCGAGGGCTGAGCTTGTCGAAGGCTGAGCTTGTCGAAGCCCGCTCCCACCTTCGACAAGCTTGAAGAGTTACTATTTTGATTTAATTCAACAGGAGGCAAATCGTTGACCTCATCTACATCTGAAAACACACAGGTAACAAAACCAAACCCTTCCTTTTTAAGCCGTCATGGGCAAAAAATGGCGGCCCTGGCATTTTGGCTGGTACTGTTGGGCGCTTACTGGTCGTACATGCGAGCCAACGACCTGACCTTTGCCGATTCCGCCGAAAATCTGGCTGTTTTACTGACAACCAGCGCCATCGGACCCATTTTGTACATCGTCATCTACTGGCTGCGACCGCTCATCTTTTTCCCGGCAACGATACTCACCGTTCTCGGCGGTTTCTTGTTTGGGCCGATTGGTATCCTCTATACCATCATCGGCGCGAACGGTTCTGCCATGGTCGCTTTTGGCGTGGGTTATTTCTTTGGTCAGGGCATTCTGGAAGAGAACGAAGAGAGCGCCGGCTTCATCCAAAAATACACCGGACGGATGCGGGAAAACAGTTTTGAGACTGTGCTGCTCATGCGCCTCATCTTCTTGCCCTATGATTTGGTGAACTATTCGGCCGGTTTTCTACGGATTAAGTGGCTGCCTTTCTTGCTGGCGACCGCCATCGGCTCTATTCCCGGCACCATTTCCTTCGTTTTACTCGGCGCTTCCTTCGGCACGCTGGAAGAACTGTTGGCGGGTGAACTCAAAGTCAACCCGCCCGTGCTGGCGGCTTCCATCATCCTCATCCTCGTCAGCATCGCCGCCTCCCGCATCTTGAAGAAACGGGAAGCGATTAAGAGTGGCGGGTAGCGAGTGGCAAGTGGCGGGTAGCGGGTCACATTTTGCCTTTTGCCTTCTGCCTTTTGCCTTTTTAATTTTGCCTTTTCACCGGAGTAATTCATGTCCCACATCACCCTCATTCCAAACGACATTTACAACCAGGAACTTGTGCAGCAAGCGCATCCGCCAGCGTGGACAAACCCGACGGCAAACGGCCGTTATAACCTCTTAGTCATTGGCGGCGGCTCGGCCGGATTGGTCTGCGCGGTCGGGGCGGCGGGCGTGGGCGCGAAAGTGGCGCTCGTGGAGAAACACCTGCTCGGCGGCGACTGCCTCAACACCGGCTGCGTACCCTCCAAAACCGTCATCCGCTCCGCCAAAGTCATCGGCGACATCCAAAAAGCGGCCGACTTTGGCGTCCACGTACCCACAGGAACCCGCGCCGATTTCGGCGCCGTCATGGAACGGATGCGCCGCGTCCGCGCCAACATCAGCCACCACGACTCCGCCCAACGCTTCACGGACCTGGGCATCGACGTTTTCCTGGGCGCAGGCCAGTTCAGCGGTCCCAACACCTTCGCCGTCGGCGGGCAGACTATCGAATTCAAAAAGGCGGTTCTCGCCACCGGCTCCCGCGCCGCCGACCTGCCCATCCCTGGCCTGGCGGAAACCGGCTACCTCACGAATGAGAGCTTTTTTCAGTTGACGGAACGGCCGTTACGCCTGGCAGTCATCGGCGCCGGTCCCATTGGTTCAGAACTGGCCCAGGCCATGCAGCGCTTCGGTACGCAGGTGACTGTTTTCGACGTTCTGCCGCAGGTGTTAGGACGCGAAGACCCCGAAGCCGCCGCCATCGTGCAGGCGCAAATGGTCAAAGACGGCCTGACGCTTTGCCTGGAAGCAAATATCACCCAGCTTCGGTGCACCGAAGCGGGCAAAGTCGTTGAGTTTACCCTCGCTGGGCAGGAGAAAAGCGTTCTGGTGGATGAGATTTTACTGGCAGTCGGCCGCCGCCCTAATGTAGAAGGATTAGGTTTGGAAGCTGCTCAAGTTGAATATACGAAGAAAGGCGTCACTGTCAACGACAAACTGCAAACCACCAACAAACATATCTACGCCGCTGGCGATGTGGCCCTCAAATACCAATTCACCCACACCGCCGACGCCGCCGCCCGCATTGTGCTGCAAAATGCCCTCTTCCTGGGCAGCCAAAAGTTCAGCAGCCTGACCATTCCCTGGGTGACTTACACCGACCCGGAGGTGGCCCATGTCGGTTTGTATCCCGCCGACGCTGAAGCACAGGGCATCGCTCTGGACACCTACACCACCTATCTCAAGGACATCGACCGGGGGCGCACCGACGGTGAAGAAACCGGTTTTGTGAAGATCCACGTCAAAAAAGGCACGGATAAGATTCTTGGCGCGACCATTGTCAGCCCCCATGCCGGTGATATGATCAGCGAAGTGACCGTCGCCATGGTTGGCGGCCTGGGTCTGAAAACGCTCTCAAAGGTCATCCATCCCTACCCCACCCTGGCCGAAGCCATCCGCAAAACCGCCGACGCCTGGAACCGCACCCGCCTCACGCCCACTGTGGCAAAATTATTCAACAAATGGCTCTCCTGGACGAGATGAAACAAGCTGTTAGCTGTAAGCTAAAGGCTCTGGCTAACAGCTAAAAGCTTATAGCTAACAGCTAAAACTCTATGAACACACAACAATTCGACATCGCGATTATCGGTTCAGGCATCGCCGGTTCTTCCCTGGCGGCGATTTTGGCGCGGCAGGGCTTGCGCGTGGTGGTGTTTGAGGCCAAAAGCCACCCGCGTTTTGCCATCGGCGAATCGCTGATTTTGGAAACATCGGAGACGATGCGGGCCATGGCGGACCTGTACGACGTGCCGGAACTGGCTTATTTCAGTTCGGAAAATTTTTTCCCGTTCGCCGGGGCCAGCCATGGCGTGAAGCGCCATTTTGGCTTCCTGCACCACAGCGCCGGGCAGCCCCATGACGTGCGCCACACGCTGCAAGCCGTCATCCCCAAAGAACCCCACGGCCACGAACTGCACCTCTACCGGCAGGATACGGACTACTTTTTGCTGGCAACGGCCGTTTCCTACGGCGCAACCGTCCACCAAAACACCCCCATCGCCGACATCGAACTGCACCCCGACCACGTTACCCTCATCACCACCAAAGGCGACCGCTTCAGCGCGGATTACGTGGTAGACGCGGGCGGTTTCCGCTCCATCCTGGCAGAGCGTTTCCACCTGCGCGATTTTGACCTGCAAACCCATGCGCGCGGCATGTTCACCCACATGATCGGCGTGCCCGATTATCACCTGACCGGCGGCTCGCGGCAGGCATACGGCCTGCCCTACTCGATGGCCGAAGGCACCCTCCACCACGTTTTTGACGGCGGCTGGCTGTGGGTGATTCCCTTCAACAACCATCCCGCCGCCGCCAACCCACTGTGCAGCGTGGGCCTGCTGCTGGACCCGCGCCAGCACCCGCAGCGCAACGACCTGACGCCGGAGGAGGAATTCCGCGCCTTTATTGACCAGTTTCCCGCCATCAAAAGCCAGTTCGCCCAAGCCCACGCCGTGCGCGATTGGGTGCGCGCCGGTCGCATCCAGTACACCTCCAAACAAATTGTGGGCGACCGCTGGGCGCTGCTGGGCCACGCCGCCGGTTTTATCGACCCGCTTTATTCCAAGGGCATGTACACGTCGTTAACGGCCGTTTCCCTCCTTTCCCACCACCTCCTGCAAGCCAAACAAACCGGCGACTACTCGCGGCAGGCATTTCTCGACGTGGAAACCGTCACCGCCAACTTCGTGCGCACCGCCGACCGGCTGGTGGCAAACAGCTATAAATCGTTTAAGAATTACAAACTGTGGCAGGTCTACGCCGTGCAGTGGCTGTTAGGCGCTTACACGGAACTGGTGCGCCTGAACATGATTCGCGCCATCGCCGGTTCGGACCGGGACGCCTACATGGCGCGGCTGGCGCAGCTCAGGCTGGCGGGCGGCGGCTACCCTGAATTTGCAGCAATTGCCGACCGGGTGGATGCGTTGATTGAAGCGGTGGATCTGTATGACGAAACGGCCGTTGACCACACCGTCGCCCAAATCAATGCCATCTATGCGGATGTAGAATGGATGGCAGCGCCTTTCCGCGACCTGCTCCAGGGCAAAACCACCCTGCCCAAAAACAAACTGCGCCTGGAACTGCTCAAACCGGGCGCAGGGTTCATGGGCAAAGGCAGCTACCGCCGGCACTTTTTTGAGGATTTATCTCTCATTGACCTGGCCCGCTACGGCCTGCGCGAAAAAATCCGCTTCGCCGCCCCCCTGTTGGCCCGCCAACACAAACGTCAGTTCAAAAAATGAGCCGGCCGATTTTGGCTCTCTCTGCGCCTCCGCGCCTCTGCGTAAAAGTGAATCCTTGCAAACATATACGCATATTTTGATAACGGCCGTTCTCGGCGACCGCCTTAAAAAACGCAGCCTTCCCCTCTCTAACCGCGCCCTGCTCGTCGGTTCCTTCCTGCCAGACGTGCCCCTGTTTCTGCTCACCGTCGGCTACATGGTCTACCGCCAAAACAATGCCGCCCTGGCTGTTGAATCTCTCTTCGGTTCCAGCTACGACCGTCTCTATTTTGAAAATCCCTGGTGGATTTTAGGGCACAACCTCTTTCATGCGCCCTTATTAATCACGCTGTACGGAGTCATCGGCTGGATCGTGTGGAAACGGAACCACCGCTGGGGACTGGTTCTATTCTGGTTCGCCATCGGCTGCGGCCTGCACACCGCCATTGACATCCTTACCCATTACGATGACGGGCCGGTGCTGTTTTTCCCGCTGAACTGGACCTACCGCTTCTCCGCTCCCGTCAGCTATTGGGACCCGGACCACGGCGGCCGCATTTTCTCCCCGTTGGAACACCTGCTGGTCCTTGTCATGCTCGCCTACTTCGCCGTTAACGGGCTGCGCAGCCGAAAACGCTAAAACCTGAACACCACGCACTGCCGTCTCTCCGTTTCCGGGCGCTGCCATCAAACCAGATTTTTGGCCGCCCAACGCAGACGCTGCAAGATGGTAAGCGCCGTCAGTAGCACCATCAGGCAAAACAACCAAATGGTCCAGGCGGGAAAAAGGATGAAAGCACTGTAAAAGAGAATCGTCTCCGTGCCGCCGATGAGACCGGCGGGCATGGTGACGCTGGTTTGCTCGCCCTGCGCCGCCGCCCCCGCCGCCCGTTTCTCCAGAATCGCGGAAAGATACATCCACGAAGCGGCGTTCACGTAAAACACGGCCAGCAGCAGGACCAGCGCCATATACCCGGCCGTTGATGGCTGCCCCAACACCAATCCCATAGGAATGATGGCGTAGACCACAAAATCCACCAAAATATCCAGGTAGCCGCCAAAATCGCTCTGGCTGCCTTGCAGCCGCGCCACCACGCCGTCCAGGGCGTCAAAGGCGCGGTTAAAAAACCAGGCGATAAAGGCCAGCCAATAAAGCTGATAGACCAGCGCCCCTGCCGCCAGCAGCCCAAACAGCAGCGCCACCATCGTCAAAACCGCCGGTGGAACACCACCAAACCAGCGGGCAAACGGCCGAAACGCCGTCTCTTTTACCTGTCGCATCGTGTTGTCAAACATAGTCAGGAGCTAGAGTGTAGAGTGTAGAGATAGAGATAGAAACGTGAGGCTTATTCATCCTTCATCCTTCATCCCTATGTCAGTGTTCTGCCTCGCAAGGGATCGTAGATGGTTTTTTTCATGGCGCGGTTCATAAGGCCGGGGAAAAGTTTGCCCAGGGCGGCGAAGGTTTGATTGCCTGCGCCGGGGATGAACTGCGCCTGCCGGTTTTGCACGGCCTGGAATATGCCTGCGGCTAATTCTTCAGGGGGCAGACGGCGCTCTTCACGGCCGTTATCCGGGCTGTATCGTCGCGCATGTTCCGTTCGGGTGGGGCCAGGGTACACGGTTAAGACGGTTCGCGCCGGTCCCAAGGCCACGCGCAAACTGCGGGCATAGGCCGCCAACCCATCCTTCGTCGCCGCATAGACCGCCGCGCCGGGATAACCCACAAATTTGGAAAGCGACGACAGGAAAACCAACGAGCCGTCTGTACTTAACATCTGGTTGGCTTCCAGAACGGCCGTTAACCACAACGGCGCGCGCAAATTCACATCAATCACCTGCATCTGCCGCGCCAGGGGCAAATCGGCAAAGGGACCGACGGCATTGATACCGGCGTTGTGGATCAACACGTCTATGGGCGGACCGGATAGTAATTGAGAAACGGCCGTTGCCATACCCGCCGCCGACCCCAAATCCGCCACCACAAAAGCAGCCTCTACGCCCAATTCGGCCAATTCCGCCACGGTATCCGCCGCCCGCAGCGCATCCACGTCCACCCCGCAAATGCGATAGCCCGCCTGCCCAAATCGCAGCGCCAGCGCCCGGCCAATGCCATCCGCCGCGCCGGTAATGACGCAGGTCGGCGCATCTTCCGTGAGGCGTGAGGCGTGATTCGTGAGGGTCTCCGTAAACCGTTCACTGCCCACTGTTAACTGTCCACTGTCCACTTTTAACTGTTTCTTCCGCACTACCGGATCCACCACAAACCCCAACTGCCGCCCCGCCAAAACCGCCAGTTGATTGCCCGCGCCGATGGTGACAAACGGCCGTTTTCCCTCAATCGCCTTCACAATGCCAGACGCCGTCTTCTCCGCCGGTGGAAACTGCTCCCAGCCCATCACCGCCGGCGAGACGCCCATTTTCTGGTGCATCCCGCTGCGGGTCGCGCCGGGCTGGATGAGCTGCACCGTCACCTGTCCCTGCCACTCCACCTGCAAACTGCGGGTAAAACCGGCCAGCGCCGCCTTCGTCGCCGTGTACACGGCGTACTCGGGACCGGGCAAATCGGCCGCCACGGAGCCAATGAACGCCACCTGCCCTTTTCCGGCAGGCAGCCAGGGCAGCAGGGCATGGGTCAGGGCCATCGGCGCCGCCAGATTGACGGTGATCAGCCGGTTAATGCTCTCTGGCGACTGTGCGGCAAAACGGCCGTAATAGCCTACCCCCGCGTTATGCACCACCACGTCCAGCCGGTCAAGCTCGCGCTCCTGCAAAAATTGGATGACGCACATTACCGCGTCCGGCTCGGCCAGGTCTGCCCGGCAGTAATCGGCCTCGGCAAACTCAGCAGCCAGATGAGAAAGAGCAGACCACGATTGGCGGCCTAACAGAAACGGCCGTTCCCCCTGCTCTTTGTAAATTCGGGCCAGCGCCAGACCAATGCCGTCTGTTGCCCCCGTAATCAAAATCCTTCGCGGCTCACGCATACACCTCACCTCTCCAATAAAACAGCCTCCCGTTTGATGGTCTCAGGAGGCTGTTTCTTACTTTTTGACATTATTACTTGCTACACGAATTATTCAGCAACCCGATTCAAAATATCCGTGTCCTTCAGTGTTTATCCGTGTCCTAATTTTTCTTTAAGAAGTTCCGTCAACGTCGGCTGCCCGATTTCTTGCAGTTCATAACGCACGCGCTGGTTAGGCAGTTTAATGTTGATCAGCTTAGCCAGATCAATTGGCGTGGCGATAATCACCATGTCCACCGGCGTCTGATTGATGGTTTCTTCCAGATCGATCATCTGAGAACGGCCGTAGCCCATGGCGGGCAGCACCGCGCCGGTAGATGGGTACTTCTCAAAAGTCGCGGCAATCGAACGAACAGAAAACGGCCGTGGGTCTACAATCTCGGCGGCGTCAAAATACTGCGCCGCCACCACGCCTGCTCCGTACGCCATTTCGCCATGCGTCAAGGTAGGACCATCTTCCACCACCAACACCTTTTTGCCGCGAATAGCCGCCGGATCATCCACAAAAATCGGGGAAGCCGCCTTCACAATCACCGCCTCCGGATTCGCCTTGCGGATATTTTGCTGCACCGCCACCACCGCCGCGTTATCGGCCGTATCGACCTTGTTAATCACGACAATATCGGCCATACGCAAATTCGTTTCGCCCGGATGATAACGCAGTTCGTGCCCGGCGCGGTGCGGATCTGTTACCACAATGTGCACATCCGGAGCATAAAACGGCGCGTCATTGTTGCCGCCATCCCAGATGATCACGTCGGCTTCCTGCTCAGCCTGGCGCAAAATAGCTTCATAATCCACACCGGCGTAAATGACAGCGCCGCGCTCCACGTAAGGCTCGTACTCCTCACGCTCTTCAATGGTGCATTCGTGCCGGTCCATGTCTTCATAGCTGGCAAAACGCTGCACCGCCTGCGCCGCCAAATTGCCATAGGGCATGGGATGGCGCACGGCGACCACGCGCTTAAAACCGAGTTCGTTTTGCAAAATCTGCAACACGCGGCGGGAAGTCTGGCTTTTACCGCAGCCGGTACGTACCGCGCACACCGCCACCACCGGCTTGCTGGATTTGATCATAGTCTGCTTTGGACTCAAGAAACGGAACCCAGCCCCAGCCGCTAAAACTCTAGAAGCCAGGTGCATCACGTACTCATGAGACACATCTGAATAAGAGAAGATCACCTCATCAACTTGTTGTGCGGCGATCAAATCTTCCAGCTCGCTTTCAGCATGGATAGGCACACCTTCCGGGTACAATTCGCCAGAAAGGGCTGCGGGGTAACGGCGCCCCTCAATATTGGGAATCTGTGTCGCCGTAAAAGCTGCTACACGAAAGTTATCGTTGTTGCGGAAATAAGTGTTGAAATCGTGAAAATCCCGGCCGGCGGCGCCCGCGATAATCACACGTTGAATGGATTTACTCATGCTTTAATTCTCCTGATAAAGTGGGTTAAGTTGGGAATAGGTGGAACTTCATTCGGCTTCAAGATGCCAGAGTTGGCGGCAAATATGGCGATTACGGCAGCGCCAAGGACTCTCACATCTTAAAGAACCGCGTTTGTCGTTCCAGGTGCGATCATAACACGGAATCCCTGTTTTTCCATTCTCCAAAAGTTTTGATTCGTATAGATGCAAATTACTGAGGAAACTAACAGATTATGTTCATTTGTATTTGATCTTATGAAAAGTAATGCTATAATGCTTTCAGGATTAAGTTACATAATCCGTTAACAATAATCAAGCCGCCAACACTTGTTTAAGACCCAGGAGTTTAGGACAACAGAGGTCATACTGCCTGTTATGTCCCCTATTTTTATTGTACACATTTCGATCTGAATATGTGATTTATTGCTACACGCAATTAAGATCGACCTGGAACTTAAGAGGAGTGCATGGCGATGGATGAGCAATTACTCGCCTTTCTCGAATTTCTGCAAAAAGAATACAAATATTCTAATAATACCACGGCCGCTTACAAGAACGATTTAGGGCAATTTTCAAAATTCTTGCAGAGCAATGGACACCATATTATGGCCTGGTCTGATGTGACACCTGAAATTGTGGACGAATACGTTGACCACATGAAAGAACAGGTGTATGCGTCATCTTCGGTCGCCAGAAAAGTGGCGGCAGTTAAGTCCTTTTTTAATTTTTTGTTTGCCCGCGGCATTATCGAAGAAAATCCCACCACAAATGTCGATTCCCCTAAAGTCAAGAAGCGTCTGCCGAAAACGTTGACGGCTGACGATATTAGTAAACTAATTCAAGCCCCCCGTCAGAAACGTTCACCCAAACTTTTGCGTGACGCCGCCTTGTTAACGATTCTTTACAGCACCGGGATGCGCGTGACGGAAGTGGTCTCGCTAAAAATTGATGATGTTAATTTGCAAACTGGCGCCTTGCAATGTTATGGCAAGGATGGGCAGGTGCGTGAACTGCCGCTGGATAGTGATACGCGGAATACCGTTGCTGATTATCTGGATAACGGCCGTCAGTATCTTGTGAAGAACAAAGAGGAAGAAGCGCTGTTTTTGAATCATCGGGGGCAGCAGTTGACACGGCAAGGCTTGTGGTTGATCATCAAGGCGTATGCCAAGAAGTCCAACCTGAGCGGCGAGGTAACGCCCCACACCCTACGCCATAGTTTTGCGGCCCACAAATTGCATGATGGTTCGGATTTACAAGAAGTGCAGCGCCTTTTGGGGCACGCTAATATTTCCACCACGCAGATATATACACAACTTTCAGATGAAGAGAATTTTTAAGTGATGTCTGAATTGATTCCGCAAACCTACATTGAAGAAGCAGCAACGGCCGTTCGCCACTTAACGCGCTATCAGCCTACAATCGGTCTGGTACTGGGATCTGGTTTAAGCGGTCTGGCCGATGAAATTGAAGCGCCTGACGTTATTCCCTTTGAGGCCATTCCCCACTGGCCTGTGTCCACGGTGCAGGGGCACAGCGGACGGTTGGTGATCGGCCAGTTAGAGGGGAAAACAGTTCTGGTGCAGCAAGGCCGCGCCCATTTTTATGAAGGTTACTCCCCTGCTCAAATCACCCTGCCGGTTCGCGTGATGCGGGCGTTGGGCATTCAAACGGTCATTCTGACCAATGCTGCAGGCGGCATTAACCGGAACTTTTCAGCGGGCGACTTGATGCTCATCAAGGACCATATCAATTTTGTGGGTTTGGCGGGCAACAATCCATTACGCGGACCCAATGACGAAACGGTGGGACCGC
>JAWOGU010000419.1:0-25649 GCA_046496595.1 Chloroflexota bacterium
GCCGAAGCAACGGCCTTAGCCGAACCAACGGCCTTAGCCGAACCAACGGCCTTAGCCGAACCAACGGCCTTAGCCGAACCAACGGCCTTAGCCGAACCAACGGCCTTAGCCGAACCAACGGCCTTCGACAAGCTCAGGCCTCGTCTCCCACGAAATTTTGAGAAGATACCCTATTACCTCAACAAGATAAATTTGTGGGGTTCAGTACCACCCTGAATTCTTCACCTAAAATTCACACACTATTCACTGGTAATTTCACCGGGCGCTGTTCCGTTCCCTTAGACTAATAGAGCCTCAGAAAGGGAACATTATGGAACTAAAATCGTATCTGGAAATCCTCAGGCGATGGGCGTGGCTCGTAATTGCTGGATGTATTATTGCGGGCCTATCTGCCTTTTATATTAGCAAAACGCAGGAGCCGGTTTATCGCGCGACGGCCCAGTTGTTGGTGTTGGAAGGCGGATCAAGTGTAGATGCGGAGTATAACTCGCTGCTGCTCAGTGAGCGTTTGGCATCATCCTATGCGGAACGATTAATGAGCTATGATGTCTTGTCAGGCGCTATTAAAACCCTCAATCTTGAGACAGATCCGGCCGATGTGGTTGAGGACATACAGGTTCAACTGATCGGCAATACGCAGTTGATTTCCCTCAGTGTGGATCACACCGATCCGCGGGTGGCCCGAGATTTAGCCAACGAGATTCCTGAGATTTTTGCCCAAAAGAATTCGGCGCAGCAGTTGGACCGCTTTTCCAATATCAAAAACAGCCTGGAGGACGAGCTGAAGCAGATGCAGGTGGAAATTGCGGCGGCGGAGTCTGTGCTGCAAAGCGAGATAAACAGCGCGGAGCCGAATAAGGCTGTCATGGAGCGGGAGAGTGATCATTTACTGCGCTTGCGGGAAACCTATAACCGGCTTTTGCGGAGCCTGGAAGATATTCGTATTGCTGAAGTGAAAAGCCTGAATAATTTGATTATTGATGAGTATGCGCGTCTGCCAGAAGAGCCTATCCGTCCGCGGGTGTTGGCAAATACATTGTTAGCGGTGGTGGTGGGCGGCATGACAGCTCTGGGTGTGGTGTTTTTGATTGAGTACCTGGATGATTCAGTCAAAACGGCGGCGGATATTGAAGCGGTAACGGGACTTTCGACATTGGGGATGCTGCAGCAGTTGAAGGTCCATCATGCTTCAGATACGCTGGTGGTGGAATTGGAGCCTCGTTCTCCGGCTGCCGAAGCGTACCGCCAAATCAGAACCAATCTCCAGTTCACCAGTGTAGATAAGCCGTCGGGCACGTTTTTGATTACCAGCGCCAATATGGGAGAAGGCAAAACAACGGTGGCGATTAATTTAGCCGTGGCTTTGGCGCAGGCCGGGAAGCGGGTGCTGTTGGTTGACACGGATATGCGCCGCCCTATGCTGCATACGCTGTTGGCGGTAGATGGCTCTTTGGGTTTGAGTAATATGATTGTGCGGGGGCGAGAGGATGAACGGTTTATTCAGGGTACGATGATTCCCAATTTGCGTGTGATGACGGCGGGCCGTCTGCCGCCGAATCCGGCGGAGCTGCTTGGTTCTGAGCGGATGCGTGAGGTGCTGCTCTGGTTAAAACAGCAGGCTGATTTTGTGGTGTTTGACAGTCCCCCTGTGCTGGCGGTGACGGATAGTGTGGTTCTCTCGCGCCTGGTGGATACGACGTTGTTTGTGGCGTGTATGGGACAAACACGTCTGGCTGATGTGGAAACGGCCGTTTCCCAAATCCAGGCCGTAGACAGCGCCATCGCCGGGGTTATTCTCAACAAGGTCAAAGCAAACGGCCGTTATGGCTACCATTACACGTACCAATACCGTGCCCGTTATGCACCCGAACAGCCCCTAACCTGGAAAGATCGACTGCAAGCCATTAACAGCACGATTTTTCAATATTTTAGCTAACAGGTAACCGGGGGCGTCTCGCTGGCAGCCTCCTTTCCTCCCGTTCCCCAAACAACGCCTTTGCGTGCGTGTGCCATTGCCTGCCCTACGGTATAATCACCCTCTATGGCAATCGTCACCACCACCAACGTCAGCCAATCCTTTGGCGACTTTGACCTGTTCACCGGCATCTCCGTCAGTCTGGCGAGGGATGGCAAGGTGGGCCTGGTTGGTCCCAACGGCATTGGCAAAACGACATTCTTGCGCATTTTAGCCGGCCTCACAACCCCCAGCGCCGGCCGTATTTACCTGGCAAAAGGAACCCGGCTCGGCTACCTGCGCCAGGAGTCGGCTGAAGCCTTCTCCGGGCGCACGCATTCCGTTTACGAGGAACTGTTACTTGTCTTCAAAAACTTGCGCAGCGAAGAAACACGGCTGCGCCAGATGGAAGAAGCCCTGGCGGAAGGCAGCCTGTCTGAAGAAGAGATTGCCGGATACAGCCGCCGCCAAATGCAGTTTGAACAGGCTGGCGGCTACGATTATGAACTGCGCATTAAACAGGTACTCACCGGCCTCGGTTTTGATGACCAAAGCTGGCGGCTGCCTCTGCCGCATCTCAGCGGCGGCCAAAAAACGCGCGTTTTGTTGGGCCGCTTGCTGTTGGAAAAACCAGACCTGCTTATCCTGGACGAACCGACCAACCACCTGGACATTGACGCCATCGAATGGCTGGAAGGCGCCCTAAAAATATGGGACGGCGCCGTGCTGTTGGTGAGCCATGACCGCTACTTCCTGGACAAAACAGTCAACACCATCTGGGAGATGAGCCGCAGCGGCATTGACGTTTACCGCGGTAATTACACTGCCTACACTCAACAGCGGGAAGCGCGGTGGGAGCGGCGGCAGATTGAATTTGACGATCTTATAGCCCATTTGGAAAAAGAACTGGACTATATCCGGCGGAACATTGCCGGGCAGAACACCCAGATGGCGCAGGGCAAATTCAGCCGTCTCAGCCGCGAGGTAGCCGCCATTCGCTCGGGCGGAATGGGCGTATTGGCCGATCTCAAGAGCAAGGGTTGGATGCAGGTGAAAGAGCAGTATGGCCTGGATATTGTGGCCTCCAGCGTGGGGGAACTGCACGAACAGATCAAGAGCCTGCGCCCGCCCAGCCGGCTGCCGCAGGTGCATATGCAACTGCCAGCCTCCCATCGCAGCGGCGAACTGGTGCTGCGCACCCAGGATTTAGGCATTGGTTATCCAGGTACGCTTTTGTTTTCCACGGATAATATCGAACTGCGCCGCCAGGAGTGCGCAGCGTTGATTGGAGCAAACGGCACGGGCAAAACGACGTTTCTCAAGACGATTTTAGAGGAAATCCCACCGCTGTCCGGGGCGGTGAAACTGGGGGCCAGCCTGGCAGTGGCCTACTTCTCGCAGGCGCATGAAGGACTGAATCTGGAAAACACGGTGCTGGACGAACTGCTGCATCATCAAAATATGCTGATCAGTGAAGCCCGTAATTATCTGGCGCAGTACCTGTTTCGGGGCGATGACGTGTATAAACAGGTGGGCATGCTCAGCGGCGGCGAGCGCGGCCGCCTGTCGTTGGCGATTTTGGCGCTGCAAAAGGCGAATTTTTTGCTGCTGGATGAGCCGACGAATCATCTGGACTTGCTTTCCCAGGAGACGCTGCAAGCGGCGTTGGAGCAGTTTTCCGGCACGATTTTGATGGTGACCCATGACCGGTATCTGGTGGACCGGTTGGCGACGCAGGTTTGGGAACTGGATGAAAAACGGCTGCATGTGTATGAGGCTGATTATCAGGAGTATCTGGCGCTGCGGGAACAGAAAACGGCCGTTCTCAAACAAGAAGCTGTTTTGGCCCGGGCCGAAGCCAAACAGGCTCGTGAGCGCAGCAATGGCAGCGGGCTGAGTAAAAATCAGCAGCGCAAACAAGCCGCTGCGCTGGCTGCCGTAGAAACTGAAATTCATGCGCTGGAAGAAAAACTGGCGGCGCTGACCAGAGAAATGGAAGCGGCGGCTCAGGCTGAGTCCGTTGGCAAGATTCAGGCCATCAGCATAGAATACGCCGCGACAGAACAGGCAATCGAGGCACTATTGGAAAAGTGGGAGACGATGGCGCATGAGTGACGAAGCCAAAACCATAGCGTTCAAAGGCAAAGTGATCATTGGTTTGACGGGTAACATTGCCACCGGCAAGTCGGCTGTGATGCGGCTGGCGGCAGAGCAGGGCGCGTTTACCATTGATGCGGACAAAGTGGTGCATGAACTGATGGATTACGATTCGGACATCCAGGCAGCCATCGCTGTGGCTTTTGGCTCTGAGGTGCGGCTGGAAAACGGCCGTATCGACCGCAAAAAACTGGGCGCCATCGTCTTTAATGATCCGGCTGCCCTGCAAGATTTGGAAAACATGGTCCATCCCGCCGTGCGCCAGGTATTGGCGCAGCGCATTCTGGAAAGCGAAGCCAGCGTGGTTGTCATAGAAGCCATTAAATTGCTGGAAGGTGAACTGGCGAAAGCGTGCCATCAAGTGTGGGTTACCCGCTGCTCCAAACAACGCCAACTGCAACGCTTGATGATCTGCCGGGGTCTGGACGCTGACACCGCCACCCTGCGCGTGAAAGCGCAGCCCCCCCAAGAAGAAAAAGTTGCCATGGCCGATGCCGTGATCGATACGGATAGTCTGATGACGGAAACTGAAGCTCAATTTGTATCAATATGGAACCGGCTGCCTGCTCCGGAACATGTCGAAACAAAAGCCATGACAGTGGGCGGCGACGGTGAAGGTCTCATGCGGGCGGCGCGTCTGGCAGGCAAGGGTGACTTGAAAGCGCTGGTGGCTGCCGCCCAAAAGATTGAAAAGCCGGAACGGGCGCAGCCGGAAGGGCTGCAAGTGCGCCGCGCCAAGCCTTCGGATATTCCTTCCGTGCTGCTGCTGATACAAAAGGTAACGGACGGCGAAGTGAAGATAAAGCGGGCAGACATGCTGCTGGCCTTCAGTGAACGCAGCTATGTGATTGGGCAGTTGGGCGCTGAAGTGGTGGTTATCCTGGGCTGGAGTATTGATGGGCAGGTGGCCCGCATCGACCAGATGTTTATGCTGCCCGGCGACGAGCTGATACCCACGTTAACGGCCGTTTTGCGTGAAATCGAAACCTCAGCCGATGCCCATATCGGCGAGATTTTGGCCGCGTTTGTTCCTGAGAAACAGGCAGCCGCGCTGCATGGTTTCTTCGGCGAAGAGGGCTATTTTGACGTGGAGCCGGAGATTCTGCCAGATGCCTGGCAGGTGGCAATTGAGGAATCGCAGCCGCCGGAGACACACTTGATGATTCGTGTCCTGCGGGATGACCGGCTGCATAAAAGTTAAAAATTGAAGATTGATGATGGTCATATTACGCCTGTTACAGCGTGATTTGATTGTCAAGGATGATGTTATATGGAAAAAGCAAAAAATATGGTAACCAGCCACCCTTATTTATCGGCCTGGTTTGTGTTGGCGCTGGGTATGGTGCTCATCCTGCTGTATGAGGCCCGTAATGTGGGGCTGGAAGGCAGCCAATGGTTTTGGCTGATTACGATCACGATTCTGGTAGCCGGGGCTTGCATCTGGATTATTAGCTGGGGCGACGATGAAGAGGACGCGGCTGCGGTTGTTGAAGAAGATATAAAGGGATAACGGCCGTTTTTCCTTTACCCCTGTTTTGCCTGTCATGAAGCGCCACACGGTTTGCTTATGTTTGATAACACGCCCCCATACACGGTCTCGCTCGACGCCGTCGAAGCCATTCGCACCGCCATTGTTCACCTGTTTACGGTAACAGACACCACGCTGGATTTGCCGGAGAAGGGGCATTTTCGCTTTCGCGGCCGTTTTATGCAGGATGTGGATGCCTGTTTTGATGAACTGCGCACAGCATTTGAAGCGCAGGGATTTACACCACTGATTCGGGAGGAAAACGGCCGTTTAGCCCTTTTCGGACTGCCCCACGTTTTCAATCCCGCCCCATCCAAATGGCACATCAACCTCATTCTGCTGCTGGCAACCATCGTCACCACCATGTTTATGGGCGCCATGTATGAAGGCGCTTTTAGCAGTACAGGAGAAGTCGATTCACTGTCCGCACTCTTCCAGAACATGGCCCAAAATTGGCGCGACATTTTTCTGGGATGGCCCTTTTGCCTCAGCATCATGACCATTTTAGGCCTGCACGAACTGGGCCACTACTTTGCCGCCCGTTATCACAAAGTACCCGTCACCCTACCCTACTTTATCCCCATGCCTTTTTCTATCATTGGCACCATGGGCGCTTTTATTCGTCTCAAAGCGCCCGTAAAAAACAAACGCGCCCTGTTAGACGTAGGCGCAGCTGGCCCCCTGGCTGGATTTATCGTGGCAGTCCCTATATTCCTTTACGGTTTATCCACGTCTGAATTAGGTCTCCTGCCTGATTACCCTTTCCAATACGAAGGCAACTCACTGATCTACATTTTGGCGAAATTCATTGTCTTCCGCCGTTATTTGCCCGCGGATGGCATGGACGTCTACCTGAATCAGGTGGCTTGGGCAGCCTGGGTAGGTATGTTTGTCACCGGTCTGAACTTGATTCCCGTTGGGCAGTTAGACGGCGGGCATGTAGCCTATACCCTGTTTGGGCAAAAAGCGCGGCGTTTCTATCTGCCCGTGTTGTTTGGCTTGCTGCTGCTGGTAATTCTAGGTAACTCGTTCGTCTGGATTTTTTGGATTTTTCTGCTGCTGGCCTTTGGCCGCATGTATGCCGAACCACTGGATGACGTGACCCCCCTGGATACAAAGCGTAAAGTAATTGCTATCCTGGCGCTGGCGCTTTTTTTCCTGGTCTTTGTGCCCCTGCCATTCCGCCTGATCACACCTTAAACCCTCCCCGGCGCTCCCGAAAAAATCCTCTCCGCGCTCCGTTTCTGTCCTGAGCGTGTTAAAAAGGTTGCAGATTTGCCGGATTTGGTTATAATGCCGGTCGCTTTGGCGCCATAGCTCAGTTGGTTAGAGCGAGGGACTCATAAGCCCTAGGTCAGTGGTTCAAATCCACTTGGCGTCACCAGAAAGAACAGGCTGCTCGCAAGGGCGGCCTTTTTGTTATCTCATCCAGGCGATTTCCCTTTGTAAGCATTTCATAATATTCTGTTTAGCAAAATGTCATAAGATCCCGTTATAGTTATAAAATCATATTATTTGCCACACTAAAAAATTTAGGCAAAGACTAAAAGCGAACGACCAACCAACAATCCCTGACATTCGCCGCCAGTTTTTGATAAATATAAACATAACTATACACGGAGGTTCCCTGAGCCTGTCGAAGGGAACCGGGCTTCGACAAGCTCAGCCCTCGACAGCGCTGTATAGTTACATACAAACAAGGAAGCGCACCCATGCTCATCAAAAAACGCACCGGCATCGAAATCCCATCCTCTGAAATTACACCGGAACATATCTATAAAGCTCGCCGCCAATTTATGCAAGGCGCGGTCCTGGCAGCAGCGGGCGGTCTTTTGGCGGCCTGCGCGCCTGGCGGTGGCAGCGCCCCTCAAGGCCGTGCGCCCGTCTCCGCAGACACAGATACCACACCCGGCACGGTTAGCGCCGCCACCGACGAACTGGGCGACCCGTTGAACGATTACGAGGACATCATCACCTACAACAACTACTACGAATTTGCCACCGACAAAGAATCTCCGGCCAGGTTGGCCAAAGATTTCCCCACTTCGCCCTGGCAGGTCACGGTGGGCGGCATGGTGCGCAACCCCGGCGTTTATGACATCGACGATTTGCGTACCAAATTCGACCAGGAAGAACGCATTTACCGCCTGCGCTGTGTGGAAGCGTGGTCTATGGTGATTCCCTGGCTGGGTTTTCCGTTAGCCAAACTGCTGCAAGAGGTGGAACCCACGGCTGACGCCAAATATGTGCGTTTCGAGACGCTTTACGATCCTGATCTAATGCCCGGCCAGAGCAGCCGCTGGTATGAATGGCCCTACGTAGAAGGGCTGCGCCTGGATGAAGCAATGAACGATCTGGCGCTGTTGTCAACCGGCCTATATGGCAAGGACTTACTGCCGCAAAGCGGCGCGCCCATTCGTTTGGTTGTGCCCTGGAAGTATGGCTTTAAAAGCATCAAATCCATCGTCAAAATCGATCTGGTTGAGGAGAAACCCACCTCGTTATGGATGTCGGCAGCGCCACGCGAATATGGATTTTACGCCAATGTCAACCCGGAGGTTCCCCATCCCCGTTGGCCTCAGTCTACGGAACGCCGTATTGGCGAATTAGGCCGCCGGGACACGCTCATGTTCAACGGCTATGAAGAACAGGTAGCGTATTTGTATGAGGGCATGAGTTTGACCGCAAATTATTAACTGGAGCCTCATGAAACTCGACCGGAAACAAAAAACACAGATCATACGCATCATTGGTCATGCGGCGTCTTTGATACCGTTGGCGCTGCTGCTTTATGATTATTATTTTGGCTTGTTTAGCGCAGATGTTATTCGTGAAATTACGCTGCGCACTGGAAAGGCGGCAATTGTTTTGCTGGTGCTGTCATTGGCAATCACCCCGTTCAAGATTGTTTTTGGCTGGAATCAATTACACTCGCTGCGCCGTATTTTTGGGCTGTATGCCTTTATGTATGTGGCGCTGCATCTGACGATTTTTGTCTATTTGGACTATGGCTTAAGCTGGCCGTTGCTTCAGGAAGCGATATTTGAGAAGTGGTATGCGCTGGTTGGTTTTGCCGCCTTTCTTGTTTTGCTGCCGTTGGCGCTGACCTCTTCCAGATGGTCCATGAAGAAGCTGGGTAAAAAATGGACGACGCTGCACAAATGGGTCTATCTGGCGGGGGTTCTGGCTGTGCTGCATTATATTTTGTTGGTGAAAAACACCTATACGCAGCCGTTTATTTTTGCGCTGATTCTCGGGGTGCTGTTGGCGCTGCGGATTGGATCCGTGAAGCAGTGGGTCATCCGTCAGCGCAAAAGTTGGGGAAAGAGGCAATCACAACCATCTGTGAATTCGTGACAAAGGGCCAACGATGATGGGTTTTGTTATTTGCCATCTTGTCTACATGCTATTACTATTTAGCCCATCCCCAATTGTTTGAAGAGATAAGGAGTTTTTTATGAGCGATCCCATTTACAAAAAAATTGAATTAACCGGCACGTCGGAAGCAGGCATTGAAGATGCCGTTAATAACGCTATTATGAAAGCAGGCGAGTCTGTGCGTAAGCTGCGCTGGTTTGAAGTTGAGGAAATTCGGGGTAGTATTGCCGAGAATCAGGTCCATCAATGGCAGGTAACGATTAAAGTTGGTTTCCGCCTGGAGGATTGATTTTACAAAAAACGCAGAGACGCGGAGATGCAGAGGTTAAGTTTTCCTGGCGTCTCTGTACCTCTGCGTTAAGCTTTTTAAGATCCTGAATTCGTTTTATTCTGCCCCCCGATTGTCGATTACTGAAAGAACAAAAAATACGCCAGACCTGCTTGCAGCATGACACTGACTACCAAAACCACGTTAAACATTCCCCGTTTTTCTTTGCTGATTTTGTGCCTGAAAACCAAACGCCCCAAGATTTGCCCCAAAAATCCACCTAACAGTGTGTAAATGTGCAGCACTATTTGAGGGATGCGCAGCCTCTTGAGTGTTTTTGCCAACCCTTTGTCTGCCCCAAACATGAGAAAGGTGGTGATGTTGATGGCGATCAGCCATATCCAGTAAAACGACCATGTTGTGGTAAACAGCAGCGCGCCCATCAGGCCGCACAGCATCAGCAGGCCAAACAAGATGCCATCTATTTGATACCGGTATTTTCTATGCATGTTTTTCTCCGTTTCTCCGTCCATCTTGAAAATCCCGAAACTGCATTTATACTGGCAACGCGCATCATCTGACATTTTTTCTAGAGGTGGCACGGTCGGAGACCGGCCACAGCCAGTATAGTTTATCAGAGATCAGCCAGGAAGAAATGGCGTTTGCTTCCGCTGCGAACCGTTTTATACTTCGACCACATTGACAGTGGAGAGGAATCTTATGGCAAAGGGAATAGGTGTACAAGAGTTTGCAGTTATCGGCTTAGGCCGGTTTGGCTACAATTTGGCTTTGAAGCTGGAAGAATTGGGACACAGTGTCATGGCTATTGATCAGGACGAGGCGCTGGTACAAAGCATTGCAGACCGGGTAAGCCAGTCAGCGGCTTTGGATGCGACCAATGATGAAGCGCTGCGGGTGGTGGATCCGACGACGTTTGACGCAGTTATTGTGGCTATTGGGGTTGATTTTGAAGCTAATTTATTGATAACAGCTTTGCTGAAAGATCTGGGCGTGAAGCGGATTATTTGTAAAACACAAACAGATCGCCAGAGCAATATTTTGCTGCGTATTGGTGCGGACAAGGTGATTCTGCCCGAAAAGAACAGTGCGGAGCGGTTGGCGGAAGAATTGAGTACGCCGGCGATGCTGGAGCGGCTGAAATTGGGTCCGAATCACAGCCTGGCAGAGGTGGTGCTGCCTTCGCGCTTTGCCCACCAAAGTCTGGCGCAGTGCAATTTGCGCCAGCAGTATCATGTCATGGTTTTGCTGATTGAGCGAGGGGGTGGGCTGATTTTGGCGCCGCCAGCGGATGCGATTTTACAGGCGGGGGATGTATTGGTGGTGTTGGGTTCTGACGAGAATGTTGCTAAATTTAGTAAACTGGCATGAAACTTTTGCTTCCACTGCAAACTATGCCTCGTCGACGTGTGCCGGAACCGCTGCGTTTCGTGTTGGGATTGATACTGCTGGTTGGGATGGGAACGGCCGTTCTCCTGCTGCCGGGTGTCACAACTCGTCCTATTACGTTGTTGGATGCCTTGTTTACCGCGACTTCGGCGGCCACTGTCACCGGCCTTTCCGTGCTGACGACCAGTACGGATTTCACGGTTCTGGGGCAGACAGTCCTGCTTATCCTGATTCAAATGGGGGGGCTGGGCTACACCATCCTGGTCGTACTCACCCTGCGTTTGATAGGGCGCAAGGTTTCCCGGATAAACCGGGCGGCGCTTTCTACAGCATTGGGCTTGGAGGGGCCAACGGCCGTTCTCAATTTATTAAGCCGCGCCGTCATGGGCATGTTGATAATTGAGGCCGTTGGCGCTGTGCTGCTCTATTGGCATTGGCAAACCAGCGGTATTGTCACAGAGCGTATTGGTTTTTACGCGCTTTTTCATGCCGTTTCCGCCTTTTGCAATGCCGGCTTCGACTTGTTTGTAGGTTTGCCCGACTACCCTGACGGCATCCCCAGCGACAATGTGACACTGCTGATTTTGGGCTGGTTGGTGTTTTTGGGCGGCCTGGGATTGCCCATCTTTATCAACTTCGCCCAGAGGCGCGGCCGACGCCGCTTTTCAGTAAATACACGCCTGACATTGTTGGTGATTACTTTGTTAACAATGACCGGGTGGCTGGGTCTTTTCTTTGCTGAAAGCCAGCCAGAAGGCGTTATTCACCAACTGCCTTTATTAGACAGACTGGTGCAAACGTGGTTCCAATCTGTTTCCACACGTACCGCCGGTTTTCCAGGACTCGACAGCTTTAACAATCTAACGCCGGAGAGCCAGCTCATTGTCATGGTCCTCATGTTTATCGGCTGCGCGCCGGCCTCTATGGGCGGCGGCATCACCACCGGCGCCTTTGCCGTTTTAGCCCTGGTATTGTGGAATTATGTGCGTGGGCGGTCAGATGTGCAGGTGTTTGGCCGACGTGTTTCCCGCGAGGCAGTGCTGCGGGCAACGGCCGTTCTCTGCATCTATATCGCCGTGGTTTTTATAGCAAGCTGGCTTATTCTCTTCACCCATAACTTTGATCTTAATACAGTCCTCTTTGAAGTCATCTCCGCCCTGGCTACCTGCGGTCTTTCCCTGGGCATTACCCACGCCCTAAACCCCTTTGGGCGTCTGATCATCATTGTGATGATGTTTTGGGGGCGTTTAGGTGTCCTGACGATTGTCCTGGCCCTCATTCAGCGGCGACCGGCAGAGCAGTTGGTCAGATATCCGGAAACCCACGTCTTGATTGGATGATCCGCAGGCACAGTAAGCGTCTAAAAATTACGCAGCGCAGATTGGACCAATCTCCAAGATTGGTCCAATCTGCTCCCAAACAAAAAAACGCCCGGCTTTGTCACAAAGCCGGGCGTTTAATCCTTTATTAGCTGCCCCAATTAGGGACAAACATTCGCCGTAGTATTGAAGAACCAGTTATAGGCATAGAACGGGTATTGATGCCCCGTTTGCGCCCGGATAGAAATCCTAGACTGCCCGTGAAGTTGTGCCGGAATAGTAAATGTGTAATCCTGCGTACCGCCGGTGGTTGAATTGATCGAAGACGGTGTTGCCGGAATGCCATTGACGCCGGCCGTATACATTAGCCCCATCGTCACATTAAAGACCTGATTGGGTGGGAAATTGTTCGTGCGAATGGTCACAGTGCCGTTCTGCGCCACACTGCACACCTTAAACGTGGGAATGCCCGTGTAATCCGGCGGCGGTGGCGGCGGTGGTGGTGTGGGCTGTCCGCCTGTCCCGGTTGTATTGTTGTAGAACCAGTTATAGGCAAAAAACGGATTGGCATGTGACGTTTGCGCCCGCATGGAAATCTGGAAAGAACCACGTAACTGCGCCGGAATTGGCAGAGTCAGGTCTTGCTGACCACCTGTCCCAGAATTCCAGGCCTCGAATCCGGCAACTGCAATCCCGTTAATACCCTGTGTGCCCATCGGCCCCATCGTCCATCTAAATACCTGATTGGCCGGGAAATTGTGCGTGCGCACCGTCACCGTCTGGTCCGTAACAACGCTCAGAACCTGGAACGTGGGAATCCCGGTATATCCCGGTTGACCGCCTGTGCCTGTGCCCGTGGTGTTGTTGTAGAACCAGTTGAAGCTGTAAAACCCTTGGGCGCTTTGCAGGCGGATGGCGATTTGATACGATCCCTTTAACTGTTCCGGAATGGTAAAGGTGGCCGGGAATGAGCCGCCTGCGCCAGATTTGATGGTGGTCACATAATAACCATCAATCCCCATCGACCCCATTGGCCCCATAGTGACGACAAAATCCTGATTGGCCGGATAATTGTACGTCATAATCGAGACGGTCTGATCCGTTATGACATCAGTGATGGCAATAGTCGGAATGGTACTGGAAATTGCCAATCCGGGACCCACCAATAAAGCCACCAACACAACCAATAAAATAGCCACTGAACGATAACGCGAGAGTGACGTCAGGCGCCTTTTTGATGACGGGGGTCTTGTGGCTTCCTGTTCGTCGGTATAATTTGCACTCATCTGAGCCTCCTAGAAAATCTTGGAACAATGTGGTAGGGATCACCCAGAAGCTGTTTGTCTGTCATGAACTTTCGCATTAAGAACTTGAGTTGAGTTGAAAATGCGAAACTGGCCTACCATTTTCTTCTACACGAAGTTGACAGAAAATATTATAAAGGAAATTGAAGGCAGATTTCTATAGAACGCACGTTCTTTGTGGGGTATTTGGTAGAAAATCACGCACTTTTTATATGAATGTGGGATCCGGGGAGGATTGGCGTCGCTTTCCAGAGGTGGAAGCGACGCCAATTGAAAGGAATAGTGTTGTTCTACTGCATCAATTGACCGGTGACAAAACGTCTGGCAGTTTCTGCCAGGATGGCGGCGCCCAGCGGCAGCACGCTTTCGTCGATGGCAAAAGTATCGGTATGGTGGTGGCGAATGATGTCGTCTGGCGGCGCGGCGCCCAGCATGAACATAGCGCCCGGCGCCTGTTGTGTCATGTAGGCAAAGTCTTCGGCGCCCATGCCAAATTCTTCATTGATAACGGCCGTTTCCCCCACCAGATCTGTCACCACAGCCCGCATCCAGTCATTCACCCCTGCATCATTAAACAGCGCCGGGTACCCCTTTGTAATCTCCAGCTTGTAATCACCGCCCAATACTTTGCTCAAACTTAAAGCGCGTTCAATTTCAGCCCAGAGCTGTTCCCGCACCGCCTGGTCGTGAGAGCGGATAGTACCCTGTAAATAGACCTGATTGGGGATGACGTTGTGTACGGCCCCGCCGCAAACCTGTCCCAGACTGACTACCGAAGGCCGCAGCGGATTGATCTGGCGAGAAGGGATGGCATACAACGTATTCAAAATAAGACCCAGCATAAAAAAAGGATCGCTGCCGGTGTGCGGGTAAGCGCCATGACCACCCGCGCCATAAATCCAGGCGTCAAACTGATCCACGGCCGCCAACCCAAACCCGTCATAAAACCATACCTTGCCGCTTGGTTTGTCTGACCACACATGCAGCGCAATGACAGCGTCAATGCCTGCCAGTGCGTTGTCTTGAATCATCGCCGTTGCCCCGCTGACGCCCTTTTCATCAAACCGTTCTTCAGAGGGCTGAAACAGCAGGCGCACGTTGCCCTGCCAGGATTCGGTGCGGAAACTTTGATACAACAAATGGGCGGCGCCCAGCAAAATGGCCGTGTGCGCGTCATGACCGCAGGCATGCATGACGCCCGCATTTTCAGATGAGTAGGGCACGCTGGTTTTCTCCAAAATGGGCAGCGCATCCATATCCGCGCGGATGGCAATCGTTGGCCCGCTGCCGCTGCCAAATTGCGCCACTACGCCGGTTTGTCCCACGCCTGTTTGCGCCTCGATGCCGATTTCTGCCAGGGTGTCCGCCACCAGGGCTGCCGTGCGAAATTCCTGGAAACCCAGTTCCGGGTGTTGATGAATGTCTCGCCGCAGGCGAACCAGTTCAGCCGCGAGGGATTGTGCTTTGTCTAACATGCTGCCTCCGAAATGATGATTGAAGAGTGACGATCAAAGATTGAGACCGATTTCAGTCTGAAAATATTGCCGCTTTCGGCCAAGTATAGTGCGCTTTTGTATCCCAAGCGATGGAATCGTGGGAAACCGTTTTGCCACAGATTGCAGGTTTAGTGGACGGATGGGTTAACGGCCGTTGTCCACCAAACATTTGTCGCCATAGATGGGTTGAGGCGGATGGGCGTGGAAACTTATAGCCCAAACAACGATACGATAGTCACCACAATGAGTACCGATAAACTCAGACTGTAAACTGGTTTGGGGGCGATAATCAGCAAAGCCAGGAGCCATAAGGTGCTGTAAACGGCCGTTACCACTACCTCCCACACATCTCCGCCTAAAAAGGCCATCACGACAATCCCCAATCCCGAAAGAATCAGCCCTAAAATCCACAAATTATCTGCTAACTCAGATAGATGGACGCCCGCACCCGCTTCTGCGCGAGCTTTGAAACCCAGCATCATGCGTCTTTCCATGATGTAATGAGCAGACATGCTAAAGAAATCGCCAATTTTACTTCTTAAGTTTGGCGGATTTTGCCCGTGAGTGCGCACAATGAATCGGGTTTGCTGCGCATCAATCTTTTTCAAGACAAATGCGCCCCAATTCTGAATGACAAAAGATTCGCCAGGCTGCACAGCAATCACGGAGAAGTGGTATTGAATCAGGCTTTTGGACGCATCAACTGATGCCGGAATGACACGCCCCACTGCCATATCTTGAAACTCGGGAACTGGTTCTGCTATGCGAGCCTCATAACCCAGCGCCTTTTCAATGAGGGTGTAACTGAAAAAACCACCTCGATCCGCGCCTAACTGAATGATCCACTGCCAAACCTGGTCAATCGGAGCATTGATTGAAATGGCTCGCGTTGACACAATGGTCGCGGCCAACTCGTCACCAATCAAAGCCATGCCGGCTTCCTCTTTTGTTGCCCCCCAGGTATCAATGATAGGCTTTAAGAAAATAAAATAGGTGAGGAGTTGCAAGATGATGATGAAAACCAGGATTAAAACGGATTGCATCACATTCAACATGATCACAGCTCTCCCCTCACCAAGGTTCCTGATTTTGTGTAGTTGACGCCGGATTTCGCCATTTGGGCTACCACAAGGTGGTGAAATGGGCGAATCACGCTGAAATAGACCACCCCCGTCCACTTGTTATAATGGACGATAGTGATGATGTGGAAACGAAAACGGCCGTTTTCCAATGCTTCCCGCACGATGCCCACATTTGCACTCAGGTGGGTATCCACTATCCCCGCTAACCAAACCCGTTCAGACGCCATTTCGACAGTGAAAAAAGCCATGGCTTCACCCGGCGTCATGCACACATCTTCAGGACGATATTCATGGCTTTCGGGAATACCTTCTTGTTTCATGCCCAACAGGCGTACAAATCCCCAGCGCACGCCATAAAGAAACTTCAACCAACCGGGACAGTATGAAAACATGCCCGCCAAAAATTCGCGCATGGTGGCCTTACCCTCCACCGTTTTGACATCAATGTGGTCAGCATCAAGCAAATAAGGTTGCAATTCCGGTGCAGATTGGAGGATTGGATCGAATTGTGTCATTGTTAGCCTCTTACCGGTTCCACAGGATTTGAATTCGTTTGCAGGCGCGCAAAAATCGAGGTCAGGACCATGATCCAAACGGCCAAGGCAGCCAGAAAAGCCTGAATTTCAGGGAGAGCAGCGGCAACGGCCGTTAAATACACCGCCAGCACGCCATTCGCCGGAATCACGTAGTCAAGCATCCATTTCAGCCTGGCCCGGTACGCCGCCAGGTTGAGCAGGCCATTAAACACCAGCGCCAGCCCTGTCCCCGCAAACCACAGCGCGTCAATCGTAAATGCCGGGTAAAACAGCGGGGTTAATATCGTGTGGGCGACGCCCAAAAACAGCGTGATGCCGATGGCAAGTGCATAAAGCCTTTTCATGGTGCAGCTCCTTGTATGTTTCTAAACTTTCAATTTATATTGAACGACTTGAAAATACCATAACATAGACTGGGTGTCAAGGCACTTGTAAAACAAAAAGCCCGGGTGTTCTCATCAAGAACACCCGGGCTTTTAATTTTTCAGATGGGGGAAAGGATAGGCCCTAACGGCCGTTACCCTGAGAGGCATAGCGGCTGCGCTGCGGGTTGCGGTTGCGGTTGCTGCCGTTGCCATTGCCATTTCCGGATGGCGGACGACGGCCGTTTTGCCCATTGCCGCCAGAAGGCTGCTTGGTCTTGGCTCTGTTTTGATTGCCGTTGGTTGGCTGCGGGCGATTTTCGGGGGAGAACCCGCCATAATCAAAATCTGGTAAACGACGCCGTTCGATGGACGCGCGTAAAACCTTCTCGATGCTGCGCACCATATCTTCATCTTCTGGGGTGGAGAAGGTGAAAGCTTCGCCTGTTTCACTGGCGCGGCCGGTACGCCCGATGCGGTGCGTATAGGCGTCTACGGTGTCGGGCATGTCAAAGTTGATCACGTGCGAGATTTCCGCCACGTCAATGCCCCGCGCCGCAATGTCGGTGGCGACCAGAATGTCGTATTTACCCTCGCGGAAGCCGTTGATCGCGTTCTGCCGCCGGTTTTGGGACATGTTGCCCTGGAGCATTTCGACGTTCTGTCCCCTTTTTTCCAGATCACGCGCCAGGATGCGGGCGCGATGCTTGGTGCGGGTGAAAATCAACACCCGCCCGGTGCGCGTCGAGTCGAGCATGGAAAACAGCAGTTGTTTCTTGAGGCCATCGGTTACCGGATACAGGGCGTGCGAAACAGTTTCAACCGGGGCGCTGTGGCCGATCTGCACGGTGACTGGTTTGTTGAGAACCTGGTCGGTAAGGGTGCGGATATCCTGGGGCATGGTAGCGGAGAAGAGCAGGTTTTGCCGTTTGGCGGGCAGCAGTTTGAGGATGCGCCGGATGTCGGGCAGGAAGCCCATGTCGAACATGCGGTCCGCTTCGTCCAGCACCAGAATTTCTATTTTGGACAGGTCGATGTCGTGATCGCCCACCAGATCGAGCAGGCGGCCTGGGCAGGCCACCACGATTTCGGCGCCGCGGCGCAGGCCAGCTACCTGCCGTGTTTTGTTGACGCCGCCGTAAACGGTGAGGCTGCGGATTTTGGTGTATTTGCCCAGGGAAACGGCCGTTTCATGAATCTGTTCGGCTAATTCCCGGGTGGGGGCCACAATGAGGGCGCGCACCTGCCGCTGCTGCCCCTGGAGCGGCGCCTGGAGCAGGTGTTGTAAAATAGGCAGCATAAAAGCGGCCGTTTTGCCGGTGCCCGTTTGCGCCAGACCAAGTATGTCGCGCCCTTGCAGGGCGTGGGGAATGGCTTGTTCCTGGATGGGGGAGGGCGTGGTATAGCCCATGTCGTTGATGCCCTTGTTCAGGCGTGCATCAAGATTGAATTCTTCAAATTTCACTGAAAGTCTCCTTGACTTTGGGGAGCCAAGTCGCACTCTCAGCCCGCAAGTAGTTTGGTGCAGCCCGGCAATTAGCGATGCCGCGCTGCGTTTAGTAAGGTCTCGAACACGTTTGTTCGCAGACACCATCATTCAGTATAACGGTTTCTGCTCTATGGTGCGAATTTGCTCATCATTGAGGAGTGTCAACTGTTTCTCAGGGGCGGGCATTCGGGTTGACGGATTTAAAGGAATCCCGTGCGGCATGTTCAGGGTCAAGTTCTCGGATGACTTTGGCCGGCACGCCGCCCACAATGGTGTTGGGCGGCACGTCCTTTGTGACCACGGCGCCCGCCGCCACAACAGCGCCTTCGCCCACGGTGATGCCAGGCAAAATGGTGCAGCGCGCGCCCAGCCAGACGCCGTTTTCGATAATGACGGGTTTTGTGATGCTGGCGCCTGCCCGCCGGTATTGGCTGTTAATTTCATGGGTGGTGGTGATGATCAGCACCTCATGACCCATATCGACGCGGTCGCCAATGATCAGCTGATCGCCCAGGTCGAAAATGCAGCCAAAGTTTATCCAGCCTTGTTTACCGATGATCAGTCGTTCATGCAGCGCTCTGGGGCCGGTTATGGCTGGAACGCCGCCGATGATCGTGCCCGCGCCTATGGAAAAACCTGCCAGCCGAAAGGCGGCAGCCCGCCAGCGGTTGCCCACGTAGTTGGGTAAAAAGAAGGTTAACAATCTCACCAGCAGCCATCTGAATTGGAAAGCAGCCACTTCTTCATAGGCGACGTTTAAGAGTTTGTTCATGAATGGTTCCTTGAACTTTCAGGATGGCAAACATTCAGATCACAGGATGGATGAATTCGCACAGACAACGACTATCCCTCGAGTAGAGCCGGGCAAATGAGATTGTCTCAGCCAGAGATTCGGGGGGAAGGGCGTAGGATTTATTTGGAAACAGATCCTGTACGGGTTTGCTAACGTTACGCTACAACACACAGTCTATTGACTGAGGGGATTATGGGAAAGGGAGCTTTCAATTGTGCTTACAAGCGCTGTTTTTAATCGCCTGCTAACAGTTTGTCAACGGCCGTTGCCAACTGCGCCAGATTACGCACCACATACACCGAATCGACGGCAGGGGCATACTCCAGCATATCGCTGTCGCCGGTGCCCCACTGCTGCTGCTGCTCCGGGCAGAACCAGATGATGCGGCGGGCGCGTTTCTGCAAATCCTTGATGAGGTCTATACGCGGCGAGTTGTAGTTGTTGCGCCCATCGCCCAAAATGACGACGGTAGAACGGCCGTTTACCGCACTTAACCATTTGTGATAAAAGGTGTTTAAACTGCCGCCGAAGTCGGTGGCGTAGTGGCTGGGAGCGCCGCCGTAGAAGGCGTCGAACACCTCGTGCGCCGCTTCGTCGGCGCGGTGGGCGTTGAGCAGGTGGCTCACCTCCTGCATGTCGGCGTAGAAGGCGAAGCTGCGCGTTTTGGAGACCTGGTCCTGAAGCTGGTAGATGAAGGTGAGCATGAATTCGGTGACGTGAAACATGGAGCGAGACATGTCGCACATGAGCACCAGGCTGGGTTTGAGTTTGTTTTTCTTGAAGCGCAGTTCCAGGGGCACGCCGCCGTAGCGTTGGTTGGCCCGAATGGTGGCTTTGGCGTCGAACTTGCCCCGTGTGCCGCGTTTGCGGCGCATGGCAGCCCGGGTGCGCAGTTGGCCGATAAGACGCTGCACTTCTTTGCGCAGAACGGCCGTTTCCTCTTCAGTCAGCGCCGAAAAAGGTTTGTGCATCAGGTCGGAACCGTGCAGTTCGTCCGGACGGTTGGCCCGTTCCTGCGCAATTTGCAGGCCGACCTGCTGCGCTACCTGTTCCACCAGCGCTTCGCGGTTAGCCTCCACCACGCCCAACAGCTTTTCGATGGCTTCCTGGCTCATGCCCATTTCTTGCAGCTTTTGGATCAGCTGCTGCAACTGCTGCTCCAGGTGGCCCATGCCCATTTCTTGTAACATGCGTCGCGTCACCCAGCGCGCTTCGCCCGGATTATCCGCCCACTGCGCTCCGGCGCGTTTGGCGAGATCTTCTAGCTCTTCCTTGGTGGGACCTTCGCCGCTGGTCAGCCAGTCCAGCAAATTTTGCATCCGGCCGCTCATGGCTTGCAAGGCGGCTTGCAGCATGTTCTGCTCATCGGCGCTCAAGTCGTCCAGGGCGTTTTGCAGCATGGGTCCGCCGCTGCCAAAGTAGAGCGGGAATAACTGGTCAAACACCGCAAAGTCCTGCGACTCTTTGATGAGAGTGGCGCGCAGCGATGACTTGAATATCGTTTTATCCTGAATGCCCAGGGCTTCAATGGCGCGCATGGCGTCCATCGACTCCGCCAGCGACACGCGCACCCCCGCCGCCCGCATTCCCCGCACAAATTCAATGACTCGGTTATCCATCGGTTGAATTCCTTTTCGTGTTCCGTGTCACGTAATCCGTAATCCGTAATCCGTGTTACGTTATCCGACGGTTCACGGTCCACGGTTCACGGTTTACGTCCAACATCTACCAGCGGTTTTTTCTGCCGCCGTCGTTGCCCATCATGCGTTTGGCTTTGGCGACGTCGGTTTCGTATTTGAGCAGGACGGTAAGGGTGTTGCTGAGGGTCTTTTCGTCGATGGCTTCGGCGTTGAGCGTCACCAGCGCCCGCGCCCAGTCGAGCGTTTCGCTGATGCTGGGCACTTTGCGTAAATCCATGTTGCGCAGTTGATGCACCACGGCCACGGCTTGATGGGCCAGTTCCGGCGAGAGGTCGGGCACTTTGAGGCGCACGATGTTCAGTTCGGCGTCCTGCGTGGGGTAATCAACATAGAGGTAGAGGCAGCGCCGTTTGAGCGCCTCGCTCAGTTCGCGGGTGTTGTTGCTGGTGAGCAGCACCATGGGCTGGTGTTTGGCGGCGATGGTGCCCAGTTCGGGAACAGTCACCTGGAAATCGCTCAGGACTTCGAGCAGGAAGGCTTCAAATTCCACGTCGGCGCGGTCAATTTCGTCAATCAGCAGCACCACGGGTTCGTCGGCCATGATGGCTTTGAGCAGGGGACGGGGAAGGAGAAAGTTTTCGGAGAAGAAGACATCTTCTTCTTGCGCCAACCGGTTGGCGGCTTCATCGAGGCTGCCCACGCCTTCCAGCACTTTGTGCAGGGTGTCGCGCATGAGCTGGGTGTAGAGCATTTGTTTGGCGTATTCCCATTCGTAGAGCGCCTTGCTCTCGTCCAGTCCTTCGTAGCATTGCAGGCGGATTAACGGCCGTTCTATGGCAGTGGCCCACGCTTTTGCCAGTTCTGTTTTCCCCACGCCGGCCGGTCCTTCGGCCAAAATTGGTTTTGATAAGGATTGGGCCAAAAAGGTGACGGTGGCGATTTCTTCAGAGGCAATGTACTGCTGCTGGCCTAACCGTTCACGAACATCCGTAATATCTTTGAACATGCGGGTCTACTCCATTTTTAAGCGGCGGTGGTATGTTCTCAATATTCTGGGGGGGACGAGGTCTGAGCCTGTCGAAGACCGTTGGTTTCGACAGGCTCAACCAACTCCGCCGCGCTTTTTTGAGAAGATACCTGCGGTGGTTGATTATCAATGATTGGCGTCAGTAAACGGTGGGCGGGGTGTGGTTGGTTGGGGAGGACTGTTTACTGAATTATGGTATGTGAAACAGTTTGTGGAAATGATTGTAATGGGCGGCAGGGGATACGTAAAGCGGGCAACGGCCGTTTCTCATGATCAGATAATGACGGATTGTAACTATACAGCGCTGTCGAGGGCTGAGCTTGTCGAAGCCCGGTTCCCTTCGACAGGCTCAGGGAACCTACGTGTATAGTTACGACGGATTTACGATTTAAGATTGACGATTTACGAGTGGAGAGAGCAGGTATAGTAGGCGATGGTTTGCTGATGGTTGAAACCCAGGCTGTGGTACAGGTTGAGGGCGGCTGTGTTGTGGGTCCAGGCGCCGATGAGGGCGCGGTCTGCGCCGCGTTGTTTGAGGGTGTGCAGGGCGGAGATGAAGAGGAAACGGCCGTTCCCCCTGCCTTGTTTTTCCGGTATCAGGCCAATCGGTTCAATTTTTCCCTCGCCGGTGTCGTCAATGTGCAGCCAGGCAAAGCCAAACGGCCGTTTTCCCTCCGCCAGAAACAGAATGTCAGAAGCGGCGGCCAGATCGGCGGCGGCTTCATCGAGCGTGTAGGGCTGGTACCAGGGCAGCCCGGCAAAGGCCGTCTCATACAAGCGGCAAAAGAGCGCAATCGCCTCCCGCCGGGCATAAGTGCGGATGGCGAGATGGGGCCGCAAGGGGGCAGGCGGCAAATCCTCAAGGTGAGGCCGCGCTAAAATGAGTTCTTCGTGTTCCGGGGTAAAGCCGCTGCGCCGTAAAAAAGCAGCGACGCTGCTCTGGTTCTCCGTGACGCCCCAGTTCAAGCTGCGCACCTCGCTGCCGGCCAATGCCTGCTTCAAAAAAGCGACGAGTTGGCTGCCCAGCCCTTGTCGCTGCCAGGCCAGGGCGATCATCACGTCCAGATCATATTGCCCAGGCAGTCCGGGCAGCGGCGCAGCGCAGGCATAACCCACCGGCTGCTCAGCGACGCACACCACCCATGACAGGCTCCAGGCGGCTAAACGGCCGTTTAGCCGCCATGCTGTGACTTGTTCAACAGGACATAGTTCATTGAAGTGGGCAGCCAAAACCGCTGCATCGGCCGGTTTGTATGAGCGAATCGTGACCATGAGTACCAATTATACAAAAAGCTTGACCCAACCGCCCGGGTTTGATAGAATTTCCGTCGCTTTGCCCTCATCGTCTAGGGGACCAGGACGTAAGCCTTTCAAGCTTAAGACCGGAGTTCGAATCTCCGTGAGGGCACCAGAAAGCTCCGCTAACCAGCGGAGCTTTTTTATTTTCGATTGACGAATTTCGATTGACGATTGTTGATTGACGATTTACGATTGGTGAGGAATCGTAAATCGTCAATCAACAATCAGAATGGGAGGTCATCATGCGGCTTGGTTTAATGCTTGGGTATGCCGGACGGCGGCTTGAACTGCCGGTGGCGCTGGTAAAAGAAGCAGATCGTTTGGGGGTTTATGCTGTGTGGACGGCGGAGGCGTATGGCTCCGACGCCGTGTCGCCGCTGGCCTGGCTGGGGGCGCTCACGCAGAACATCAAGCTGGGCACGGCGATTATGCAGATGCCTGGACGCACCCCGGCTAACGCCGCCATGACGGCCATGACGCTGAATCAGTTGAGTAACGGCCGTTTCCTGATGGGCTTAGGTCTATCCGGTCCGCAGGTGGTGGAAGGGTGGCATGGGGTGAGCTATCAACGGCCGTTAACCCGCACCCGTGAATACGTCGAAATCGTGCGCCAGATTTGCCAGCGCCAGGACTACCTCACCTATGATGGCAAACTGTACCAGATCCCCTACCAGGGCGATGACGCCACCGGTCTGGGCAAACCGCTCAAAAGCACCCTGGAAGCCGCCCCCGGCATCCCCATCTATCTGGCCGCCATCGGCCCGCAAAACGTGCAGCTTGCCGCCGAAATTGCCGATGGCTGGCTGCCCATCCTCTTCGCGCCGGACAAATACGACGCCATCTACAAACCTCATATCGACGCCGGTTTTGCCAAAGTAGGCGGTAAAAGTCTGGCAAACTTCGATATCGCGCCCACCGTCTCTGTGGTCATCAACGACAATCTCGACATCTGCTACAACATGCTGCGCCCCTTCCTGGCTCTCTACATCGGCGGCATGGGCGCTAAAGGCAAGAACTTCTATAACGACTTAGCCGCCCGTTACGGCTACGAAGCCGCCCCCGCCGAAATCCAGGACCTCTACCTGGCGGGCGACAAAGGTGGCGCCATGGCCAAAGTGCCAGGCGCACTGATTGACGAAGTGGCGCTGGTCGGTCCCCGCGAACGGGTCAAAGAACGGCTCCACCTCTGGCTCAACAGCCCCGTCACCACCCTCAACATGACCGTTTTCGACGTAGACACCCTGCGCACGATGGTGGAACTGCTGGCAGAAGTTGCATAACATTTTCTCGCAAAGATACCAGGATTTTGCGCAAGAAAAATCTGCATTATCGGCGCACTCCGCGAATAAAGGAGTATGAGGAAAATCGTTAGTAGACAAAAGATAGGTAAAACGACAGTAGCTAACTGGCTGGTAAAGCTGAAAATTTAGATAGCAGCTCTTAAAAGACTTAGGAGATAGCTCGTGAAGTGGCTTAAAAAACAATCAAAAGTAATGGGAAAGATAGGTCTCTATAATTTATCTGACTGGTGGCTTACCACATTTACAGAAGCAGAGCAATGTTATATAGCAGAAAAATATCAACCTATGGGAGCTCCAGAAGGGAGTCTTATAAAGGGCGAATTACAACCGGGAGAGACAGGTAGAGCAGCACAATTGTTGTGGGGATTGGCTACTTGGTTCAGTAGCAAAGAGGACTTTACCATAGCGTGCAGAATACTGGATAAAGCAGAGGAATTATCTTCAAACCCAATAGATTATCACTTTACATACTCCGGCATGATACACACATACTATCCCATGCGAGATGTTGAGCCGGAAGCTCTAGCTAAGACTATTGAGGCTTGCCAGGCACAAATAAACATAGCTTCTGAGGTGGCTCAACACATGAGGGAAGATAGGGCAAGGCTAGCGATTTTTGTATCAAGACCCTTTCAAAATTCTTCGCCATCTGATATTGCAGACTCAGAGATAGAAGCGGTTTTAAAGAAATCGGATTACCCCTTGCCATCTCATGAAGGCTATAAGCAAATGTCAATTATTCTAGAGAAGCAAGGCAATTTCTCAGAAGTTATCCGGTTGGCTCAACAAGCAAAACAGCAGGGCTGGAAAGGCGATTGGGATAAAAGAATTGATAGGTGTGAGAAAAAACTAGGAAATATGAAGAAGTAGGGATGGATAGAATGGGTTTATGGCCTCAGTTCGGCTGTTGCTGAAACGCTGCGCCGCTTCCGGCAGTTAATTATCAGTCAGCCTGCCATTTATTTAACTTCTCACGATCATGCTGCCGCCGAACGGCTCGAAAAACAGCAAATCGTACCGCCTTAAGTGACAGGCGCTTCAAAAGTGCTATCACTTGTAAAGGAAACACAAGTATGCTGCCTTGGAAAACTTTATCCCGCCGCACTATTTTGGATTACAACAAATTTTTGTCTGTGGAAGCCCACACCGTAGAACTGCCTGATGGACGGGTGATTGAAGATTGGCCTTGGGTGGTGACGCCCGATTTTGTGAACGTGGTGGCGGTGACGGAAAACGGCCGTTTCCTCCTCTTTCGCCAGACCAAATACAGCATCCCTGGTCCGACGCTGGCGACGGCGGGCGGCTATCT
>JAWOGU010000443.1:0-11218 GCA_046496595.1 Chloroflexota bacterium
CCTACTCGTCGCCTGATCGCCGTGACCGGTAAACGACGCCGCTGTTCACATGTTTACCGCCCACTGTTTACTGCGTTTGCGTCAGACCTCGCTCTCTGTTAAAATGCGAACTGTTCGGGGCATGGCGCAGCTTGGTAGCGCGCGCCGTTCGGGTCGGCGAGGTCGTGGGTTCGAATCCCGCTGCCCCGACAAGTGTGCAAAACGGCCGTTTCTTCTTTTGAGGAAACGGCCGTTTTGCATTTTAAGTTGATTGTTCTCAGTTGACTGTTAGAAACCCTGTCCCTGGCATACCCCACCCGCCACCCTTATTTCAAATGCATCTCCAAAAAAGTGTTAATGGCCGCAAAAATCTCTTCCCGAGTAGGTGTGGTTTGTGGCCCTTGCAGGCCGTGATCGCCGCCCTGGACGATGATCAAGGTGGACGGCACGCCAGCCGCCGTTAACTGGGCGTGGAAGATTTCGCTTTGCGCCACCGGCACCACGCCGTCATTGTCGCCGTGCAAAAGCAGAAACGGCGGATCATCGGCGCTGACGTGGCTCACCGGACTGGCCGCCGCCATCTCCGGCGTAGGCGTGCCTCCCAGTTTGCCAAAGGCGTAATAAACGGCGGAGTTCAGGCCGCCGGGCAGCTTTTCGACGAAGTCAAATATCCCGGCCATGGGCACGACCGCCTGTACCCGGCTGGACTGCTCCGCGTATTCGCCGGTGTCCCAGCCGGCCGTTTCATCCGCTGTACCCAGCAGGGCGACCAGATGCCCGCCGGCGCTGGCCCCAATCGCCGCTATGTGGTCCGGGTCCAGATTGTAGGCGGCGCTGTTAGCCCGCAGATAGCGCACGGCGCATTTCACATCTTCAATCATCACCGGGAATTTGCCTTCTGCCGCCATGCGGTAGTTGACCGAAGCCACCAGGTAGCCCTGGTCGTTCAGGCCGCGCCAGCCTGTTCCTTCTGCTTTGTCGCCTTCGCTCCAGCCGCCGCCGTGCACATACAGCAGCAGCGGCCAGGGGCCGCCCTCGCGCGGATAGTAAATGTCCAGCTTTTGCGGTTTGCCCTCTTGCGGCGTGCAGTAAGTGACGTCGAGGTCCTGGCTACCATATTTGGCGGGGTCAAAAGAGGGGGTGGGCAGGGGGGTGGAAGTGGGCACGGCTGTAGCAGTGGGCACTGCTGTAGCAGTGGACACGGCCGTTGCCGTAGGCGCAGGTGTATTGGTAGGGTTGGCTGTGGCGGTTGGTTCTGGCATGGTTTGCGCTTCCCGGTTGTCAGGAGCTGCGGCGGCGCAGGCTGACAGAAAAATAATGAAGAGGGTGAGGATAATTTGTTTCAACGGCCGTTTTCCTTTCTTGCATGATTTTTAGGTGCGTGGATTATATCAGGAAAGATTCAGGTGACAGTCACCTCCGAGGTGACTGTCACCTGCCTATCCATAAAATTGCGGCGGTTCTTTTTGCCTATACAATAGAGTTCTTCTTCCTACTTGCATTTACTGGCAGCATCTAACTGCCGGAGTATCAGAACCACTAACCTGAGATGACAAACGCCAACTACCCCCAGCGCTCCACCATCGGCTTCCTGTCCGCCAACATTCATGTGGGCGCGTCGCGCGTGCTGTGGCCCGGCATTTTGGACGCGGCCGCAGCCGGAAACGCGAATCTCATCTGCTTCCCTGGCGGCCGCCTGCACGCTGCCGAATCGGCCGAAGCCATGCGCAACGTCATTTACCTGCAGGTGGACAGCAGCCAGCTAGACGGGATGGTCATCTGGACATCGGCCCTGGCCGGCGCGGCTACGGCGCAAGAGGTAGCCGATTTTCACCAGGCGTATCACACGATTCCGCTGGTAGACCTGGCGGTTTCCACCGGGCATCACCCTGTGGTGGCGATTGATGGCAAACAGGGCATGCACGCTCTGCTGGTGCATCTGATTGAGGAGCATGGTTACCAACGTATCGCCCTGATACGCGGGCCAGAGAGCCACCCGTATGCTCTGGAACGGTATCGCGCTTTTCGGGACACGCTGTACGAAAAAGGATTGCAGCCGGACGAACGGCTGATCTCGCCGGCTTTGGGCTGGAACAAAGGAGTGGAGGCGATGTCGGTGCTGCTTGATGAGCGCGGTTTGCAGCCGGGGCGTGATTTTCAGGCGGTAGTGGCGACCAGCGATTTATTAGCGATTGGCGCGATTCGCCTGATGGCGGAGCGCGGCATCCACGTGCCCACAGATGTGGCGGTGGCGGGTTTTAATGATATTGAAGAGGGACGGTTGGTGCGCCCGCCGCTGACCTCAGTGTCCTTGCCTTTTTATGAACAGGGGCGGCAGTCGGTGGAAACGCTGCTGGCTTTGCTGGCGGCTGAAAGCGTGCCGGAGAGTGTGCTGCTGCCTTCGCGTTTGCTGGTGCGCCAATCGTGCGGCTGCACTTCCTGGTCGGAAAAACTGGCAAGGGCGGGGGTAACGGCCGTTTCCCAGTCCCATCAATCGCCCCACATTCTCAAGCAGGCGCAAGAACGGTTGGAAGCCGAAATCTTCCGTGTTATTCGCAGCCGGGGCGTGGCTGCCACCTGGGCCAAACAACTGCTCGACGCTTTTCGCAGCGAGATCCACGGCGGCGGGAACGGCCGTTTCCGTACCACCCTGGACGGCATGTTGCAGCAGGGCACGCTCGACGGTGACGAGACCTCCGCCTGGCAAAATACCATCTCCATTTTGCGCAGCGAACTGCTGCCCACCCTCAGCGACAGCCAGCGCCTCCAGGCCGAAGCCTTGTTTGGTCAGGCCAGAGTAGTCATCGGCGACGCGGTGCAGCGGGCGCAGATTGCCCGCCAGTTGCAAGCCGAGCGCCAAAGCAGTATTTTGCGCGATATTGGGCAGGCGCTGATCACCACCTTCGATGTGGAGGGGCTGGCCGACGTGCTGGCGGCGCGGCTGCCCGAATTGGGTATCCGCAGCGCCTACCTGGCCCTGTATGACAAGCCCGCCGATCCCCTCTCTGCTTCCCGCCTCATCCTGGCCTATTCCGATAACGGGCGCCTGGATTTGGGGCCAAACGGCCGTTCTTTTCCGTCGCGCCATCTTCTGCCGCCGGACGTGCTGCCCAGCCGCCGCTTTAGCTTGCTGGTGGAGCCGCTTTTCTTTCAGGAAGAGCCGTTGGGCATTGTGGCCTTCGAGGTAGGGCCGCCTGACGGCGATATTTACGAAGTGCTGCGCGGCCATATCAGCACGGCGCTGAAGGGCGCCATCCTCTTCCAGACGGCGTATGAAGCGCAGGCCGCCGCCGAGCAGGCCAATCAGATCAAAACGCGGCTGCTGGCCAACGTCAGCCATGAACTGCGCACGCCGTTGAACATCATCATCGGCCACGCGCAGCGCCTGTCCAGTACGCTGCCCGTCCTGGCGCATGCGGATCTGGGGCAAATTGAGCAAAGCGCCGAGCACCAGCTTCGCTTGATCAACGATTTACTCGATTTGTCGCGGGCGGAAATCAAGGCGCTGGACCTCTATCCCATGATGCTTGACCCGCACACGCTGATAACCGATGCCTTTACCGCCATGGCGAAAGATGCGGCGGACGGCGTTGCCTGGGAACTGAGGCTGCCGCCAAGCCTGCCTATTGTGCGGGCGGACCCGGTGCGGCTGCGCCAGATTTTGCTCAATTTGCTTTCCAATGCGGGCCGTTTTACGCCGGCGGGCCAGATTATATTGGGGGCGGAGGCGGCCGCCGGTCAGCTTCACCTGTGGGTTTCAGACACGGGCGTGGGTATTCCTGCCGAGGTGATCGAACATATTTACGAACCGTTTATGACGTATGAAACGGCCGTTCAACCTCGTTCTGGCATTGGCTTGGGTCTGTCCATTACGCGCCATCTAGTGATGCTGCATGAAGGGCGCCTGACGGTGGACAGCACGCCGGGCGCAGGCAGCACCTTCCACGTCTATTTGCCGCTGCCCGACGTGGAAAGTGCGGCCGCGGTTTCTTCAACAAGCGGGGCGGTGGTGTGGTGGGTGTCGCGCAGCGAGACGGAGCCGGAGGCCGTGGCCCGTTTTAGCCAGCAGCGGCAGTTACGGCTGCATCATCTGCATCCGCAGGCGTCGTGGGAAGCGCTGCTGACGGCCGGTTTGCCCGCCGCCGTGATCTGGGACATGGCCGAAACCAACCCCGAAGACTGGCAGTTGATGCGCCGCCTGCATAATCATCCGCAGCTGCACCAGATTCCCTTTGTGTTGTACCAGCAGGACTCGCTGGCGGCGGCGGCCGGGCTGACGAGCCTGGTGGTGAAACCAGCCAGTACGCAAGCGTTGTGGGCGGCCATCCAGCCGACCATCCCGGAGGTGGAAACAGGCTCCATTTTGATTGTGGACGATGATGCGCGGGCGCGGCGGCTGGCGCAGGAAGCGGTGGGCCAGGGGCTGCCGGGGTTTGTGGTGCGAACGGCCGTTAACGGGGCGGAAGGGTTGGCTGCCATGTTCCGGGAACCGCCTGATCTGGTGGTTCTGGATTTGATGATGCCGGAAATGGACGGTTTTGAAGTGCTGGCGCGAATGCGCGCCGACGAGCGTACCCGGCCGATTCCAGTCGTCATTTTGAGCAGCCGCCAGTTGTCGCTGGCCGATGTGAAGCGCCTGGAGCAGTATTCCGCCGTCACCCTGCGCAGCAAGGATGTGTTTACGCAGGACGAAATTGCCGCTTCGGTGCATCAGGCGTTGTTTGGCGCTGAGGCGCTGCCGGCGCATACCAGCGCCCTCATCAAACAATCTGTGGCCTACCTGCACCAAAACTACCAGCGCGCCCTCACCCGTACCGAAATCGCCGACGAACTGGGCATGAGCGAAGATTATTTCAGCCGCACGTTTAGTCAGGAACTGGGTATTTCGCCCTGGGATTATTTGAACCGCTACCGCATGGCGCAGGCCAAATATCTGCTGCAAACCAGCCTGGACAGTGTGCAGGTGATTGCCCGCCGGGTGGGCATCCCCGACCCCGCTTATTTCAGCCGCGTTTTCCGGCGGGTGGTGGGGGTGTCGCCGTCTGCTTACCGGGGGAAGAACGGCCGTTAATCGCTTTTGTGGTATCTTCTCAAAAAAGCGTGGCAGAGTTGGTTGAGCGTTCGACTGCCTCTCGGCAGGCCCGAGAGCCGCTCACGCCGAAGCCCTGTCGAAACTAACGGTCTTCGACAGGCTCAGACCACGTTTCCCCTGAATATTGAGAAGATACAATAAAAACGGCCGTTACCTGTCGTTTTTGTCCAACCCCTGTGCGTCATAGTCCAACTCCTCTCCGCTAGAATAATTAAGTACGAATGTTGTATTCTCAGGCAGAAGCAAGCCTGATATGCTGTTTTTTTGTTTAGACAGCGATTACAACATTTGTGGAGCTAGAGGAGAAGACGGAATGACAACACAAGCCGATGAAACCATGTCCAAAAAGACCACTGCGGTTGGGAAAACGGCCGTTCCCCACCAATCAACCTTTTCCACCCGTTCTCGCGAAACGCGGCAGGCGGTCTGGCGGAATCGTTCTTTGTACCTTCTGATGATGCCCACGCTCATCTACTTTGTGATCTTCAAATATGGGCCATTGTGGAACGCCCAAATTGCCTTCAAAGATTTCAAACCGCTGCTAGGCGTTTGGGGCAGTCCCTGGGTTGGCCTGAAACACTTTGAAACTTTCATCAATTCCTTCTACTTCAGCCAATTGATGTTCAACACAATCTTCTTCAGCGTGGCGAAATTGGTCTTGGGGCTGCCCATTGCCGTCATCCTGGCGTTGATGCTGCACGAGATGCTGCTCAAGCGGTTTCGTACGGTGGTGCAAACTATTGTCTACCTGCCACACTTCCTCTCCTGGGTCATCATGTTTGGTGTGCTGTTGATGCTGCTTTCCCCTAACAACGGCCTCATCAACAACATCATCAAGGCTTTTGGCGGCAGCCCCATTGCTTTCCTGACCTCGCCGGAATGGTTCCGCCTGGTGGTAGTCCTGTCTGAAATCTGGAAGGAAACGGGCTGGAGTACCATTATCTACCTGGCGGCGCTGCTCTCGATCAGCCCGCATTTGTATGAAGCCGCCACTGTAGACGGGGCCAACCATTTTCAACGGATTTGGCATATCTCCCTCCCTGGCATTATGTCCGTGATTGTTTTGGTAACGCTGCTGCGTCTGGGACACATTTTAGACGCCGGCTTTAACCAGATTTTCGTCCTGTATTCGGTTCCTGTTTACAGCGTGGGTGACATCATCGATACCTGGGTTTACCGGCAGGGTATTTTGCAATTTCAATTCAGTCTGGCAACGGCCGTTGGCCTGTTCAAGGGCGTCATTGGTCTGGCGCTGATTGTCCTGGCCAACAAACTTGCCAAACACATCGCCGGCAAAAGTCTGTTTTAGGTAAACCTGTCTAAGGAGCAAGTTACCATGCTGCAAAACAAAACTCGCGACGTCGTTACCTATCAAATAATTCTGGTTGTGATTCTTACGGCTGTCCTGCTGCTCATTCTCATTCCCTTCTGGCAAGTTATCGTCACCGCCTTTACTCCGTTGGATATTTATACCCAGCAGGGCGTTCCCTTCTTTTTGTCTCCGACCAAATGGACCACCGAGGCATTCGACCAACTGCTCTCTCATCCGTCGTTTCCCCGAGCCATGCTAAACAGCGCCATCATCACCCTCGGCGGCACCCTGATCAGCCTGCTCCTGACAGTGCCTCTGGCCTATGGCTTATCGGTCAGTGGGCTGCCTGGACGTAAGCTTATCCTCCTCTTCATTTTATTCACTTTCCTGTTCAACCCAGGTCTGGTGCCCACCTACTTATTGGTCACCAAGTTAGGTCTCACCAATAACTTTTTGGCCGTGATCTTGCCGCCCGCCGTCAGCGTCTGGAATACCCTGATTATGATGAGCTTTTTCCAGGGGCTGCCTGACGAATTAAAAGAAGCGGCGCGCATGGATGGCGCCACTGAATTCCAGGTACTCTTGAAAATTATTCTGCCCCTGTCTAAACCCATCTTGCTCACCATTGGCCTGTTCTATGCGGTTTATTTCTGGAATGAATTTTTCACCCCAATTCTTTACTTGAACAGCAACGATCTGATGCCGCTGCCGGTATTACTGCGCAATATCCTTACTTCTGCCAGCTTCAACGAATACGTGGAATTCAACGCTTTTAGTTCCGTCTCTATCGACTCATTAAAAGCAGCCGGCGTACTCATCACAATGCTGCCCATGCTCCTGGTGTATCCCTGGATTCAGCGCTACTTCACCAAGGGAACATTGGTCGGCGGCGTCAAAGAGTAACACTGTCTGTTGGGTAACCGTTGGGGTAGCGGTTAGATTGGACCAATCTGGAAACCTCAAGATAACGGTGTGAATCCCAAGCATTTTTATTAGTTAAGTTTTTAATATAAGGAGAATGAATGATGAAGAGTAAGAAACATGCAAACAAATTTATCTTGTTTTTGTTAGTCTTGTTAATGGTTTCAATTGCCGCCTGTACGACCGGAGGAGGCGCTGAAATAGATACCAGCCAGTTGGATGCCGCCCAAGACGTTGCCGCCAATGCCCAGGCCACAGCGGAAGCCGCGGTTGCCGCGCTGGAAGCCGCCGCTGCCGGCGATGAAGAAGCCAAAGCCGCTTTGGAAGCGCAGTTAGCAGAAGCGCAGACAAAGTTGGAAGAAGCGCAAAGCGCCGTGACTGAAGCCGCTGCTTCTGCTGAAGCGGCCCAAGCTGCGGCGGATGCGACCGCCGCCGCCGAGGCAGCCGCTGCCGCCGAACCGGTAGACATTGAATTGTGGGCGTTGGCTACGGTCACAGAAGCTGGTCCACCTCCTGACGACTGGATCGCTTACGACATTATCCGCGATGAATTGGGCATCAATTTGTCTTACGTCATTCTGCCGCCTGGAGGCGATGGCGAAGCGAAATTGAACGCCGCGGCGGCCGCCAATAATTTGCCCGACGTGTTCCAGATGATTAGCTCAACGGGTGATACCCGCGGCGCTCTGTACCGTTACGCCAATTTGGGACTGCTGGCTCCTGTTGGAGACATGATGCCCCTGATGCCGCAGCGCACAGAACTGCACTACAATGACCCGTTGGCGCTCAGTCTGTCTACGTTTGTAGGCCAGCAGTTTGGCCTGCCTGAACCGCCCCCCATTCCCCGACGTGAAGGTCTGGTGATCCGCAAGGATTGGCTGGACAACCTGGGTCTGGAAACCCCGACCACGTTGGAAGAGTTGTATGAAGTGGCGGTGGCTTTTACGGAACAAGACCCCGATGGCAATGGTCAAAATGACACCTATGGCGTTGGCGGCTTTATCAATGGTCAGGGTATTGGTAATCGTTTTGACTGGTTGTTTGGCGGCTACGGTGTGTCTGGCGTGTGGAACTTTGCGGAGACTGCCGAAGAATTTGACATGAATGTCTATGATGAGCAGTATCCTGAAGCGTTGACTTACATGAAGAGCCTGGTGGACGCGGGCGCTATTGACCCTGACTGGCCGACTTTGAGCCGTGATGAGTTCCGCGCGCGCTGGAAACAAGGTCAATTTGGCATCATGTGGGAAGATTTCGCTGCATTGACCAATCAATCGAATTACGCGCCCTTTGATGAAAACTTCCCGGATGCGGAATGGATTGCGCTGCCAGCCCCCACCGGACCGGAAGGCGAATCGGCTTATGGCGTCTATACGGGTCGCGGCCAAATCTTTGCCGTGTCGCAAGCTGCCGCTGATGAAGGTAAGCAGGAAGCCATTGCCCGCCTGTTGGAGTGGATTGCCACTGATGGTTACTGGCTGCTTGGTTTTGGTGAGGAAGGCGTTAACTACGTCATTGATGCCAATGGCGATATTTCCACTGAAGGATTGGATCCGGTAGAGGCCTATACTGCGCCGGAACGCCAGCCATTTACCCAGATGCGTAACCAGTTGGTTTTCTACAACAGTCCCACCGAAATTCGGGCGCGTTACCCAAGCTACGAAACGGTTAACGGCCGTTCCATGCTGCCCATGGCGTTCCTCGAGTTCTTCCAGGCACAACCCTGGGTGGATGGCCGCGGTATTCAGGTGATTTTGCCGCCCGATAACGCCGCTGACTTTGACCGCTATTACAGCGAGGGCCAGTTGCAGTTTGTATTGGGCCAAAATGCGTTGAACGAAGCTAATTGGGCCGCTTATCTGGCGGGTCTGGACAGTTTGGGCGCTCAAGAGTACATCGAATCGGCTAAAGCCACTCTGATCGATGCCAGACTGTTGAACGAGTAATTGTATTGATGGTTTAGGTTTTTATTGGAGATTAGAGATGAATGAACGGCTCTTCTCTAATCTCCAATCTCTCATCCCTCCCAACCGGAATTTGTTGAAGCATATCCTGAGAAGAAAGGATTTCGAGATGGAACACCGCCTGATAAGCCCTGCAATCCCACTTACTGAATCGCCCTGGTCACAGCGGATTGCTGACTCGGCGCTGGCTCGTTATGACATGGCGCAAAGCCGTTGGCATTACAAACACGGCTTGTTGTTCAAGGGGGTCTATCACGTATGGCAGAAAACGGGTAACGGCCGTTACTGGCAAAGCCTTCTCGCCTATGGGGATCAGTTCATCACCGCCAACGGCGACATCCGCACCTATCGGCAGGATGAATACAACATCGACCAGATTAACCCGGGCAAACTACTTTTTCCCCTGTACCGGGAAACGGGCGAACCGCGTTATCGGTTGGCAATGGATCATTTGCGCCAACAACTGCGTCATCATCCGCGCACCAGCGAAGGCGGCTTCTGGCACAAACAAATTTACCCCAACCAGATGTGGCTGGATGGCATCTACATGGGATCGGTGTTTTACGCCGAATACGCGGCGGCATTTGCCGAACCGGAAGCCTTCGACGACGTGGCTTTCCAGTTCCTGACGCTTGAAAAACATACCCGCGATCCACAAACCGGGCTGCTTTACCATGCCTGGGATGAAAGCCGCCAGATGCCCTGGGCCGATCCGCTGACGGGCTGCTCGCCCCATTTTTGGAGCCGGGCGATTGGCTGGTACGTGATGGCGCTGGTGGACGCGCTGGAAGTCTTTCCTGCAGGCCATCCTGCCTGCGCTGAATTTGCGGCGATACTGGAGCGGACGTTAACGGCCGTTTCCCGCTATCAAGACAAAACCACCGGCCTTTGGTGGCAGGTGCTGGACCAAAACGACCGGCCCGGCAATTACCTGGAAGCCTCCGGTTCCTGCATGTTCGTCTACGCCATCGCCAAAGGCATACGCTTAGGCTATCTGGATAAAAAGTGGCTGCCCGTGGCGGAGAATGCTTTTTCCGGTCTGCTGACCCACCTGACCACCATCGACGATACCGGCCTGATTGATCTGCACGGCGTTTGTTCAACTGCCGGACTGGGCGGTGTGCCTTATCGGGATGGCTCATTTGAGTATTATGTCAATGAACCCATCATTACCAATGATTTACACGGTGTGGGCGCATTTCTAAACGCCGCCGTAGAAATGGAACTGGTTTCGGCGGAAACGGCCGAATTTAGAGGATAACTATGTCTTATTTTGCAACTGTCCCCACCCAAAGTGGGTTGAACGAACTGCCCACGAATCCCTGTAAGCTGCTGGATTTCCACCTGCTCAGTCTGGCGGCGGAACAATCGCACCAGGGAAACAGCGGCGAACGAGAAGTGCTGGCTGTGATTTTAGGAGGGAAAGGCACGTTTACGGTAAACGGCCGTTCCTTCCCCCACATCGGCGCTCGTGCCAACGTCTTTTCCGGCAAACCCCACGCCGTCTACATCCCCTGCGGGGCGGACTATACCATTGTGGGAAACGGCCGTTTAGAAGTCGGTTTGTGCAGCGCCCCCAGTGATCTGCACACGGAGCCGTATGTTATCGGCCCCGAACAAGTGACCAGCGGCAAGTGGGGCGCGGCCAATTTCAGCCGTAATTTCCACCAGATTCTCACCGCCAGCGCCCAACCAGACCTGCCCGCCGCCCGCCTCATCGTCGGCGAAACCTACACCCCGTCCGGCAACTGGAGCACCTACCCGCCGCACAAACACGAAGTCGAAGACCTACAAAAAATCCTGCAATTCAATATTTATTTTTTCTTCTTTGAAAATAGCTTCAAAAGTGAGGGCAGAATTTTTATCAAAATCCCATAGCGTATGGTCCAGGTCAAAATAGACATGTTGAATATTATTAAATTTCATGAACTTGTTTTAACAATGAGTAAT
>JAWOGU010000514.1:0-20320 GCA_046496595.1 Chloroflexota bacterium
TCGCCTTAGAAGGTAAAAATCCCATCCAAATGATTGTCAATGATGGCCGACGAGTGGGTATTATTCGTCCTTCACGCCGTATTCGCATTCAAACACCGGTGATAGACCCGGCCATGGTAACGCCTTCTCCAGAGGGAATCGTTTTGGTTCGCAAACCGCGTTATGCGCAGCGTAAGTCTTTGCCCAGGCCCATGCCCCCCGAGTTATTGGCGCTTTTTTCACCTTCAAATAACGTTGCCGTAACATAAGAATTACATTTGTTGGAGCAAATGGCCTTGTGCCCGCCCATTCACCAGAGGGCGACCACAAGGGTCGCCCCTACCAGCAAAAATGTTTTTCTGACAATCTATATCACTGCTTGATGGTTATCTATCACTGCTTGATGGTTATCTATCGCTGCTTGGCGACTGTCAAAGGCTGCTTTGTGCTTTTGCTTCTGCCTTTCGGTTTCAAATGAGAACTGCTGTGCCAGGCTCTAACAAACACCACCCTTCTCATAACTGTGCTAAAATCCATCCGGCAATTCCGCCTTCAACCTTCATCCTTCATCCTTTCAAGGAGCAGCCATGAATGAAAAAATCGGATTTATCGGACTGGGCATTATGGGCCGGGGCATGGTGCAAAACCTGTTGAACGCCGGTTTCGTCGTCACCATTTGGAACCGCAGCGCCGAGCGCATGCCACCGCTGATCGAGGCCGGAGCCTTAGCAGGCGCCAGTCCGGCAGACGTGGCGGCAAAAAGCGACATCACCCTCGTTTGCGTATCAGACACCCCAGACGTGGAAGCTGTCATTTTGGGTGAAGACGGCGTCCTCTTTGGCGCTAAAGCCGGGTCGCTGGTGGTGGATCACAGCACGATCAGTCCAACCGCCACCCAAAACATCGCCGCCAGACTGGCAGAAAAAGGCGTCCATATGCTGGACGCGCCCATCAGCGGCGGCAGCGAAGGCGCCGCCAAAGGCACGCTGAGCATCATGGTCGGCGGCGAGGGGGCGCAGTTCGCCCGCGCCCTGCCCGTCTTTGAGGCCATGGGCAAAACGATCACCCACGTTGGCCCAACCGGCGCGGGGCAAACGGTGAAGCTGGTCAATCAGATCCTGGTGGTGGTGACGATGCTGGGGGTGAGCGAGGCGCTGCTCTTTGCGCAGGCTGGCGGGCTGGACCTGGAGAAAACGTTAACGGCCGTTTCCGGCGGCGCGGCGGGCAGTTGGTCATTAAGCAATCGAGGTCCGCAAATGATTCAGCGAGACTGGCGGCCCGGCTTCACCATCGACTTGCAGCAAAAAGATTTGCGCCTGGTGCTGGAAGCCGCCGACCAGTTCGGCGTGCCCGCCCTGGGCACAAGCCTGATCTTCCAACTGTACCGCACCCTCCAGCAGCAAGGGCTGGGCGGCGACGGCAACCACGCCCTGCTGAAAGCGCTGGAAAACCTGGCTGGCTTTGAGGTAGGAAGCGGGTAATGGCTGGCACCGCTGCAACCATTCACAAACCGCAGCGTAAAGCCGCCATACTGACGCATCCCCAAACGGAGGCTTAACCATGTTTGACAATTTTTCCCCAGGTACACGTAAAGGATTTGGCTATCTGCTCTCTTTGCCCGAACGCGGCATCCGTTCGCTGGCGGCGGTAGCCGGCGGCGCCACCCTGCTGCTCACCGAAACGCTGCTGCCGGAACCGGTCCTGGATTCGACCTTGTTCCGCATTACCATTGGTGACTTGCAGCAGTTTTTAATTGAACGAGTGGCGGGCATGGAAGGAACGGCGCTGCGGGGTATGCCCCGCCGCCAGTTGGAGGGCGATTATTTTCCGCGCAAAGTGGCGGGTTCCGTCATTGAAACCGCAGGGCTGTTCTGGTATCGCTTCTCGCCGATTTGGGTGTTTGCCATTGCCGGAGACGCGGCGGCGGGCAGCCAGGTCTTTTTGCAGCGGCTAGTGGCGCAGTTGAAAGCCAACAAGGTGCTGCCTGAGGACGCAGAGCCGGCCAGTCTGGCAGAGTTGTTGAGCGCAGTCGAGACGGCATCGCGCAGCAGCGCGGATGCCGTGAACCTGCCTCCTTTGTCAGAAGCGGAACTGCGGGAAACGGCCGTTACCCTGCGCGACAATTACGGTCAATTATTCGCCAACACCAAAGACCTGCTGCCCCGTTTTGAATCGCTCTGGAGCCGTATGGAAACCGTCGCCGAGGAACAAGATGCTTCCACAGCCAAAGTGGGCGGCGTCATGTCGCTGGACCTGGCGGGCTGGGGCCAAAAAGGGGCGGGCAGCGTGGCGGCTTTCGGCCAGACCAGCGGTGAACTGCTGGACGAATATATTCTGGAGAGCTACGCCAAAACGCTGGACGGCATTGCCGCCGAAGGGCTGCCCCGCTATTTGAGCAGCCGGATTATGCCCTTTTTGGAAACGGCCGTTCGTCACTTGCAGCCCGCGCAGACCACCTGGACGGAGAGTAATCTCGTCTGAGGAAGACAAAAACTTACCAAAGATCAAAGATTGAAGATTGAAGATTAAAGATGGGTTGAGCACTCCTCTTTAATCTTCAATCTTTATTTTTCAAACCTATGCTGTCGCTGCCGGACTACCCCACCGCCTTTTGGTTAACGGCCGTTCTCGCAGTCATCCTCGTGGGCATTGCCAAGGCGGGGTTTGGCGGTGGGGTGGGCGTCATCGCCACGCCGCTGCTGGCGCTCACCATCCCCGTATCCGAGGCCGCAGCCCTGCTGCTGCCTCTGCTCATCCTCATCGACCTGCTTTCAATTCGTTTTTATTGGCGGCGCTACCATCAGCACAGCCTCAAAATTTTGCTGCCGTTTGCCCTGGTGGGCATTGGCGTGGGTGCGCTTCTTTTCAGCACGTTCAGCGATAACGAGCGCATCCTCAAGATGGGCATCGGTCTGTTGTCTATCGCCTTTGTGGCCTGGCGGGCGGGGCAAAATATGGTGCTGGGCGCGTTGGCGGAACGGCTGTTATCCGACAATACGGGTCGTGCATTGGGGGTACTCGCCGGTTTCTCCTCCACCCTGGCCCATGCCGGCGGTCCACCCGTCGCCATCTACATGCTGCCGCAGCGGCTTCCCCGTGATTTATTCGTCGGCACCACCGTTCTGTTCTTCACCGTCGTCAATCTGGTAAAACTCGTGCCCTACGGCGCTCTGGGACTGCTCCAGGTGGGCAACCTGCTCACCATTTTGATTTTGTCGCCCCTGTGTTACCTGGGCGTGAGACTGGGCCTCTACCTCAACCGCCGCTTCACCGACATCTGGTTCAACCGCGTTATCTACACCCTGCTGCTGCTCACCGGCATCGAACTGATCCTCGGGCAAAGCATGGTCAGCTTGATATTTTGAAATTAAGGGGAAAAAGGTATCTATACAGGTGTAGCCTGAGCTTGTAGAAGGCGGAACCGGGCTTCGACAGGCTCAGCCCTCGACTGGCTGTATAGATACAAAAAAAGAACGTAACTATACACGTAGGTTCCCTGAGCTTGTCGAAGGCGGAACCGGGCTTAGACAAGCTCAGCCCTCGACAGCGCTGTATAATTACAAAAGAATAAAGATCAAAAAATGAAGATTAACAATCCACGAATAATGCTCGCCCTTAATCTTCATTCTTCCCCTTCCGGCGTAGGCGTCATAAATGGCTCCGTTACAATTTCCACCATGGTAAGTTCCCCACCTACTATTTCCACCGGCCGCCGATACTCAATGCCCTGGATTTTGGTAAACAGTTCATAATTCCCCGGCGCTAAATCGCCAAAAACAAAATTCTCGGCCAACCCTTCATCCGGTTTGATGAGATGTTCGGGGTCGTCCAGATAGGTCCAGGTGTTGATGAAAGCCACTTCTTCGCCGCTGCCGTCTATCAACGTGACGGTGACGCCCTGCCACGGCCGTTTTTCCGGGTCCACCAACCGCCCTGCCAGCACACCCCGCTGCGGTCCGGGGTCCAGCCAGAGTAGTGGGTTGCGCGTAGAGCCGAACGTATTGCTGCCTACGCGCACCTCCATATGCAAATGAGGATTCGTCGCCACGCCGCCCAAACCCACGGAAGCGACTATATCTCCCGCTGCTACACGCTGTCCGGTTTCCGCCACCACCTCCAACACATGCCCGTACAACGAAAAAACCGGCAGTCCCTGCCACCGCTCGTCATGCTCAATGACCACCAACTGACCGTACCAATTACAGCGCCAGCCGTACAAAATGCTGGCGTCCGATCCGGCATAAACCACGGCGCCCGCTCCCGCCGCCAGCACCGGCGTACCCTTGTCAGCCAGAGAATCCAGGCCATTATGCAGCAAATAACGGCCGTTACTGTCTGAGCCATAGGGGTAAGCCGGGTTCAAAGCCAGGGGCTGGTCGGGCGGCAACGGTTTTGCCAGCCAAAAATGCGCTTCACTCCGCGCCGGGTCTGGCGTGGGCCAGGGTTCCGGCGACAAAAAGTATCGCTGGTACTCCGGCTTTTGCGGCGGTTCGGCGGGACAGGTGCGGTCGATGGGGATGGGGGTGGGAACGGCCGTTTCCGTGGGCGGCGGCGTCTGGACAGGTTCAGGCGTTTCCGTGGGCGACAGGGTATTGGTAGGCGGGATTTCCGTTTTTGTGGGCGGAATGGCAGCGGGAACGGCTGGCTGCGGCTGCGCGGACGCAGCCGCAGCCAGCGTAGGCGCCGCAGCCGCCAACGTCGCCACAGGTTCATCCTGCTGCGGTCCCGCACACGCCGCCGCCAATCCCACGACACTGCAAACAACAACCAGCACGCGCACTCTAAAAAACCACTTATCCATCAAAACCAACCACTCGCCACTTGTCACTCGCCACTCGCCACTCGCCACTCAATACGCCATGAACTCTTAAAATATCAAATCGCTGGCCCTATTTTCCACGCCCTTGAATGCCCGTCAACCTGCTTGACAAAACGGTCAGGATACTCTATCCTGTAGCATACCTATACGAAACAGGAGACTGCCATGAGCGACAAAAGGCAACCCCAACTCATTGAGGGTGAAGACACAGCTCCTCTCAATGAAAAACAAGCAAATATTTCCAGCGACGCTTCCATCCAGGCGGCGTTGGGCGAATTTGAAAACTACATGCGTGATGAAGGCTTTGCCCTGAACACGTGCAAAGCATTTGCCAGTGACGTGCGTCTGCTGGGTAAATATTTAGGCATCGGCCAGCCCGTTGGCGAAATTGGTACTAAAAACCTTAATGATTTTCTCGACTGGCTGCTCAATGAACGCGGCATCCCATGCAGCCCCAAATCCTATGCCCGGCGGGTGACTACGCTCAAGGTTTTCTTCGGCTGGCTGTATGAAACCGGCGTACTCAATGATGACCCGTCAACGGCCGTTATCCAACGCAGCGTTAAAAGCCCCCTGCCCAAACTGCCCACCGAGGATGAATTGGCCCGGGTTGAGGCCGTCACCCAGGCCGTGCGCGCCGGTGGCGGGAGCAAAAAGGCTGACGCTCGCCCTCATCTGTTGTTCACCCTGCTGCTGCAAACCGCCATCAAAAAGACCGAAGCCATGAACATGGTGCCCAACCACATCGACCGCTCCAACCCCAACAAACCGATGCTGTTCATCCGCTACGCCAACCCGCGCCTGCGCTACAAGGAGCGCAAAGTGGAACTGACGCCGGAGTGGCTGGACGTGTTGGATGAATACATGGCGCAGTACTCCCCGCCTGACACGGTTTTCACCTGTACGCCGCGCAATCTGGAATACATCCTGCGCGACATGGCGGATGCGGCCGGCGTGGATCGCGGCCTGATCTCTTTTGAGAATTTGCGATGGTGTTCCGCCATCCGCGACCACAAAAATGGTGTGGAGCAAGACGACATCCGCCAAAAGCTGGGCCTCTCCAAAATCACCTGGCGCGACACAAGAATCAAGCTGGAAAAGCTCATCCAGGAAGAAAAAGACGGCTTCCGAAAAGATTAAGTCACCATGCCATCACCTGCTTGTCACAAAGAGGGAGAGTGAAGACTGTAGAATCTTCGCTCTCCCTCTTTTGTCAACCAGATCTAGCGAATGAAATGAGCCAGGGCCTTTATCTACTGATCCCCAGGCTTCGTCATATCACACTGGCGCACCACCGTATGCACGTCCATGCGCTCCGTCTCCGGCGTCTGGTAATATACAACGGCCGTTACCTCATACACTTCCGTCGGCTCCCTGTCACGCAAATGCATGGTCAACGAAAAATTGGCGTCCAGCGTTTCAATTACGTTCAGCCAGCCCGCCTTCTCCCCCCGCGCATTCAGCACCCGCACCTCAATGGACGGCCGTTCGATAAACGGCGTCAGGTTAAAGCCCACCGCCACGCGACGGCCGTCTTCATACACGTACAGCCCCAATTCCTTCAGCCGCACATCCTCCCGCGACTTCGGCGTTTCCAACGGATTATCGAAAAATTGAATGTCCATAAAACTCCTTAAAACTGTGGAGGTGATGGGGTAAGCGGGTGATGGGGTGTGGAGCAAAACCACCCCATAGGGAAAGGTTTTTTCACCTCTACACCCCATCACTCCATCACCTCTACATCCCCCACTCCCACGTCTCCAGGCGTTCCAGCACCTGTACCAGGGCAATTTGCCATTCGTGGGTGCTCATTTCGCGGGGCAGCCAAACGGCCGTTTTACTCACCCGCACCTCATTGCCCACATAGCGCTGGAGCCGGTAGCGTTCCAGGTTGTCCACTTCCGGGATGCGGATTCTGATCTGGCCGACTTCGGTGGTAACGGCCGTTAACCGCGCCCGCTGCGCCACCGCCTTCACCCGCAGTTGATACAACAAATTATGCACCGGGTCCGGTATCGGACCAAAGCGGTCGGCCAGTTCCGCCGCCATCTCGTCAATGTCCGGCAGCGTTTCCAGCAGCGCCATGCGCCGGTACAGCCGCAGCCGCAGCGCTCCATCCGGCACATAGTCGGGCGGGATATATGCCGCCAGCGGCAGATCAATCAACACCGCTTCCGGCAAATCAATCGCCAGCGTCTCCCCCTTCTCCGCCGCCTTCAAGCGCTTCACCGCATTCGTCAGCAGGCGCGTATACAAATCAAACCCCACCGCCGAAATGTGACCGCTCTGGTGACCGCCCAGCAAATCACCCGCGCCGCGAATTTCCATGTCACGCATGGCAATCTGGTAGCCCGCGCCCAACTGCGTGTTTTCCGCCAGCGTTTCCAGACGCGCCTGCGCATCGCCCGTCAACGTGCGCCAGGGGGCATGGAAGAAATAAGCGTACGCCCGGCGCGTCGCCCGGCCCACCCGGCCGCGAAGCTGGTACAACTGCGACAGGCCAAACTGCTCCGCCCGGTCCACAATCAAGGTGTTGGCATTAGGAAAGTCAATGCCGCTTTCAATAATGGTGGTGGACAGCAGAATATCAATCTCGCCCTCCGCAAAATCGGCCATGATGTGTTCAAGCTGGCGCTCACTCATCTGCCCGTGCCCCACGGCGATTTTGGCTTCCGGCGCCAACTCCTGCAAACGGCGGTACATAATGTCGATAGTTTGCACGCGGTTGTGGACGAAGAAAATCTGTCCGCCCCGGTCCAGTTCGCGCAAAATTGCGCTCTTCAATCTTACCTCGTCCACTTCGCCCACGTAGGTTTGCACCGGCAGGCGTTCAGCGGGCGCCGTGTCAATCACGCTGATGTCGCGCACCCCGGTCAGACTCATGTAAAGCGTACGCGGAATGGGCGTGGCAGTCATGGTCAATACGTCCACTTCCGTGCGCCAGCTCTTCAGCTTTTCTTTGTGCGCCACGCCAAAACGCTGCTCTTCGTCGATAATGACCAGGCCCAAATCCTTAAACGACACGTCATCGGAGAGCAGGCGGTGGGTGCCGATGATGATGTCTACCTTGCCCTTGCGCAGACTGTGCACAATTTTGTCCTGCTGCGTTTGCGTGCGGAAGCGAGACAGCATTTCCACTTTCACCGGGAAGGGCTTTAAGCGGTCGCGGAAGGTGTTGTAGTGCTGCTGCGCCAGAATGGTGGTCGGCACCAGGATGGCAACCTGTTTGCCATCCACCACGGCCTTGAAGGCGGCGCGCAGAGCCACTTCGGTTTTGCCATACCCCACGTCGCCGCACACCAGGCGATCCATGGGTTTGGCTTTTTGCATGTCGGTTTTGACTTCGCTGATGACGCGCAGTTGATCCTCAGTTTCACGGTAAGGGAAGCTGGCTTCCAGTTCGGCCTGCCATTCATCGTCCGCCGAAAAGGCGTGACCGGCAACGGTTTCCCGCGCCGCGTACAGCTCCAACAGTTCACCGGCCATTTCGTGCGCCGCCTGCTGCGCCTGCGCCTTGGCCTTGCCCCAGCTCTTTTCACCCAGACGATTCACAGCCGGCGGCCGTTCGTCGGAGCCAATCCACTTGCTCAGGCGGTCGGCCTGATGCACGGGCACGTAAAGCACGTCGCTGTTGGCATAGGTAACGAGCAGGTATTCCCGTTCCACGCCGCCAATGGTGCGGCTGACAAGTCCCTGGAATTTGCCGATGCCATATTCCAGATGCACCACAAAATCCCCGGCCTGGATGTCGGAGAAATAGGTTTCAGGGGCAGCGGCGCGGGGCTGCCGCCAGCGGCGCGGCGCCGGACGGCTCCAGCCGAATATTTCGGCGTCGGTGAGCAGGTCCAACAAGATTTTGTTGTCTTCGCGGCGCACCAGGTTAAAGCCTTCGGCGATTGAGCCGTGGACAAAGGCGAGAGCGCCGGGCGGCGGCAGTTCTGGCAGCGTTTCGACGGGGCGCGCATTTTCGTGCATGTTGGGCAGCAGCACAGAATCTGTGCGATCTTTCTGCTCTTCGCGCCACAGTTCCGCCAGCCGCGCCGTTTGCAAGCTGACAACGACAGTGCGTTCATTGTCGATGCGCGTCTGCCGCAGCTGGGTGAGGAGGGGGCGCATTTGTCCGCCATAACGCGGTCCCGGTTCAAAGGCGTCGGCCAGGCTGGCAAAGGGTATTTCGGTGCTTTCCGGTCCTTCGCCTAAGATGAGCGGCTGCCACCAGTCGAGATTGGAGCCGATTTCCGCCCAGGTAAACAGCGGATTGGGATAATCGGGAGGCAGGCTGGGCTGTTCTTCGGCGATTTGGTCGGCGTGATCGCTCAATTCGGCAACGGCCGTTTCCAATTCGCGCCAGTCATCCACCACCACCAGGGTATTGTCGGGGAGGTAGTCCAGCAGGCTGACGGGTTGGGCGTAGATGAGCGGCAGATAGAACTCGATGTGGGGGAAGGAACGGCCGTTTACCAAATCCTCAATATCGTCACGCCAGGAGGGCAGGCTGTCGGCGGTCGGTTTCAGGTCTTCGGGCAGCACAGCGCCATAGCGAACGGCTGCGCCGGGCAGCGCTTCGCGGGCGGGCGGAATAACCACACCGCGGGCAGCCATGTCCGGCGGCATGTCCATCGAACGCTGCGTGGCCGGATCAAACAGGCGCAGCGTGTCTACTTCGTCGCCAAACAACTCGATGCGCACAGGGAATGGAAGCGACGGCGGAAAAATATCGACGATGCCGCCGCGCCGGCTGAACTGCCCCGGCTCTTCCACCACGCTGACGGGTTCGTAACCAATTTCCAGCCAGGTGTGGAGCGATTTTTCCAGGTCCAGACGGCTGCCGACTTTCAGCACCCGGGTCGCCGCCAGGAAGCGGCGCTTGGGCAGGGTTTTTTGGAATAAGGCGCGGGCGGAGGAAACGATAAGGGGCGGTTGATCCGCCTCAGGTACCTGGGGATGCTGCCCCGCCATCAACTGCGACAAGACGCGCACCCGGCTCAAACGGCTGGTATCGCCCCAGGGACCGCGTTCATAGGGCAGCGGCGTCGGCTCGTAGAAACGATAGACGTTCTGGTCTTCGGGCAGCCATGCTTCCAGCGCCTGCATCCAGCGGGAAGCGACGTCTACGCGCCCGGTGAGCAGCAGAATGGGCGTTTGCCGTGTACGGAACAATTTCGCCAGGATAGGGGCGCGGGCGCTGGCAGGGAGGAGGAGGGGGGAAACGGCCGTTTCCCCTTCCAGCGCCTTTACCAGTTCGCCATATGCTGGCAGTTCATCAAAAATGTTGAGTATGCCGGATAGGTCCATAATGATTGGTTGTTGGTTGTTGGCTGTTAGCTGTTAGCTGTTGGCTGTCCACTGTCTACTGTTCACGGTTCACGGCTCACGGCTCACGGTTCACGCTTCACTCCTCCTGCTTGCGCTGGGTATTGTGACGGGTCATGGCCAGATTGATCCCTTCCTGGATGAAGGTTTCGACGGCGCGCACGGCTTCGTTGAGCATTTCGGCGACGAGGGGCAGGTCGTCCGGGCCGAAGTCTTGCAGGACGTAGGCGGCGGGCGGCATTTTGCCGGGCGGGCGGCCGATGCCCAGGCGCAGGCGCGGAAACTCTTGCCCCAGGTGATTGATGATGGATTTCATGCCGTTGTGTCCACCGGCCCCGCCTTTCTCGCGCAGGCGGATTGTTCCTAAAGGCAGGTCCAGTTCGTCAAAAATGACCAGCACTTTTTCAGGCGGGATTTTGTAGAAGTGAGCCAGGGAAGCGACGGCGTCGCCGCTGAGGTTCATGTAGGTTTGGGGTTTGACCAGGATGACGGCCTGATTGGCGCAACGGCCGTTACCGACGAGCGCCTTATTTTGCACTTTGCTCAACTCGATCTGGCAAACCTCAGCCAGACGGTCCACAGCCATAAAACCAATGTTGTGCCGGTTGCCTTTGTGTTCGCGTCCCGGATTGCCCAGGCCGACAACTAGAAATTTGTCTGTATTGGTTTCTTCTGCCGCTTCTTTATGAAAGAGGCGATCCCAGAGGTCATGCATGAGCCGTTATCCGTTATCTGTTATCCGTTATCCGTGATGCGGGATTTTTTCGTGACCGCGTTATTCGTTCCCTGTTGACCGTCCACTGTCAACTGTCCACTGTCAACTGTCCACTGTTTACCCTTGTCTTTTCGCCCAAAACCAGCGCCATAGGCGGCGGACAATGGCTCGGAGCAGCAAGTACAAAGCCAGCAGGCCAAACAAAAATCCAGCCAGACCCACGCCTGACCAGAAAGCGCGGGCAAAAAGACCGGCGTCAATCGCCGCCATTTGCCCAAACAAACCACCGCTTGAATCTCCGGTCTCGCCTGCTGCCATGAACGGCGACGGTGTCACCTCTGGTCCGGGCAGCGGTGTGGTGGTGGGAAACGGCGTCAGCGAAGGCAGGGGTCCGGCAGGTGCGAAAACGGCCGTTGCCGCTAAAGTAGCCGGGGCTGGCGGCGCTGTCACTGTGCCGGTGATGGTGGGCGTGGCCGTAGGCGTCTCGTTGGCGATCACCAGATCGCCCACAAAATACTCGTCATAGTTGTAATCGGTTCTGACCACGCGCAGCCGCAGTTGATAACGGCCGTCCGGGAACACGGGCGAGCCGATGTCGCGGCCCACGGCCGTATCCCAAAGCGCCAGCGTGCCATTGTTCACCGGTTCACTGCCTTCGGCAAACACAATCCAGTCGGCGGCCGGGTTAGACACGTTGCGGAAAGCCAGTTCATAACGCAGATAATCAGGATGAACGGCCGTTCCCCGGACCACCACCGTCCCTGCCAACACAGCGCCGGGAGCCGGGTCAGATATGCCGTTATTGGCCTGCGCCTGAATGCCGGAAACGGCCGTTGCCAGCCACCACACGGCAAACGTTAACAATAACAAAGCAGACCAATCTTTCTCTGGCAGCCACACTCTCTTTCGTTTAAGATACGCATCATTGACCATGTGATCTTTTCAAGGTAAAACAAACAAGCGAGTCTAACACAAACCCTCTCGTCTGACGAGAGGTGGGCATGGTAGCTCAGTTAAATTTAAGCTCCAGATATTTGAAGCAAGGAAACAATTTATGACCAACAATCGGAAACCAGGATGGCTTGGCCTGATCAGCAGCGTAGGAGTGATGGCGCTGATTTTCACCGCTTGCAGCGCCAACATCCCCAACAACACAGGAACCACCGCACCGGCGTCCGCCGCCAGCCAGACCAGCCAAGGCGCGCCAGTCATCAATGACATCAACGACATATTTGGCAGCGCCGATGCCAGTCTGACCGGTGAAGAAACAAGCGCGAACGGCGTCACCCTCGGCTTTACCGAAAACGGCAATCCCTACCGGGGCAGTCTGGATGCCCCCATCGTCCTGGAGGAATTCTCCGATTTCCAATGACCGTTTTGCGGCCGGTTTGCGGAGCAAACCCTCACTGAGTTAGACAAAAACCAGATTCTCAATGGTGATGTTTTATACATTTATTACGACTATCCCCTGAACAACCATCCTCAGGCGGAGATTGCCGCCCATGCAGCCCGCTGCGCCGGTGAAACCAGCGCCGCCGCCTACTGGGAGATGCACGACATCCTGTTCGCCCGTCCTCAAGAATGGAGCAATAACAGCGCCGGTGAAGCATTCTTAGGCTACGCTGAAGAATTAGGGCTGAACATTGAAAACTTTGCGGCTTGTATGGATGAAGGCCGCTTTTACGATAAGATTCGGGCTGATTTTGATTACGGTATCAGCAAAGGCGTCTCCAGTACGCCCTACTTTTTCATCAACGAGCAACCCCTGGTAGGCGCACAGCCCACCAACGTGTTTAATGAAGCCATCGCCACCGTGTTGGCAGGCGGCCAACTGGCAAACGCGCAGCCCACCGCCCCGCCGCAGCCCACTCCCATTGTGGTGGCAGACGAGGGCACGGCCGCCATCCTGGGCAGCAGTGACGCGCCCTACACCATCGTGGAGTTTACCAATTTCGGCTGCGACTCCTGCGCCCGCCAGGCCCTGGACACCCTGCCGAAAGTGCAGGAATTCCTGGTAGACACCGGCCAAATTCGCTACATTCTCAAGGATGTGCCCGGTGAATCCGGCGCTCCTGAAGTGCAAACGGCCGCTGTCGCCGCCCGCTGCGCCGGAGAACAAGAGGCGTATTGGGAGATGCACGAATCGTTGTTTAACACCCAAGGCGCCTGGCTTGGCAGCCAGAATCCCAATGACGTGTTCGCCGGTCTGGCCGACGAGTTGGCGCTGGACGCCGCTGCGTTTGCCGACTGTGTGAACAGCGGCAAGTTCGACACGATTTTGCGGACTAATGACAGTGAAGCGCAAACGCTGGCGATTGCCGGTTATCCGCATTTCATTATTGAGGGGCAGCCGCTGAGCGGCGTGCAGCCAAATGCGCTGGCGCTGGCCTTAGGGCTGCCGATGGACGTGCCGCTGGATACGGCGGCGTTTGCCTTTGGCGACCTGGATGCGCCAATCACTATCGTGGAGTATACCGATTATCAGTGTCCGTTCTGCACGCGCCATTTTGCGGAAACACTGCCGGGGCTTAAGGAAAACTTCATCGATACGGGCAAGGTGTATTACGCCATCAAAGATTTCCCGCTGACCAGTATTCATCCGCAGGCGGTAAAAGCACACGAGGCGGCGCGCTGCGCCGGTGAACAGGAAGCTTACCTGCCAATGCACGATATGCTGTTTGCCCAACAGGCTGAGTGGAGCGGAAATCCGGGCGCGGTCGATGTTTTTCTGGGTTATGCCGCCGAGTTGGAATTGGACACGGCCGTTTTTGCGGAATGTTTGAACAGTGGCAGGTTGGAAACGGCCGTTCTGGACAACCTGAACGAGGGCATGAGCTTTGGCGTCAGCGGGACGCCGGCCTTCTTCATCAACGGCATTCTCGTTTCCGGGGCGCTGCCCTATGAATCCTTTGAGCAAGGGTTGAACGGGATGCTCGAAGATTTGGAGTAGGGGCGGTTCGCGAACCGCCCTCAATAATTAAACCGCGGAGAGCGCGGAGGAGCGGAGAATTTCCTATGCGCCTCAGCGTTTGGTAATGGAGTATGGCAGAGAAGAAGCGGGCGCCGCGCAACCGGACGTTGATATTGTCGGCAGAGGAACAGGCTGCATTGGGGGAGCGCCTTTTGCATGTAAACGGTCCTGTCACGCTGGCGGAGGTGGTCAACGGCACCATTCAGCAGGATTTGTTTGCAGTGTTGGATTGGCTGCCGGGGGAGTCGGTGGACCTGTTGTTTGCCGATCCGCCGTATAACCTGAGCAAAACGTTTAACGGCCGTTCCTTCGCCGCCGCCTCCCTGTCCGATTACGAAACCTGGCTGGAAAGCTGGCTGGTTCCCCTGAAACGCCTGCTCAAGCCGGGCGCTTCGCTGTACATCTGCGGCGACTGGCGCTCGTCGGCGGCCATTCAGCGGGTGTTGGAGGCGCATTTTGTGGTGCGCAACCGCATCACCTGGGAGCGCGAAAAAGGGCGCGGGGCCAGGTCAAACTGGAAAAACGCCTCAGAAGACATCTGGTTCGCCACGATGTCGGATGCCTACACCTTTAACGTGGACGCCGTCAAAGTGAAGCGGCAGGTGATGGCGCCCTACACGCTGGAGAACGGGCTGCCAAAAGATTGGGACGATGAGGAAAACGGCCGTTTCCGCCTGACCCATCCCGCCAATTTGTGGACCGACCTGACCGTGCCCTTCTGGTCCATGCCGGAAAACACCGACCACCCCACCCAAAAGCCGGAAAAGCTGCTGGCAAAAATCATCCTCGCCAGCAGCAAAGAAGGAGATGTGGTGTTTGACCCGTTCCTGGGTTCCGGCACGACGTCGGTTGTGGCTAAGAAGCTCAAACGATGTTATCTGGGCGTGGAAATTGATGAGCAGTATGCCTGTCTGGCGGAAAAACGGCTGGCGCTGGCGGCGGAAGATAACGCCATTCAAGGGTATGCGGATGGCTTTTTCTGGGAGCGCAATACGCTGGCGGCGCAGCGGAAGCGGAAGCCCTAAAACCACCCTCTCCCCAACCCTCTCCCACCAGGCGAGGGAGCAGAAGCCTATGCCTGTTGATTTGCACCTTCGCTTCAATAACCTCCACATTCAGCTTTCTAGCACGGAAGCCGCTGTTCAGGCGCAGTGGGCGCGGCTGTTTGCCGGTTGGCCGACCGCCGATTCGCAGCCGCCGGACATTATTTTACGCCTGGAACTACGGGACAAACTCCCCGACCTGCCCGTCAGCCCGCCCTTTTTTAGCGACAGCCAGCACTATCCCGGCGCTGACGGCATCCTCGACGTGTATCAGGGGGCGGAAGAACACGTTTTACTGCATTTTATAGGCGGGGCTTTGATAGATGTGCCGCTGAGGCAGCCGACCGCGGCGCCGTTGACCGCCGCCGGAATAATTACGCCAGACGTGGTGCATAACGGCCGTTTCCTCGATGTCACCTATACCAGTTTAGCGCCGCTGTTTCGGCGGCATGGCTATTTTATGGTCCACGCTTTTGCCGCCGCCCAAAACGGCCGTGGCGTTCTCATCGTAGGTGCATCAGGCAGCGGTAAAACGACGACGGGCTTAGCCTTGGTTCTGGCGGGCTGGCAGCTTTTGAGCAACGATGTGCTGCTCATCCAAAACTGTCCCGACGGCGTCATCGCCCAACCCACGCCCGACGATATTACCATCCGCCCCCAGACGTTTGTCCTGCTGCCGTCTTTGGCGCAGTTGGCCCCAGATGGCACACCTCTGAAGCAGGGAGTGACGCTGACGGGAAATGATCTGACAAACGGCCGTTGGGCGGACCCCACCCCCATCCAGGCCATTTATATTCCTAAAATTGAAGCGCGGGAGAAAAGCGAGAAACGGCCGTTAAGCCGGGCGGTATGTCTGGCGCAGCTCATGGAACAAAGCATCGACAAATGGGACAGCCAGACGCTGCCCGCCCACATCAACGCCCTGCAAACCTTGTGCCATCAGGCCCACTCCTACACCCTCCACCTGGGACCGGACGTTGCCAATCTGCCGGATTTGCTGGCAGAATTGGGTGAGGCGTAACCGGATTTCATCACGCCTCACGCACTCTCCATTCTTTGTTTCTTTCGTCCCTTTGTAATAATTTCGTTTAATTCCGGCGATACCAAAACCAGGCCGACGACCAGGGTGGTTTGTCCTCTACTTGTGTCATGCCATGACGCACATTGTCTAGCGTAAACTGAGTGCTAAACAGTTCGTACACCCGCTGCTCGTACACGCCACGACCTGGCACTTCGGCGCTGTCATTGCGCATATGGGCAAACAAAACGTAGCAGCCGCCAGGCCGCAAAAGACGGTAAACGCCATCACGGTAACGCGCCAAATCGGCGTTTTCCAGGGCGTGCATACAGCCTACATCCACCGCCAGATCATACGGCCCTTTCAAAAAGTCCAGGTTGGTCACGCGAGCCAGATGGAAGTTCACGTTGTCGGCGACGCCTTCGCGTTCTGCGCGGGAAAATGCCCCGGCAATCGCCAATGAAATGAAATCCACACCGTCTACCTGCCAGCCATGCCGCGCCAGATAGATGGCAGAACGGCCGTAACCACAGCCCAAATCAAGCGCCCGGCCAGGAGACAATTTTTCTGCCAGGGCGATAATCTCAGGGGGCGGCAGTTCTTCATCCCAGGGTATCTGCCCAGCCTCATAACGCTGTAATAAGGTTTGATAAACGTCCTGTTCGCCCATTTAGCCCTCTTCAATCCACTCTGGTTGTACCTGCTTTTGTCACACCCTGACTAGACCAGATCCTTCACCCCCATATTGCGGACAGTATAGCATGAAACGGCCGTTTCTCTACCTGTCATCCCCTAACTCTGCTAAAATGCGGCTATGACAGAATCAGAAAAACGTCCCCTCATCGTCGGCTTTGTTGCCGACCTCATGTTTGCTCCGCGCATCGCCAACGTTGCCCGCCACCTCAACTTCGACATCAAGTGGATTGAATCAGCAGTCGATTTAGGCGTAGATCAGGCAAACACGCTGCCTGTCATCCTGGGCGAATCCCTGCATGGGCAGGAAGGCCGGCTCTTTGAAAACATCACCGCCTGGCAGCCCGCCCTGCTCATCTTCGACCTCAACAACAACAATGTTCCCTGGCGGCGCTGGCTTGCCCTGCTCAAATCATCCGCCGCCACCCGCCGCATTCCCGCCATCTGCTTCGGCCCGCATGAAGACGTGGCCGTGATGACTGCCGCGAAAGAAGCCGGCGCCGACGCCGTGCTGGCGCGTTCGCGCTTCACCGCCAACATGCCTCAGCTCATCCAGCAGTATGCCCGGCTGCCTGACCAACAAGCCATCGATGCTGCCTGCCAGGAGCCGCTGGCCGATTTAGCCCGGCAAGGCATCGTTAAATTCAACGCCGGTCTCTATTACCAGTGCCACGACGATCTGGAAGAAGCGTGGAAACTGGACCAAACGCCGGGCCGCGACCTTTACCGCAGTATCCTCCAGATTGGCATTGCTTTATACCAGATTGAACGCGAAAATTATCGCGGCGCCGTCAAAATGCTGCTGCGTGTGCGCCAATGGCTGGAACCACTGCCGGAGTATTGCCGCGGCGTCAACGTGGGCAGACTGCGGCTCAATGCCCAGGTCATCTACGAAGAACTATTAAATTTAGGGGAAGAGAAACTGGGGAAATTTAACTGGGAGTTGGTAGAGCCTGTTGAGTTTGAAGACTAAAGATTGGACCAATCTTGGAGATTGGTCCAATCTGAACAATACATTTAAGCAGCCGCCCGCCGCCTGGTCAGGATGCGGAAAATCCACTTCTCAATTTCAACCGCAAAAAAGACGGTGGTACTCAACACCAAGGCCACGCCCAAATCACGCGCTGATAAAGCGACCGTTTTAAAAACACTCTGCATCGGCGGGAAATATATCAGCGTCAACTGCAATACAAACGTCAAAGCAACCGCCAGCAGCATCATGCGATTTTTGAAGAAGCCAATTTTAAATACGGAATCTACATTTGAGCGGATAGCCAGGGCATTGCCCATTTGCGCCAGGGTCAGCGTGGTAAAAACCATCGTCTGCCATGTGTCGGCGATAGGTTTGGATGTTGCCGGGTCATAATAGAAGTAACCCACAAACAAAGATACCAGCCCCATCAAGCAGCCAATCCAGAGGATACGCCAACCCAAGCCTCGACTAAACAGGCTTTCCTTAGGATGAAACGGCGGCCGTTCCATGACGCCCCGTTCACCCTGCTCCACAGCCAGCGCCAGACCAGGCAGCCCATCTGTTACCAGGTTGATCCACAAAATTTGCAAGGGCATCAGGGCCAGGGGCATACCCAGGAAAGGGGCCATAAGCATAACAAACAGTTCACCGGTGTTGCTGGAGAGGGTGTATTTGATGAACTTGCGAATGTTGTCGAAGATGACGCGGCCTTCTTCTACGGAGGCTACAATCGTGGCAAAGTTGTCGTCTAGCAGGACCATGTCAGCCGCTTGTTTAGATACGTCTGTGCCGGTGATGCCCATTGCCACGCCGATTTCTGCTTTTTTGAGGGCTGGCGCATCGTTGACGCCATCCCCCGTCATGGCCACGATTTGACCTTTGTCTTGCAGAGCCGTGACGATGTTGAGCTTGTGTTCTGGCGAAACTCGGGCGTAAACGGACACTTCTTCGACTATCTTTTCCAGTTCCTCTATGGACATCTCAGACAGTTGTTGGCCTGTGATGTATTTGTCGTTATCGGTAATGCCGAGGTCTTGGGCGATGTTGAGGGCTGTCAGCGGGTGGTCGCCGGTGATCATTACCGGACGAATGCCAGCTTTGCGGGCAGTACGCACGGCTTCTCTCACTTCAGGTCGGGGTGGGTCAATCATGGCAACAAGCCCGATGATGGTGATGCCTGACTCAACGGCCGTTTCGTCTTCAATATCCGGGCTGTCCAACAGCTTAAAAGCCACGCCCAGCACCCGCTGGCCTTGTTTGGCATACTTTGAATTGGCCGCCAGGACGCGTTCCCGCGCATCATCATCCAGGGGAACCACTGTGCCCGTTTCACCTTCCCAGACAGTTTCGGCCACTTCCAGCAGGCTGTCCACGCCGCCTTTGATGAAGGCCACATACTCAGAAGGCAGTCTCACTTCCGCCTCAGTCGTTTCTTTAATCCGATGAATGGTGGTCATGCGTTTGCGCTCAGAAGTGAAGGGGATTTCGTTCACACGCGGCCACCGGCTTTCCAGGCGCTCTTTGGTGTAGCCTACCTGCTCGGCCGCCACGACCAGGGCGCCTTCGGTCGGATCGCCGATGGTGCGTTCGTGACCATCTTCTTCTTGCAAAACAGCGTCGTTGCACAAAGCGCCTGCTTTGATGAGCAGGCTCAGGGTGCGGTTGTGCGGCGGGGTGCTTTTTTTAAGCTCGGCGTCCAAAAGGGCGCCGCGTTTGTCGATGAGCGTACTCATCTCCGCCGTATGTCCAGACACGTCCAGCATAGTCACAGTCATGCGGTTTTGGGTGAGGGTGCCGGTTTTGTCGGAACAGATGACAGTGACGGAACCCAGGGTTTCAACGGCCGGCAGGCGGCGGATGAGGGCGTTACGCTTGAGCATACGCTGCGACCCCAGCGCCAGGGTCACGGAGACGACGGCGGGTAAGCCTTCGGGCACGGCCGCCACTGCCATGCTGATCCCGACGAGCAGCAGGTTGATCCAGGATTCGCCACGGAACAAACCCAGAATGACGACGATGGCGATGATGCCCAGCGCTGCCCAGCCTAAGGTAATGCCGAGTTTGCCCAACCGCTTTTGCAAGGGCGTTTGTTCTTCATCGACGCTTTGAATGAGGTCGGCAATGTTGCCTAACTGGGTAGACATGCCGGTTCCGGTGATAACGGCCGTTCCCCGCCCATACGAAATGACAGTTCCCATAAAGATCATGTTGCGCCGGTCGCCCAGAGTCAGGTTCTCTTTGTCGATGGCTTTGGTTATTTTTTCAACGGCTTCCGATTCACCCGTGAGAGCTGCCTCTTCAATTTTGAGATTGACGCTTTCCAGCAAACGGCCGTCGGCGGGCACCAGGTTGCCGGCCTCCAGGATGACAATATCACCCGGCACAATGTCACGCGCCGACACTTCTTCATAACGGCCGTTGCGGCGCACCTTCACCTGCGGCACAGACAACTTCTTCAAGGCCGCCACAGCCTGCTCTGCCCGATTCTCCTGCGTAAAGCCAATCACCGCGTTCAAGACCACAATCGCCAGGATAATGATCACATCCGCCACTTCTCCCAAAGCCAGAGAAACCAGCGCCGCGATGAACAAAATAATCACCATGGCATCCTTAAACTGGTCTAGCAAAATCAGCCAGGGACTCTTAGCGCCTTTTTCAACCAGTTCATTCAGGCCATACTGTTCTAATCGTTTCGTGACTTCATCCGTACTGAGACCATCAGACAATGATGTTTTCAGCTGCTGCACCACATCATCTGCTTCAAGTTTGTACCAGTTACTCATAGGATTCCTTTTT
>JAWOGU010000560.1:0-8575 GCA_046496595.1 Chloroflexota bacterium
CGGTAGCCATTGGCGATTGCGTTCAAAAGGGCGATGTAATTATCGGGTTCGCGCACAAAATCTTGCAGCAGCAAACGTGGTTCAGCTTGCATCAGATTATTGGCGGTCAGCAGCTGTTGGCGTATGTTTTCAGACAGCGTGACCGTTTGATCCAGGCGTTCCCAATAAGCCGGAATGCCGCCAAACATGGCATAGATGGCCACTCTTTCCGCTGCATCATAATCCGGGAAATACAGCCTGCTGGTACCAAAGGGCAGCGGCTGCACGTGCAGTTGTGCGCTGGCGCGTCCATATAAAGGCGCCTGATAATCTAGAATCTGCTTTTGCATCATGCCCAGATGCGAACCGCTTAAGATGAGCATGATATTTTTTTGTTTCAGGTGATGATCCCACGTGTTCTGTAGCAGACCGGCCAACTCCGGCGTTCGCGCCAGTAAATAGGTAAATTCATCAATAATGAGGGTGAAGCGTTCCCCTTCAGCCAATCGAGCAACTTGCTCAAACGCCTGTTCCCAGGATTGGTAACTAAAATCGGTCAGCACGCTTCCTTCCGGATGTTCAAACCCATAAAGCGCTTGCGAGAACTGGCGCAGCTGCGCCGTGGCTGAATCTGGCTGCGCCACCCAATACAAGGCGTGGGCGATTGGTTTTGTTTGCAGCCAATGGGTGAGCAACCTTGTTTTGCCGACACGCCGTCGCCCATACACGATGAGCAAAGCGGATTCGTTACGCTGGTGATAGGTATTGAGGGTCTGTATCTCTGAAGTACGGCCAATGAATGTGTGCATGAAGTTATTATACATGTAAAATATTATAATTACTGTGTATAGAATTTCTGTCTCGCATCAACAAGGGTATTGGTATTCGTCAAGCATACCAACTTAGCCGTCCATATCCAAGCTGACAACCTTCTGATAAGTAAAGGAGAGTCACCAGGCAACCGCCCCAATCCAGCATCACCCTCTAGAGAACTAAAAGGTGGTGAAGCTGTCACCAGAGGTAAACTCATCGGTGGGTTTCCCTGTTGTTTCCCCGTCAGTTTTTGAGAACTTTTTCTTAGAACGGCTTAGAGAGGCACTTGCGGATCATGGCGAAATCTAACGCCCCAAATATGACCTGTTTCATGAGGCCAGGTGTCATGGGAACTGATTGAAGACTCGCCTTATGGATCACAGGTCATTGTAGAATCCGACATGTTTAACCTGTTTGGTGTCAAGTCAAGCAAGATACAACTTACTCTAAAAAACGTTGGGCAATATTTTTTGGCTTATGATCTATATCTACGCCAGCAAGACCGCTGGTAATTTAGAAGACTTTGAAGCGTTGGGCTTACAACCTGGAGACTTGCCGACAGGCGTTCTCATCGGCACTGTTGAAATCACCGGCTGTTCAGGACGGCCGGGTGACTAACGAATGGGAACTGTCTAATCCGGAAAGATGGACTGACCTTCTCCAGCCTCAAGGGAAGCCCCAGCCAATTTGGTTTAAACCCTGCTAACTGATCCTTGGGCCAAATTTGTGTCATGAACAGCCAGCACCCTGCACCACATGGATCCAATCACCCACATCGCATTAACACGCATATTCATCGGCAAAGATCGGCTCGTCATGCTCGCCGGCATAGCCCCAGACGCCCCTTTTTATCTCACCTATCCCGCCTGGATCATGCGCCAGGGCAGCCTGAAACAAGCTGTCCAAAATAACGAGTGGCCGGATCCGCCGGTCTGGATGGAATCGTGCCATCAGGCGTTTCACAGCCTGCCCGTCTTGCTGCTGGCGGCGCTGTTGGCAGGGTGGGGGCGAAACGGCCGTTTTCCTCGAAAACTCTTTATCGCCTGGTTCTGTCACATCCTGATCGACATCCCCACCCATTCCCGGCGGCGCTGGGGTCCGCAGTTTTTGTGGCCGTTTTCCAGATATGCCGTAGATGGTGTATCCTGGGCAGAGTTGGCTCTCTCCTTCGCCCAAAGACTGCACCACAAAAAGCAGGCCGGCGCCGGAGTCAGCACCAGATCCACAAAGGTAAACTTGTAACCATATGCTAAGGGAGCACTGTATCATGAACCTGAAACGCAAATCTGTATCTATCCTCCTGCTTGCCACTACCCTCATCTTGTTTCTTGGGCTGGCAGGCGCCGGCTTCGCCGTCGCAGATCCAAACCCCGGTCCGCCGCCTGTCTTTCCTGAGAGTTCTGTTGTCCCGGCGTTCCCGGCTGCCGCAGATCTGGAACCGGTCGCCTACCTGCCCCTCGTTCTTGTACCGCCTGAACCGCTGCCCTGGGTTGACACTCAGGATAGGGCTGCCGTTCAACACTACTTCCTGACTGAGTACCAGGCGTCAGAAGGCATTGCCCCCGGTTGGACCGGCAGCCACAGTGGTTGTACGCCAGGGACCACCTCCGCTGCTTTCCGGGAGGCTGTGCTGCGCCGGATCAACTACTTCCGCGCCATGGCCGGCATTCCCCCTGTCAAGGGCTTCGACGACACCTACAACCGCCTAGCACAGGCAGCAGCTCTTATGATGAGCGTCAATAATGCCCTTAATCATACGCCGCCAACAAACTGGCTGTGCTACAGCCAGGACGGCTATGACGGCGCCAGCAGTTCTAATTTATACCTGGGTATCTACGGGCCAGCAGCAATCAGCGGCTACATGTACGATCCCGGCTCCGGCAATACCTTCGTCGGCCATCGCCGCTGGATTTTGTACCCCCAAACACAGCAAATGGGTACCGGGGACGTGCCTCCGCAGAACGGCTACCGAGCCGCCAACGCCCTCTGGGTATTTGACGCCAACAACATATGGGGGCCGCGTCCTGTCACCCGCGAGGCGTTTGTAGCCTGGCCGCCTCCGGGATACGTGCCCTATCAGTTGGTCTATCCCCGCTGGTCGTTCGCCTACGCCGGCGCCGACTTCAGCGGCGCCTGGGTCACGATGACGCAAAACGGACAGCCGGTTGCCGTCCAGGTCAACCCGCTAGCCAACGGCTATGGGGAAAACACGCTGGTGTGGGAACCGAACGGCAGTTTCGGCGGGCAGTCCATGTCCGATGTCGCCGTCCACGTCACCATTCACAACGTCTCCATAGACGGTCAGGTTCACAGTTTCGATTACCAAGTCGTCGTTTTTGATCCCGCCGGCTAACCGAGAAGCGCCGTGCCCATGCTGGCAGCGTCACGCCGGTTTGCCGGGTGGTACTGGTTCAAAATGAAAGATGTCCGGCGGCGGCGTCTATTCGCATAAACCCACAAACTCTCTCCTCCGCTGACTGGTACTTTACTACATGTTTACTGGAAACTGGCGAAATCTGAATTTCAGTCGAGCGTAGAGACGTTGCAATGCAACGTCTCTACCAGTGGTGGGAACAAAAATCGCCAGACTCCAGATGTTTATTGTTAATGCGTGGCAGGTGGCAAGTATTTTTGTTTACGTGCCACCTGCCACCTGCGACTTGCCGTTTTAGTCACACTTTTACTTTCCCCGTAAGAGAACGAAGCATAAACCAATGAAAATCATCGACATCGGCCAGAGGACGTTGACGGACAATCCCAGTATCGGGAATAGCATGTAGGCGAAGGGAATGAGCGCGAAGAGCAGGATAACAGCTACATGCTTGTTCAATTTCCGCCCGTTCTCCAGGTACTTGTTGTAAGCGGCCATGATAATCCAACCGATGGGCAGCAGAGCCATCAACATCCAGGGACTGCGCCCTAAAATTTCTATCCCGGAAATATTTAATAAAGCAATACCGCCGATGAGCATCATAGAGAAGCCGACCATGATGTTGTTCTTGTTGGCAGCAACTTCTTTTTCCTGATTCTTTAATTCTTGATTCGGTTCGTAATTCATTTTAATGTCTCCTTAAATTTTTGATTCATGACCGGAGAAAAAGTGTATGTGTCGTCTGTGCTTTATCTCCCATCAACTTGTTTTCAATCGATGCACTTATGATACGTTTTCCTCCAGGCGTTGTAACCAATCAAGCGGTGGAACTGGCAGCAACGGCTGTTTGATTGTCATTTCCACCAGCTGATAAAAAGGTATCAACCGATCGGTTGATCAAACTGGTTTGGGCAAAAGCCAGGATGCCTTATTTGAACTTCTGGATGGCCTGATCGAACGTCCCCGTGCAGGCTGCGCGGCTGAGATAAGCCTGTCTCCCTTGTTCCGGCGAAAATGGCGCAAAGGGTCTGTTTGATGGGGTTTCAGGAAGCTGTTGCACTCAGGGACCCCCACACTTCAGGTGACCATTTTGGGTGGCTTTTTTATTGTTTAGCAAAAGAGATGGGCAGCCAAAGGAATTATGACATGGGCTTTTTAAGCGGAATTTTTGGTAATGCCACACAGGCAGACGCAGAGCAAATTCAGACAAAATTCAAAGATGTTTTCATCCCAGAAGAAAAAGTACACGCAGCCTTCGTCCTCGTGCGCGACACATTCATCTTTACCGATAAACGCCTTGTTCTGGTGGACTTGCAAGGCACATCAGGCAAAAAAGTTGACTACCTGAGTGTCCCCTACAAATCCATCAAATACTTTTCTGTGGAAACGGCCGGAACCTTTGACCGCGATGCCGAATTGAAGATATGGGTCTCAGATAGTCATGCACCAACCATCAGCAAACAGATCAGCAAAGGGATTGATATCGTCAGTTTACAGCGCACCCTGGCCTATTTTGTATTGAACTAGGAAAACCGCAAAAAATCATTGGAATCCAAACGTCAACCACGCCCTGCGTCAGTTCGGCTTTCCCTCAGATATGCAACTGCTGGCGACGGAAACGGTGCTGAAGCAGGCGGCGTTGATTGCGGAAGAGTTAACACGATAAGTGATTCTTTGCAAAGATCACCTGGGTATACCACCCCTGATTTCAGGAGTACATCATGAATTTTCTCGACGCTGCCTACCAAATCGTCAAGGAAACTGGGAAACCACTGCACTACACCGAGATCCAATCAACGTGCCCTGGCTCAACAGCTTATCATCCCCAAAGGTTAGACACCGGCAGCTACGATGGGTTCGCGCCTCTATGTAGACGCCAAAAAGCCTGACACCCAATTCAAACGCATTAGCAAAGGATATTTTTCCTGAATGTCTCCTGTTTTAGACCAAACCCAACCCATTTGCGCCAGACGGCCGATTAGTTTCCACCCTGGTCAATTGAACCCGGCTAACAGTTTCCACAACCTTGCTGTGCCTATTTTCGATTATTATGATGTTGCTTGTAATGGCGTTATGACGGCCGTTAACCTAGTCTCTAGACCAGGCTTGAACTGGACTGAAGACTGATTACAAGTTTCGAATTATGGGGTATGCTGGTAATTGTCAAGCTAGAGAGATGTTTATTTGTTTGCTGGCGCGCCTCGGCGGGTGTTGCCCCTGAGAAAATAAGAAAGTTGAGTTGACCATTATGAACATAGTTGAAGAAATAGGCCCCTTGCTCCCATTTTTGATTCCTGTGCTGATCATCCAATTAGGGCTGGTGGTGGCCGCCCTACTGGATTTGGTCAAGCGAGAACGGACACGTGGCCCCAAATGGATGTGGGTTGTGATTATCCTCTTTGTTAACCTGATCGGCCCAATTATCTATTTCCTGGTGGGGCGAGAAGATGTCTGACAAGCCGCTGCCTGACACGAAAGTCGCCATTCGCTGCCGTAACCTGTCGCGGCGATATGGCCCAGTAACAGCGCTCAAACCGCTTGATCTGGATGTCGCGTCCGGCTCGATTTTTGGCTTTTTGGGGCGCAACGGCGCGGGTAAAACCACCACGATGCGCCTGCTGACCGGGCTGGCCCAGCCCACCTCTGGCACGGCCTGGATCGCTGGCACGCAGGTAACGGAAGGGAACGGCGCGGCGCGGGCCCAGTTCGGTTATTTACCCCAAGACCCAGCCTTTTATAAGTGGATGACGCCCCGCGACTATCTCGACTATGTGGCGGCCATGTTTTTTCTGGCCGCCGCGCAACGTAAGCGGCGCGTCGAGGAAATGCTGGAGATAGTTGGCCTACAAGAAGTCAGTCGCCGTCCCATTGGCGGCTTTTCCGGGGGTATGAAGCAGCGGTTGGGCATTGCCCAGGCGCTTATCCACGAGCCGCCCGTTTTGCTGCTGGACGAGCCGACCAGCGCCCTGGATCCAGCCGGCCGCTATGAAATCTTACAGCTCATTGACGGGCTGCGCGGTCGGGTAACGGTCTTTTTCTCCAGCCATATCCTGGGCGACGTGGAGCGAGTGTGCGACACAATCGGCATTATCCACGAAGGGGCACTGCTCACCGTTGCGGCGCGGGATGAGCTGCTGGCCGACTATGCCACCAATATCTTGCTCCTGGAAGTGGCGCGAGACTGTTTGCCGTTGCCAGAACGCTTCACGGTCGCCTTGGAAGCGCAGCCGTGGCTGGCCGGTTTGACCCTGGACGATAATCAACTACGTCTGGCGGTGCATGACACGGCCGTTGCCCGGCAGGCCATTCTGCCCCTGGTCGTAGCCCATGACATTATCTTGACCCGGTACGAATGGGTACGGCCGTCGCTTGAAGAGATTTTCCTGAGCATTAGTACATAGCAATCCGATATGGTTATTTTAACGACAATCCTTTCTGTACTCCTGATGATTTTGACGCCGGTGGCAGCGGCGATTGCGCTGCGCCGCTACTTTGCCGTCAGATGGTGGCTCTTTCTGGTGGGCGCAGCCACTTTTGTTGGTTCGCAGTTGTACCACTTGCCCCTCAATGATTGGCTGACCGACCTGGGCTGGATTGGTCCGGTTAGTGTGGACGCGCCCCATCTGCTGCGAACGGCCGTTATTCTCGGTCTGTCAGCGGGCATTTGTGAATCGGTGGCGCGGGCCGTGGGCTTCGGGCTGCTGTTCCGCTTTGGCCGGGCGCAGCAGCGCGAGGACAGCCTGATGGTGGGCCTGGGGCACGGCGGCATTGAGGCGATGCTGGTGGGCGGCGTATTGACGGCGGCTACTGTTAGCTCGCTCTGGGCGCTGCGCGGAGTTGATTTGCAGACGCTGGGTTTATTGCCGGAACAGTTAACGGCCGTGCAGCGGCAAATGGCCTTATTTGAAGGCTCGCCTCTGACAATCTTTTTCGCCTTTGGCGAACGGCTGATCGCTCTGACGGTGCACGTTTTTCTGTCGGTGTTGGTCTGGCGGGCTTTTGCCGAGCGGCAGCCGCTTTATTTTGTGGCGGCGCTGTTCTATCACAGCTTTTTTGACGCAACGGCCGTTTACGTCGCCCAATTCCTGGAAATATGGCAGGCCGAACTGCTCTTCCTGTTGCTGGCGCTGCCGGCGCTGGGTCTGCTGATTCGCTGGTGGCCGGCCAGTTCACCGCGCCAGTTACAGCCGGTACGAACAGAAATTGCCCTGTTTTGGCTGGCGCTGGGTAAGGAACTGCGGCAGCAGTGGCAGACAAAACGATTATTAGTGGTAACGGCCGTTTTCCTCCTTTTTGGCCTGGCTTCGCCGCTGGTCGCCTACTTCACGCCCCAGATTATCGGCAGCATCGAGGAAGCGGCCATGTTTGCCGACCTGATTCCTGAACCAAGCAACCGGGACGCCATCGCCCAATATGTGGGCAACATTACCCAGTTTGGCTTTATTCTGGCGCTGCTGTTGGGCATGGGGGCGGTGGCCGGTGAAAAGGAGCGGGGCCTGACGCCCATGATTTTGAGTAAACCGATGCCCCGCTGGGCCTTTTTGTTGAGTAAATTTGCCGCGCAAACGCTGGTTTATCTGCTCGGTTTTACCCTGTCGGGACTGGCGGTTTACTATTACACCTATCTGCTCTTTGAACCGCTGACCTTTGGCCCATTTATGCTGGGTAATTACCTGCTTTTTACCTGGCTGCTGACCTTTGCGGCCGTTACCCTGTTGGGCAGCGCCCTGGCTCGCACCACCAGCGCGGCCGCGGGAATCGCCCTGACCGGTTCGGTCTTCATCTTTCTGGGCGGCAGTTTGCCCAACTATGGCCCGCTCTTCCCCTCCGGCTTGATTGGCTGGGCCTCACAGTTGGGGTTGGAAACGGCCGTTGCCCCTAACGCCGGGGCGGTTGCCTTTAGCCTGGTTCTCATTCTGCTATGTCTGATTGCCGCCATCGCAGTTTTTGAAGTCGAAGAATTTTGAGTGGAGTCGGCGGCCAGCGCACAGCATTACCTGTGTTTCCAACCGCCGCTCCCCAAACCGGACGTGCGGCGTTAACCGCATCCGGCTTTCCAGTTAATCTTTATTTCACTTTGTGAACTATATCTATGAATTTATGATTTTCGGCCATCCAACCAACTCTCCATTCTATAGATATTCGATTAACCTGTCTTCCTTCGCCCTGTAGACGGCTTTCCCGTCCGCCCTGGTGTGTCGTTACTCACACGACTAGTATGAAGACTCCGTCACCTTATGCCTCTCGGCACTTAGGCAATCCCATGATACGGTGCATGATGAACGTTATCAGGCTGCGTTAGGTGTCCCTTTTACCCCCTTAGTCTCTTTCCTTAAGAGATGGTCTTACTGGAGATTCTTTTTGAGGACAGTATGTCGATTCCTCGTATCAGTAAGTTATGGGTTTCAGCCG
>JAWOGU010000293.1:0-6443 GCA_046496595.1 Chloroflexota bacterium
AACCAGGGCACGCCCACAAAGTATCAGGAAGCTGACGCCGCCGCCATTTTTGCCCAGGCCGAATTCATCATCCACCTCCAGCTCGGCGAAGGCAGCGCCGCCGACACTGTCTGGACCTGTGACCTGAGCCACGACTACGTTACCATCAACGCCGACTACCGCACGTGAGAAGATGATGGGGTGATGGGGTGTAGAGGCGAGGTTTTTCACCCCATCACCTCCTCATCCCACCACCTCTACATAAAAACAGGAGTATTACCATGTCCAAACTATGGGGCGGCCGTTTTGCGCGGCCCACAGACACACTGGTACGGCAATTTCACGACAGTTTACCCTTTGATGTGCGCCTGGTTCAGGAAGACATCACCGGCTCCATCGCCTGGGCCAAAGGGCTGGTCAAGGCAGGTATCCTCGCCGAAACGGAAGCTGACGCCATTATCGATGGCTTAGAACAGGTCCGCGCCGAGTTTGATGAAGATCGTTTTGTGGTTGACGAAGGCGACGAAGACATCCACACGGCCGTTGAACGCCGTCTCACGGAAATCGTGGGGCCGGTGGGCGGCAAGCTCCACACCGGGCGCAGCCGCAACGATCAGGTGGCGACCGATTTCCGGCTGTGGACCATGCAAGCCGTTACCCGGATTCAAGCGCACTTGCAGGCACTGCAAACGGCCGTTGTCAACCACGCCGCCGCCAACCTGATGGTCCCTATGCCCGGCTACACTCATTTGCAGCACGCCCAGCCTGTCACCTGGGGCCACTGGCTGCTCTCCCACTTCTGGCCTTTCCAACGAGATCAAGAACGATGGGCGGAAGTGTGGCGCAGAACGGCCGTTTGCCCGCTCGGTTCCGCCGCTTTGGCCGGTTCCGCCTTCCCCATCGACCGTGAATTCCTGGCTCAGGAACTCGGCTTCAAGGGTATCACCCCCAACAGCCAGGACGGCGTCTCCGACCGCGACTTCGTGGCGGATTTCCTCTACGCCGCCGCCATGACCGGCCTGCATCTCAGCCGCCTGTCCGAGCAGCTTGCTCTCTACAGCAGCGCCGAATTCGGCTTTGTACGCCTGGACGATGCCTATTCCACCGGCTCCAGCATCATGCCCCAAAAGAAAAACCCCGACACCCTGGAACTGACCCGCGGCAAAAGCGGCCGTTTGCTGGGCAATCTCATGGGCTTCTTAACCACCCTCAAAGGGTTGCCCTCCAGCTACGATAAGGATTTACAGGAAGACAAAGAACCGCTCTTCGACGCCTTCGACACGCTCGACCTGGCGCTGCCCGTGATGGCGGGTCTCATCGACACCCTCACCCTCCGGCCTGAAAAAATGGCTGCCCAACTAGAACCCGGTCTGCTCGCCACCGACCTGGCCGACTATCTCGTCAGGCGCGGTCTGCCCTTCCGCCAGGCGCACCACATCGTCGGGCAGGTGGTGCAGACCGCCGAAAATCAGGGCGTAGCGATTACGGATTTAAGTCTGGCTGATTTACAGGGGATTAGCGAGTTATTTGGGGAAGATATAACGGCCGTTTTCAACATCCAGGCTTCGCTCAACAGCCGTAACGTACCGGGCGGCACGTCAGAAAAAGCCATGCTGGCGCAGTTGCAAGCAGCCCAAGAAAAGCTGACTCACCTCAGCGCTTCTCACGGAAACACATAATCAGGAGACAGCAACTCCTCCAAACTGTCCAACAAATCCTTGCGGGAAACAGGTTTGGTTAAATAACGGTTCGCTCCGGCAAGAAAACCTTCCTGAATGGCGTCCGACGTTGTTTTGGCGCTCAATAAAATGATGGGCAGATCTCGCGTAGCCTCTTGCTGCCGCAGTTCACGGCACACAGACAGGCCATCCAGATTTGGCATCATCACATCCAACACCACAATATCCGGCAAGAATTCATGAATTGTTGCCAGCGCTTCCACACCATCTCCAGCTTCTATAACTTCGTAATCGGCGGGCGCCAGCATTAAATGCAGCAATGTCCGCGTCATCGGTTCATCGTCAACTACTAATACAGACCAGGTCACCACAATTCTCCTTGATACTTCCCCACAGAAAATTTCAAACAACAACTTTCTCGAAACGATACGTTTTGATTCTGTTATGAATTAAAAAGAGTTTATGACTTTAAGCCAATGAAAAATGCGTTAAATTTCTCTCTTTGGGGAAATATTGAGGCATTTTGACCAGATCAGGTGATCCAATCACGATGAAATACATCCCAGCTGCGATGGGCATAGGTGCGTACACAATTTTTGCAGGCCAACGCCGAATCCAACTCGCCGTTTTCCCGCCAGCGCCAGCGCACCACAGACAAATGCCTTCGACAAGTAGGTTGATAGCAGATGGGGCAGTAATCACCGTCATCGAGTTCCGCCTGCCCGTAACGATGAACGGCCTGCGGTTCATCCTGACAGATATAACAAACTTTTACCGACATGTTTTGTTTCCTGATAAGCGCCCGCCCATTTTATCTATCTTCATGTTGTTGCTCGTATGGGTTAAAAGTATACTCTACCTATGGATTTACAAGCAATCACCGGTCAACTCTTCATCGTCAATGGGCAGGTCCAGGCGGGAGACGCCCAAACCCCGGGACAAACATCCGTTCCTGGCATTTTCATGCAGGCTGCGCCGTCAGGCGCGCATCGCGGGCGCAAGCGAGACTTTTTATTTGTGCATCTCACCCTGACCGGTCCCTCTGAAGAAACGGCCGTTCTCTATCAGGAAATCCCCGCCGTCATCAGCCGCAGCTTCTACCAAACCGGCGGCAGCAATACCGCCGCCCTGCGTCAGTCCCTCATCGACGCCAATCAACACCTGCTGCGCTACAACCTTAGCAGTACCCGCCCCTCCTGCCAGGGCGCCGTTAGCTGCGCCGTGCTGCACAACGACCAGCTTTACGTGGTCCAGGCCGGTGAAGCGTTGGCCCTGCTCGGCCACAACTTTGGCGTCGAACGGCTGCCAGCCAACATGCCCGAACAAATCACTCCGCTGGGACGCAGCGCCGGGCTAAGCCTGCGCTACGAACACCACCGGCTGCAAAACGGAGACATGCTGCTGCTGGCAGACCCACGTATTGCCAACCTGCCCACCGAAATGCTGGAGCCGGCCCTGGTGGATACGGACATCGAAGACGGGCTGGCGGCCCTGCGCGATATTGTCGGCCAAAACTCCGCCCGGCTGCTGCTAATAGAATTTGCCACAGACGCGCCGGAAAACTTGCCCGATGTCATCCTTCCGACCGCCGCTGCCTCGGCTGCTTCAACCTCGGCTGCCTCTATCGCCACACCTGCTTCAACTGCCAAATCAAACAAAAATACAGCCGCCTTCCCGGACCCGGTACGCGAAAGCGCCCAACCAGCCGTGCCCGCCGCCGCCCGCCGCTCACAGCCGGAACGGCCGTTAACTACCACCCCGGCCCAATCATCCACCTTTCCCGCCGACGTGGAGTACAACACCCGCAAAGTCACCGCCAGCGCCGCCTTTGGCCTGGCAAATTTCACAGACTGGCTCACCGACATGCTGGCCCGCCTGCGTCCGCCCCGCGAAGAAAACGAAGAACCAACCAACTGGGCCATTCCGGCGCTGCTGGCGCTGGCGATCCCCATCCTCGTCGCCATTATCGTCACCGGCGTCTATTTGCAGCGCGGCAACGCCCAGCGCTTTGCGGAACTTAAAACCGGAATAGGCCAACAAATTGGTCTGGCGGAAGGCGCCAGCCTGGAAAATGTCGAACAAGTTCGCGCTTACTATCAGCAGGCGCTGCTGTTGGCGGCTGAAGCCGAAACACTGCGCCCGGCCGACGCAGAAGTGGCCCGGCTGCGGCAGGAAGCGCTCATTGGGATGGATGATCTGGACAGTGTGACCCGTCTGCAAAGCAGTGCTCTATATGAATATGCCCCGGAAACCAACCTAACGCGCATCGTTTTGCAAAGTGGGTTTGACGGCGGTTTGTATACTCTGACCAGCAACAGTCGTGTGTTCTACCACCAGACAGACGAAAGCTACACCGAGTTCAGCGGGGAACCAACCGAGATTGCCTTTAGCGGCAAAGCGTTAGGCAGTCACATTGTCGGTACGATTGTAGATCTCATTTGGAGACCGCAGGGAACGGCCGTTACCCAGGATGGTCTGGGCATGTTAGACGCCAGCGGCGCCTTACTCACGTTCTACTCAGCCAGGTCCAATACCAGCGTGGCGCCATTGGGGCTTTCCAGCATATGGCAAATCCCCACAGCCATAGCCTCTTTTGCGGAACGGCTCTACATTTTGGACCCTGGCGCGCGCGAAATATGGAAATACTACCCGGACGGAGATGGCTTCATTATCAAGGAAGGTGAACAAGTTCTGGATCTGGACGCCAGCGCCGATCTCAACGCCGCCATAGATATGGACCTGTACAGTGAAGATGGCAGCCTGCTGCTGCTGTACGGCGACGGCCGTCTTCGTTATTACGATACGCGCACCGGCCGGCTGCAATGGGATGAAACCGAACTGCTCAAGACAGGCGGACTCACCCTGCCCCTGACCAGCCCCACTACGGCTAAATTCGTAGGCAGAGGGCTTAACGCTTCCATCTTCGTGGCCGATCCCGGCACCGGGCGCATCGTGCAAATTGCCCGCGGCGGTCGCGTCATCGCCCAATACCGCGCCAATGACGAAATGGGCCAAGACCTGTTCCGCACCATCCACGATTTTGCCGTCGCCGAAGCGCCGCTGCGCATTTTTGTGACGGATGGCAACCGTATTTACGTAGCCACTCAGAAATAAAAAGAGATGGCGGGCAATCTTTTGTCCAACCATCTCCGGTTAAGTATGAATCCTAATAAAGCGTCTGCTGAAAATTAGAAGAAGTCGAATTCGTCGTCGTCATCTACGTCGATGTCGTCTTCATCTATTTCTTCGTATTCAACTTCATAATTGAGTGAAACCCACAGCAGCAGCATTTTGCCTTCATCCACTTCCGCCAACTGCATCGCCACCACATCAGCCTGCTGCCGCATCCGCATTTCATCAGGGTAGTCCAGTTTAACCGAACGCCCTTCTTTCCAGGCGCGGTGACAGCGCTCCATGATGTTTTCGCCATTCATGGTGCGCAGGCGGCACATGGCAACGGCTTTGTCCTGGGGGCCTTCATGGATGGATTGCAGCCAGCGTTGGGGCGTCGGTTGAAATTCGGGGGTTGGGCCTTCGATAATTGAAATAAGTTCTGGTTCGGTGACCATCATGATGAATCCTCTAGTAAAATTTTCACACCCTATAGTACTGTTAGTTTAGCCGCCTGACAACTCCCAATTTGGACCAAAAAACGGCCGTTTCTCAAACAAAACTATCCAAATCAGCAGGTGGGCGGAGCAGGTAAACCTGCCCCGCCCACACTTTTTAGGCAGGCGTCGAAGAGGTTAGCACCAGGGCGCCGTCTTGCAAGCTGTAGGTGTTGATCACGTGCTGCGTGAGGCAGCAAAGCGGATCGGTTTCACTGTGTCCCACCAGTGACTGAATTTCGGCGGTTTACGGCGTATTTGGCACAGCCATCACGGCAATCGCGCCATCCACCATGCGAATATCTAACATGTCGCCCTGAATGGTAAACGTGGCCGCAGTTTGCAAGGCAGCCAGGAATTCCTGTTCCTGTGTCATGGCGCCTTCTGGCTCGGGGCAGTAGGCGCGGGTGGTCGCCAGCGGGCCAATTTGCAGTGCGTCACCGTCGGCGACGAAAGCGCCAAAGTAGCGATTGCAGCCGGCGGAGCCGGTGACGTTGCCGTCTTCCTGGAAGGCGAGGGTTATTTCAGTATCTAAAAGGGGGCTGACTGCGGCGCCACGGCCGTTGTTGTAGGAGGTGATCAACCATTCTTTGGCCCCCAGGGCAGCGGGTTCCTGCGCCATATAACTCACAGCCAGGGCGCCGTCGGCGGTGCGCAGTTCCAGGACGCTGCCTTGAATGGTGAAAGTGGCGGCAGTGGCTAAGGCGGCGAGATAGGCGGTTTCTTGTTCCATGACGCCCGCCGGTTCCATGCAGGCCATCATGGTAGACATGCTCATGCCGATGGTGATGTTGCTGCCCTCTACCTGGTAAGTGGCCGAGTAATTGTTGCAGCCGGCGTTGCCGGACAAGGTACCATCTTCGGCGAAAACGGCCGTTATCGTCGTGCCTGCAATCAGAGAGGTAACAGCCTGGGTACCGGTGTTGACCATCGTTGCTTCCCAGGTTACGCCGCTGAGGGGGGTGGGCTGCTGGACGTCGAATACCAACACCGGGCTGCCGGCCGCGTCTTTGAGCGTCAGGGTATTGCCGGCGATTTCAAAGGAAGCGGCAGCGGTCAGTCCTGCCAGATAAGCGGTCTCTTGCTGCATCACCGGGTCCTCGCACAACATCATGGTGGCGGCAATGGCGTCGCTGACGGTGATGGCGCCGCCATCCACGGTAAAGGTGGTGCTGTA
>JAWOGU010000066.1:0-15898 GCA_046496595.1 Chloroflexota bacterium
TGTTGAGGGAGAACCTATCGTCAGAGCAGCAACAGAAACGGCCGCCGCCATCTCTGCCACGCCAGGACTAAACGGAACCATCCAGGCAACCCCAACCGGTACTCTGACGCCGCAGGCTGGCGTTACCATCACGCCCGGCGCTGGCGGTGGTACAGCCATCACCACTGGCACGCCCAGCGGAAAAACATTTAGGGACATGGGTGAAGACCTGGGACTGGATGATGTGCGGGCGCAAGATTTGCAGAGCAACGAGACTCAGGGCTGGGGTTTGCCATTGGAGGCTGGAGATGAAGTCGTTATATCTGTGCTTGGCGAAACCGGGTTGGATGTGGTGATTGCCATTACGGACGAAAGTCAGACCCAGATTGTTGAGCAAAACAGCGCCGGCAGTGGTCAGATGGAAATATTAACTTTTCCCGCCCCGGCTGATGGCGATTACCAGCTTCATATCCGGGCGGTTAACAGTCAGGTTGGCGCCTACCTGCTGACCATCAGCGACGATTTTCTGCCTATGCTGCCACAGCGCTTCTTGAAGTATGGCGACACGAATGGCGGTACCATCTATGTGGATGAACTTCATTATTGGGCCTTTCGCGGCGAATCGGGTAATGTCATCAGCGTTAATCTGGCGTCGCAAACAAACGCCAATCTGCTCATGACCCTCTACGACGCAGAAGGAGAGGCAGTCAGTGATTTGTTTTTTGTGGAAGCCATAGAAAGTTTTGTTTTGCCAGAAACAGGGTTGTACATCCTTGAATTGGAAGAGTGGGGCCTTGATCAAAACCAATACCAGATTTCGCTGGTTGGTCAATAACCAGGCTGCGGCTGATTTGCCAGACGTAGCCAGAGCAGAATCCCAAATAAAGCCAGCGTAAAAGCCAATCCCGCGCCGCTGACGGCGATGATGCCGCCAGCGGCAAACACCGCGCCGGTGGCAAAACTGCCCACGCCGCTGCCCAGCGCCACCAGCGTATCGCTGGCCCCTTGCGCCTGTCCCCGTTCTGTGGTGCGCAGCGTATCTGAAAGCAGGGACGAACCGGCGATAAAGCAGAAATTCCAGCCCAATCCCAACAGAAAGAGCGCCAGCGCTAACAGCGCTACTGTGCCGGCAAGCGGCGTCAGTAAACTGGAAATGATGAGAATCATCGCGCCGACGATGATGATGCTGATGCGCCCAAAGCGGTCGATGAGCCAGCCGGTGAGGCTGGAGAGGCCAAACATGCCCAGGGTGTGAGCCATGATCACGGCCGAGATGGCGGCGGTGGTGTGGTGGAGGTAGCTCATGTGCAGCGGGGTGATGACCATGATTAAGGTCATTACCAGTTGGGCGATGACCATGGCGGCGACTGCTAACTGCGCCAGGGGTTGGGCGTATATCTCGCGTAACGGCCGTTTCTCTTCTTCCACCTCGCCTGCCGCCAAAACGGGCGCAAAACGTTTGCTCAACAGCAGGGGATCGGGTCTGAGCAGGAAAAAGGTCAGCAGCAAGCCGACAGCGCAGGCGAGAGCGCCGAACCAGTACGGTCCCGTTTCCGGTGGCAAACCCCAGGCAGCGGACAGGGCGCTGGTAGGCGCTACCACCAGCGGCCCGCCAACAGCGCCCACCGTCCCGGCAAACACGATAAAGCCGATGGCTTTGGCCCGATTTTCCACAGGTTGGATTTCGGCGGCGACGTAGCGTCCCTGGTCGATAACGGCCCGGCCTACGCCGACCAGGCCAGCGCCCAGGCAGAAGCCGAGGAACGAACCGCTCAACAGGGCAAACACCGACGCGATAAAACCAGCAACGGCGATCATAAATCCCACCGAAAGTCCCAGGCGGCGGCCAATGCGGTCCATCAGCCAGCCCAGGGGCAGGGCAAAGGCGGCTCGCGCCAGCAGGTTGACGGTGTTGGGGATGCCGGCGGCGCTGTCGCTGCCGGCCAGGTCGGCGGAGATGATAGGCATGAGCGTAAAGGAGGCGATCATGGCAGCCGCAAAAAGGCTTTGCGTGGTGAAAAGGGTGGTGGTGATGCGTTTTTCTACAGTGGTGGGGATATATCCGCCTGACATACATGTCATCCTTGGGGGTGAGGTCGGGTGATGATAGCGGGGAATGAGGAGATTGCCAACGGCCGTTTACGTTTCTCTTAGACCTTCTGTGTTAAGCTACGGCGCATGGCTTCATACGCGCTCCTTCTCGTTTCTGATGATCCCCTGGCCCGCGCCGGGCTGGCTTTTATGCTGACAGAGCAATTAACCTGCCGCCTCACCGACCAGATCAGCAGCGCGCTTTTGCTGACGGAAAGTGAGGAGGGCTGGGAACCGCAGCCGGAGGCGGTGGTGTGGGACGTGGGCTGGGAAGCGCCGCCGGCGCTGCCGGATTGGGATTCACTGGCGCTGCCGGTGGTGATTTTGGCGGCGGATGGGGCGCTGGCGGCGGAGCTGTGGGCGGCGGGGGCGCGGGTGCTGCTGCGCCGGGACACGACGGCTGCCCAACTGGAAACGGCCGTTCGCGGGGCGGTGCAGGGTCTGGTGGTGGTGGATCCGGCGTTTGTAGCGCAGTTGTTTGCGGGGGCGGCCGCGGATGAGACGGTGGTGGAAAAGCTGACGCCGCGTGAACTGGAAGTGCTGCGCCTGCTGGCTGAAGGCAAAACCAACAAAGCCATTGCCCAACAACTGGGGGTGAGCAGCCATACCGTCAAGTTTCACGTGAATGCCGTCATGGGCAAACTGCGCGCCCAAAGCCGCACGGAGGCGGTGGTGCGGGCCACGCGCCTGGGGCTGATTGCCTTATAACCGACCTGCCCATTGTTCCAGGTGGCGCCTCAACGTTTGGGGGATGTGGGGAAACGGCCGTTTTGTTATGCTCTCCTGGTGATTGTTTATAAAGATATATCGTTAGCGGGAATGAGGGGATTTTGGGATTAATCGAAGGCTGAGCTTGTCGAAGCCCGTGCCTTCGACAAGCTCAGGCAGCTAAATAATCCCCCAATCCCCGCCATTCAAAATGGAGAGAAACAGATGTCAAATAGTACCTTGATGGACATTTCCAATGGCATGGCGGCGGCGGTAGCTGCTGCTGGTTCCGGTGTGGTGCGCGTCGAAGGGCGGCGGCGGATGCCCGCCACCGGTATCGTCTGGTCGGCGGATGGCGTGATTGTGACGGCGAACCACGTGTTGAGCCGCGACGATCATCTGGTGGTGGGGCTGCCGGATGGCAGCAGTGTGGAAGCCACGTTGGTGGGCCGCGACCCGTCAACAGACACGGCCGTTTTACGTGTCAGCGCCGCCGGTTTGGAGCCGTTGGTGGAAGCTGATAAACAGGAATTGGGCGTGGGCAGCCTGGCGTTGGCTTTGGGCCGGCCTGGGCAGACGGTGCAGGCGACGCTGGGCATCGTCAGCGCCCTGGGCGAAAGCTGGCAGACCCGCCTGGGAGGCCGCATTGACCGCTATTTGCAGACGGATGTGGTGATGTATCCTGGTTTTTCGGGCGGGCCGCTGGTGGATGGAAACGGCCGTTTGCTGGGCATGAACACCTCCGGCATTTTGGGCGGTGTTAGTATGGCGCTGCCGGCGCAGACGCTGTCTCGCGTAGCCGACACGCTGCTGACGCATGGGCACATTAAGCAGGGCTACCTGGGCGTCAGCACGCAAAAGGTGCGCCTGCCCGACGAACTGCGCGAGGAAGCGGGCCAGAAGACGGGGCTGCTTATCGTGTCCACGGAGCCGGACAGTCCGGCAGCGCAAGGCGGCCTGACGCTGGGTGATACCATTGTGGCGATTGGCGGCAAGCCGGTGCGCAACCATGACGAATTGATGGCGCAGTTGAGCGGGGATGTGGTGGGAACGGCCGTTGCCATCCGCATCATTCGCGGCGGTCAGGCGCAAACCGTAGACGTAGTAGTAGGGGAGAGAATGTAGAGGTGATGGGGTGTGGCGCCGTGCGGCGGTGGTGGGGAAACTTATTTCACCTCCTCACCCCATCACCTGCTCACCTCTACATCCCCTCATCTTCCAAATCGCTGTTCCCGCCAGGGATCCGCTTCATTGTGATAACCCGCCTTTTCCCAAAAGCCGGGCGCGTCGTTGGCGCGAAATTCCAGGGCGCGCAGCCATTTGCCCCCTTTCCAAAAATACGCCGTCTGTTTTTCGCTGCGATCCGGGAAGCTGCCCACAACACCCCGCAGGGGGTAGCCATGGTCCGGCGTGAGCGGCTGCCCATCGTAATGAGTCGCCAGCAGAAAATTGTCCGCCAACACCCATTCCAGGGGAGTATTGGTGGTATAGCCATATTCGCAGTGCTGAATCACATATCGGGCTTCCGGTTTGGGTTTGATGATCCCTTCCTGCACCAAGGCGCCCACGGAAACGCCGGACCATTTGGTATCAAACTTGGACCAGCGGGTGACGCAGTGGATGTCCATGAGCAGGTCTGTGCGCGGCAGTTGGTTAAATTCTTGCCAGTTCCAGGTTGTTTCTTCCTCCACCAGACCAAACACCTTAAACGTCCAGGTATTCAAATCCGCTTTGGGGGTGGGTCCGTAGTGGAGAACGGGGAATTTCTGGGTGAGGGATTGGCCTGGCGGCAGGCGCTTCATGCCGCGTATCTCATCTTCTTGTTGGCGGCGGGCGAACGGATTTTTCATGCATATTCTCCTGAAAGGGATAACGAACTTTTGCATGATAGACAGGTTTTATTACGCAGTTCTTACCTGGAAATGAACGCCGTATTAGGATTCTGGCAGGGACCGGGCTGACAAAAAAAGACGCCCCCAGCGGGGCGTCTCTACTGTGGAGGTGTGTGAAAAACGCCGGCAGTTGGCGCTAGCGAACGGTCTTTAAGGTGGCTATTTCGTAAGAGAGACCGCCGCCGTGCTCGTCAAGGATGCGCAGGCGCTCCAGGTCGTTGAGGCGCTCCATGTCTGAGTCGCTAAACCGGCTGATGACGATGCGTAATTGTTCCAGGGATTTAACGGCCGTTGTCGTTTGCAGTTGGCGTTCGTGAGCCGCTTCAATCGCTTTTTCCACGTCGAATGGCACTTCGATGGGGCCAACTTTCACATCGACGGCGGCAATATCCTTGAAACCGAGACCCTGTACTCGTTTGGTCACTTCGCTGAGGAGTTCGGCTTCCAGCTTTTTAATGGCGTCGGTGCAGTACAATTCTGCCACAGTTTTTTGCTCGACCATATAGCGTAAAGAGTGGATGGCGCGCCCTTTGATCATGTTTTCGTGGTAATAGGGAATGGCGCGGGCAATTTTGTATTCAATGCCGGGCCGGATCAAGGTGACATCCAGGTTGTAACCAACCGACCAGCCTATTTTGACCGGCACGCCTTCCCTGGTGCGAATTTGGTCTGTGGCGCCGCTGACGGATAACGGCTTTTTGGTGATCCGCGCTTCGACGCGCTCCTTAACCGGATTAATAAAATGATGATAACGGTCTGTTTTGTGCTTCCATTGATTTAGCGACCGTGTTTTATGCAGGTTATAAGGCCTGCCGGGAGCCACTGTGTTGGCCGGATCTGAGTCGATGAAGTAAGCAAAATTGTTGGTGTGTTTGTAAAAGATGACCACCGCATCCATCTCATCAACCAGAATGTAGGCATTGTGCTCAAACCAATACACAAATAAAGCCGCCGCCATGATCAGGAAAATGAGAAGGAAAATAAAAAAAGCGGCAGGCGGCGATAATTGGGTCAAAGCGGACATGGCATACAACACAGCCGCGCTGAGAAACAAAATCCCGACGAAAGAAAGAATAATACTGCGTATTTTCATGAAGCCCTCCCTGAGTAGTGCGAAGCTACTGGCAATCAGGTTACAATGTTGGCAAAAGCTAACCGTTGCAGTGTACCATATTTTTCCGCCAAAAAAGACGGGTAATTAGACCTATTTGGAGTGACTTATGGAAAAAGATCCTACCAAACGATTTTCCGACCGCGTTGAGATGTATGTAAAATATCGCCCGCATTATCCGCAGGCCGTTCTGACTTGTTTAGAGAAAGAATGCGGCCTGACGGAAACGGCCGTTATCGCCGACGTAGGTTCTGGCACAGGCATTCTCACCAAATTATTTCTCGATCATGGCAATAAAGTCTACGGGGTGGAACCGAACGCCGAAATGCGCCAGGCTGCGGAATCGCATCTGGCCGATTATGCCCACTTTACCAGTGTAAACGGCCGTTCCGAAGCCACCACCTTACCCGCCCATTCCGTCGATTTTGTCACCGCCGGGCAGGCGTTTCACTGGTTTCAGTGGCAGGAAACGCGGACCGAATTCCGGCGCATCCTCAAGCCGGGCGGCATCGTGGCCCTGGTGTGGAACGAGCGCCGCCAGCAAGCCGATTCCTTTGAAAACGCCTACGACGCCCTGCTGCAAAGGACGGTAAGTGAGTATCGCCAGGTGGTTCATACCTCCCGGCAAGATGCACTAGAGCTGTTTTTTAACGGCCGTTACCAACTGCGCACCTTCCCCAACCAGCAGATTTTTGACTTTGCCGGTGTGACCGGGCGCTTTCTCTCCTCGTCTTACGCGCCGCTGCCCGCCGATCCGCGTCACCCGGCCATGATGACCCAACTACGCCAGTTGTTTGACCGGTATGCGGAAAACGGCCGTATCACCTTCCATTACCACACCCATCTGTTTTACGACGCGCTTTAGCAAATTTCGGCATGGTTCATTTAAAACAAAATTTGCTTTACAAATTCAACAAGAAGACGTGTCATGCTGAGGTCCTCCGAAGACTCCGCTCAGACCTTGTCCTGAGCAACGCCGAAGGAATGACAATTTAGCTTCAATTTGTAAAGGAGATTTCCGCTCGATGAACCATGCCTAAATTTCTAAAGTTACCCATTTTGCCATGGTTGGGGGATTGACAAATGAAAAATGTTAGATTATCATCTAATTAGTTAGATGAACGCCTAATACATTAGGTGATGATCTAATAAATTCAATATCACTTTAGCCATCACCCGGTTCAACGCAGCCAACCAGATAAGTAAATCTTCTATTCGACCTAACCAAGTCGGGACGTGAACGTTTGTCACTTTGGAGGTATTAAGATGTTTGAAGACAGAGCGCCATATCCTTCCTTTTCTGATATGCACCCGCGTCAAAGCGTGTCGCCTCATGCCGTACCTTTATTTAGCGAGGTTCCCTGGCGGGATCGATTTTATAATTGGAGCGGCAGCCAAATCATACGGCTGGGGGGGGCGCTCAGGAACCGCTCCAGCATTCCCTGTCGGCCAGTTAACCCGGTAATGTCAGAAGGATAAGCAGAGGGGATGTCAAAAAAGGAAACCCTGGGCAGTGTTTTTAGGGAGCAAAAATCATGACTGTTTTTCCGGTACTGCCATCTGGGACATGCACCCGCATGACGTACCATCTATTCTCTTCCAGGTCAGGCAAGGGGCGAACGGCCGTTTCCGCTAGAGGGGTCTATGCCGTAAACGAAACCGTCACCCCTGGCTCTGACCAACCAAGAAAGCCACAACCTATAAACGTGACAAATCGCCCAGAGATGGGCGATTTGTGCATAATTGCTACAATTAATCTCCACCCTATTATCTGACTATCTGGACTGCTTGACTAAGGAAAAAACCAATGCAGATAACACAATTAAGCTGGGACAGCGGCGCCGCCTATGACATGTTTATCAGTCTATCGGTTTTGCACGATCCCGATAGATATGGACTGCGCGGCGCCTGGGCAGCCGGTGTGCGATCCCGCCTGCCTAACCCGGAACGCGAGGTCCTGCAAAAAATTATGGCCGAACTCGTCTGCCCCTTATCCTGGGTGTACAACCTGCCGTACCCCAAAGATGGCGCAGTGGTTCTGGCTGAACTGGAAAAACTCTCACCCGCAGACAGAATTCAAGCTTTGTTACTGGATTTTCATACAACGCCAGATATTGTGGATATATTACAAAACGTGGCTGCCCGCGGCTCCTGGAATGATCAGGATCAAAACTTGCTCCTGAATCTTTACAGAGAACATTCGAGCAAAAAGAAATCTGAAAAGAAGCTCAAAGACCATGTCATCAACAATTTAGACTTGTGGGCAAATGCTGTTGACTATGGCGAAGGGCTGCTTGCCGGTTTACGCAGCTACCACAAGGCCTTTTTTGCCGAAGAAGAGATGCGCATTTTGCCCGCCTTAAAACAAGCGCTGACCAAAGCGCAAGCCCTGGCTCAAGAAAAAGAACTGCACGAACTGCTGAATGTTTTATCGCAAGGCGTCAAATTTCCGGACACCCTGGAAATGAAGGAGCTGGTTTTGGCCCCCTCTTTTTGGGCTGATCCCTTGATGCTTTTTGGCAAACTGGACAATGATCGGGATATTTTTATCTTTGGCGGGCGTCCCGCGGACGCTTCTTTGGTGCCGGGCGATGTGGTGCCGGACGCCTTGTTCCAGACCATGAAAGCGTTAGCCGATCCCACTCGGCTGCGTATTCTACGGTATCTGGCAGTAGAACCGCTAACGCCGGCGCAGTTAGCCCGCCGTTTGCGTTTACGAGCACCCACCGTCGTCCATCACCTGCATACGCTGCGCCTGGCGCGGCTGGTGCATCTCACGCTGGAAGATGAAGGGCGGCGTTACCAGGCCCGCCGCCGGGCGATTGATGATGCCTGCCTCATGTTGGGCGAGTACCTCGATAAAGATGTTGTTGAAAAATAACCCATAGTTGCGCCTCATTGATTGTCAACCCCCCGAATTCCTAGTATCCGTATGCCGTTATCCGACGGATTTTCCAGAGGTGGAGCCTTTGGATTACGGCACACGGATTACAGAATACGAATACTAGAGAGCCATAATTTCCTGCCGATTGAAAATCTGGAAACTGAATCGTATCAGGAGGATGGGCGTCATGCTGCCGCATGGCTGGCGTCGTGTTTGGGTGGGAATAAGCGGCTAAACTCAAAAGGTTTCAAATGAGTAACTATACAGCCAGACGAGGGCTGAGCCTGTCGAAGCCCGGTTTCGTCTTCGACAAGCTCAGGCTACACCTGTATGGATACTCAAATGAGAGTAATCTGAGCGGCGCTTGAGAGGGGGGAACCAACACGTTTTACAAGTCGCTTTGCTTACGACACAATCACAATGTGGTTGCCGGGAATTGCCCGGCACAAAATAAAGGAGAACGAAGCATGAAAAGAGTGTTTTATTTGTTAATCTTGACGATGTTGGCTGTAACAATTGCCGCCTGTGGCGAGCAAGCAACGCCTACCCCGGCGCCAACGGCCGTTCCTACCGAACAACCCACCATCGCGCCGCCAACCGCAGAACCAACGGCCGTTCCCGCACCGGAATTTATCCTCACAGACGTCGTCTGGCAGTGGGTCGAGCTTGTCAGCCAGCCTGCCGGAACCACCACCGTGCCCAACCCTGAAAACTATACCCTCATCTTCCGCGAGGATGGCACCTTCAACGGGCAGGCCGACTGCAATGTGATCCTGGGTACTTATGCCACCGAAAACGGGTTCAGCCTGATGCTCGGTCCCTCTACCATGGCCTTCTGCGGCGAAGAATCCCTCGACCAGCAGTTTTTGGCCCTGCTCAGCAGCGTGGCGGCGGGCGGCCCGGATGGCAGCGGCGGTTTTGCCCTGGAAACGGCGGGCGGCGCCGAGCGCCTGAACTTCCAGAATGGTGGTCCGGCTCCGGCTGAAACGGCCGCCGTCCCGGCAGAAGTCACCGGTGAAGCAACCTACCTGGAGCGCATTGCCCTGCCCGACGACGCTGTTTTGACCGTGCAAATTCAAGACATCTCTCTGGCTGACGCCTCCGCCACCATCATCGGCGAGCAGAGCTACGTCACCGACGGGCAGCAGGTTCCCCTGCCGTTCGCTGTGCCCTACAACACGGGCGACATCGTGGAAAGCAACTCCTACGGCCTTTCCGTGCGCATGACGGCGGCGGATGGAACCCTGCTGTTCATCAACGACACAATTATTCCGGTCATCACTCGAGGCAATCCCACTTCCGGTATTGTGGCTGAATTAGTGATGGTCAGCGAGATGGATGGAGGGGAAACGGCCGTTATCGATGAAAACACCATTGCCCTCAGCCCCGACCTGATCAGCCTGGATACCCAGGGCTTGCCTTACTCCTGGCAGCCCGTCTACGTGCCCGAAAAACCGTACGATGCCAGCCAGCCGCCTGATCCCATGGGCTTACCGGCGCACATCGAAATTCTCTTTGGCGTTTCCGACCCCGCAGACCGCCAACCGAACGATCCCGTTATGTACCTCATTCCGGTAGAAGCGTATGAAACCATGTGGGCAGACGCCGGCAGTGATGCTGTCACCACCATGATGGACCAGATCGCCATGCAAACCTACCTGCTGCCCCAACCGGCGCCAATCTCCGGCATGCCCGCTCTGCCTTATGAAGAGGTGGTGGGTTTTAACGATGTGGCCGTGCAGGTGGACCGCCCCGTTGCTCCTGACCAGCAGACAGATGAAATGGCGACAAAAAACGGCTACCGTTTCGTGGGTCGTTGGGGACAAAGCCCTAACCCCGTCACCAACCAGAATTTGCGCTACGTCTATCAGGGTTTCACCAATGACGGCGCTTTTCTGGTGGCCTTCTTCTTCCCGGTGAGTACCGCCGAACTGGCAAACGAGCCAAATCAAGAAGAGACAGATGCTCTAACCGCCGATTTAGAAGCTTACATGGCTGAAAGGGCGGAGATGCTCAACAGCTTGACCACCGCCGACTGGCAGCCGGACCTGGCAACCTTGGACGCCCTGGTGCAGTCTTTGCAAATCAGTGATTCTGCCGCCAACGGCCTGGTCAACAAAACCTGGCTGTGGACCGGTGACGTGGTGAATCCCAGCACCGGCGAAGTGACTGCCAACGAACTGAACGAAGCCCCATTCAGCCTGACGTTTAACGCCGACGGCTCGTATACCGGCGTCGCCGACTGCAATAACATCGCCGGCGGCGTGACGATTGAGGGCGGTGTGGTTGGCGGTCTGCTGTTTGCTCCAGGCATCTCCACGGCCGCTTTCTGTGGCGAAGAATCCCTGGACACCCTGTTCACGGGCTTACTGGCAGCCACCCAGAATTTCCGCGTGGCTCCCGGCGGCAATACTATGGAGCTGAGTATGCCGGCCGGCGGCGGCGACTATGTGTTCGTGGCCGAGCCGCCTAAAAGCGCGGTGGCTGTGGAAGCGCCCGGCCCGGTTGAACGAGCAGTAGGCCGCCAGCTTCAGTGGATTTCTTTCGCGGATGCGGTGAACGGTGAGCAGCCTATCGCCGAGCCGGGACGCTACCAACTGCTCCTAAATGAAGATGGCACGGCGAACATTCAGGCCGACTGTAACAGCGTGATTGCTTCTTACACGGCCGAGGGCAGCAGCATCACGTTTACGCTCGGCCCTTCTACGCTGGTGGCCTGCCCGGAAGATTCATTGGCCGACCAGTACCTGCAATCTTTAACGGCCGTTCGCATTCTCTTCAACCAGGATGGCGATGTCTTCTTTGATCTGGAAGCGGACAGCGGCACGATGCGTTTTGCCGACGTGGGTGGTGGTTTACCCCAAGACGTGTTGGACACCACCTGGCAGTGGGTGGGCTTTTCCAATCCGGCCACCGGCCCTGAAGACATTCCGAACCCGGAAAACTACCTGCTCCAATTGGAAGCCGACGGCCGTTTTCTCATCCAGGCCGATTGTAACAGCGGCAGCGGCATTTACAGCGTGGAGGGCGGCAGCATCTCCTTTGTGCTGGGTCCGCTTACCCGCGCCTTCTGCGGCGAAGCGTCCCTGGACGCCCAGTTTTTGCAATACCTGGAAGCCGCCGTCATCTGGTTCACCCAGGACGGCGACCTCTACTTCGACCTGAAATTTGACAGCGGCACGATGCAGTTTGCGCCGGGCGAGAGCCTGGTCAGCGCCGCCGCTCCCGCCAGTGAGAGCAGCGCCGATTCAACCGAGGTCCCAGCCGACGCCATGGTTATCAATGTGCAGGGGCTGGCGAATTCTTATGATTGGGAAGTGATCCCCGGCGCGCCAGCCGCTCCTGGCAGCGTGGGCAATCCTGCGTATGTGGCGGTGACATTCAACGGCGCGACCATTACAGATACACTGAATGCCAATGGCCCTCGTATCTACGTTTATCCCACCGAAGCCTACATCAATGTGGCTGGCGATTCTGTGGCTGCCCAGATTGACCTGTTGAGTGAGCTGGTGGTTTTGGGCGCTGGCGTTACGCCAGACGCGGCCACCGCCATGCCGCTGCTGCCGCCGCCCGGCAGTCTGATGGATCGCTGGGTGCAGTATTTGAAGCTGCCGTTCACGCAAGGTCAGGGCATTCGTTATGTGTCCGATTCCCCCTATCGGCAGGCGTTGGGCGCGTGGGCCAATGACACCACCGGTTATTACTACCAGGCGCTGACGGAAGACGGCCGTTTCTACATCTCCCTCTTCTGGCCGGTCAGCACTGCCGCCCTGCCAAACACTTCCGCCGAAGCGCCGGAGGACGTCACAGCGCGGGCCGCGAATCCGGAAACCAACGCCGCCTATCAGGAAAGTATCCGCGCTGCCCTGAACGAACTGGCTCCTGCTGATTGGGCGCCGAACCTGAGCGCGTTGGACGCCCTGGCGGCGTCGATCCGCTTCCAGCCTTAGCAGGTGAGATAGGACCAATCTCAAAGATTGGTCCTATCTGTAAACGGCCGTTTCTGATGGTGGGAAACGGCCGTTTTTATTTACCTGAACTCTTGCCTATAATCTCTGCCAGGGAGTACATCAATCAAAATGGAGTAACCCACGTGATGAAAGTAGCCTATGTATTTGCTCTTCCCCGTTCTGCTAGTTACAAATTGGCCCAAATGATTTTGCCGCAGCTTGAGGCCGGCACGCATGGCGTCGAAGTGGTGGGCATGTTTTTCTTCGACGACAACACCTTTGTCCTGCGCCAGGGCGATCCCATTGGTGAACGCTTAGCCAGAGTCGCCCAAGACAAGGGCATCCTGCTCATGATGTGCGATATGTGCGCCCTGGAGCGGAACCTGGCGGCAGGTGAGCCGCGGTGGTGCGCCCCCGATGGCACAGGCCGCACCGAGCCAGGCGAAGTACACGTGGTCAACACAGTGGACGGCGTGACGGTTGGCTGCTTCCCCGATTTATACGCGGCGCTGGCTGGCAATCCGCCGGATCAGGTGATCACACTTTAAACGGCGTCAGATTGGACCAATCTCCAGGATTGGTCCAATCTCCAAATGCCAAAGTTAATACGCAGGAGGAGTTTATGTTCGACGTGATTGTGATGGGAGCCGGACCGTCCGGCATTGCCGCGGCCGGCCGGGCGGCTGAACTGGGCGCTAAAACGGCGCTGATCACCAAAGAGTACATCGGCGGCATGGCCGCCAACGATGGCCCTGTGCCGGTGCGCACCCTGGCCCACGCCGCCCGGCTGGTGCGTGAAGCCAACCAGTTGGCGCAGTACGGCATTGAAGTCAATGCGCCCAAAGTGAATTACCAAAAACTCATCGGCCGTGTGCAGTCCGTCGTCTACTCGCTGCACGAGAACCTGGATTTGCGGGGCGATTTGGAAGCAAAGGGCGTTGTCGCCTACGAACAGGCCGGTGAGGCGCATTTTGTAGATCCGCATACAGTGGAAACCGCTTCAGGCGAGCGTTTGCAGGGTCGTCATATCATCATTTGCACCGGCGGCCATTCCCGCACCTTGCCCATTCCCGGTTTTGAACACACCATCACCCACAGCGACGCCTGGAACCTGACAGAGCTGCCTGATTCCATGGCGATTGTGGGCGGCGGCGCCACGGGGGCGCAGGTGGCGTCCATTTTTGACGCCTTTGGCGTCCAGGTCAGCCTGTTTGAAGTGGCGCCGCGTATTCTGATCACGGAAGATGAGGACGTTTCCAGAGCGATTAAACAGGCGTTTGCGGCGCGCGGCATTGAGGTGATAGAAGGTTTTGCCGGCATCGAGCGGATTGAAAAAACAGGCGAAGGGCTTCGTTTTCATTACAAAACAGGTGATAACAGCCACTCGCTAGACGTTTCGGCCGTGGTCATGGCGGTTGGGTGGCTGGCAAACGCCAAGGGTCTGAATTTGGAAGCCGCCGGGGTCGTTGTCAATCGCCAGGGCTACATTCAGGTCAACGAATATTTTCAGACGAACGTGCCCCACATTTTTGCCGCCGGTGATGTCAATGGGCAGTTGATGTTGGTGCCCACGGGCAGCCAGGAAGGCTATTATGCGGCGTCGAATGCGGTGAATGGGCTGCATCACATTTTGCAGTTCGATCTTATCCCCACCGGCAGCTACACCGACCCGGAATACGCCAAAATCGGCCTGACGGAAGCAGAGGCCAGAGCGCGGTTTGACGTGGTTGTGGCTGCCATCGGTTTTGATCAGTTTCCGCGCAGTATCATTGATGGGCGCACGACCGGTTTTTGCAAGCTGATTGCCGACCGGCAAACCCACAAGCTGCTTGGCTGTCATCTGGTAGGGGAACGGGCTGTGGAAACGGTGCAGCTTGTAGCGGCAGGCATGAAAGCGGGTTTAACCGTGTCGCAGTTGGCCGACCTGCCGCTGTCTTTCCCAACCTACGTGGAGATTGTGGGCTGGGCGGCCTATGACATTGTGCGCCAGCTTGGGCTGGACGGCGGCGACCCCCACTGGGCGGCGCACAGCGTTCGAAAATTGGGATAACGGCCGTTTCCTTTTACTAAACCATAAAAAGATACCTTCTCGCTCAGACCTGACAGGTTGCATAAAACCTGTCAGGTCTTGCTAGAACATAATCTTTTACAAATTCTCGGCGTAATGGCGGATAGCCTCCCGCATAAACGCCTCGTCAAATGGTCCCGTTGGGGCCGGCGTTTCAAAGATACGTTTGGGCAGGCGCATGTTATCGAAGACAAAACCTTCACGTTGTTTGTAAGCGTGTTTCAGGCGCAGCGTTTCCGCGCCCAAGCGGTCCATATCCGCCTGCGTCCACTCAATGCCGATGGCTGCCAGCGATTGCAGCACCATTTCCGGCGTGTACATCCCACGGGCAAACAGGCAAATCGGCAGGCTAGTGAGTACCTGCCGCCAGCGTTCTTCCGCCAGCAGTGAGTCGGCGATGCCTTGCGGTGTTTGGGGTTGATCGGTCGCCGCGGCTTTTTGATCCAGGCTGTAACCGGCACTGTCCAAATGGCTGTGTCTGGCTCCTGTAGAGTAGCCCAAATGGCTGCCGGGTCCGGTGTGGTAGCCGGGCATTTCGTTTTTACCGAACGCCAGGGCAAATTCTTCACCGCCGTAGAGGGCAGCGGCATGATCCACGCCGTGGGCCAGCGCCGCGTAGAAGTCGTTGGGCTGGGTGACAAGGCGTTTGACGGCTTGAGTGTAGGTGGGTCCATCCCCCCAGTTTAATGCCAGCCCATCGGTTTCGGCGGTGGTGATGAGGCCGCGTTCCAACGCTTCGGTAGCCCAGGCCAGCACCACGCCGGCGGTCATAATGTCCATGCCCAGCATTTCGGTCTCATCGATGAGTTGGAGCATCTGCTCTACGTCGCTGATGCCAAGCAGACTGCCCATGGCATAGACCAGCTCGTGGTCGTAGCCGATCATGAGCGTTTTGTAGAAGTAGGGATCGTTGGGATAGGGCACGCGCACGGCCGCCAGATGGACGCAGGCAACGGGGCAGTGGGCGCAGGCCACCCGCCGCCCCAGGTAGTCGGCGGCGATGCGTTCACCGGAGATAGCTTCAGCGCCGTCAAAGACGCCGCTTTGCAGGTTTCGCGTAGGCAGTGCGCCCAGCATGTTCAGGGGCAGCACGTTCATGGCGGTGCCCAAATCGTGGTACTTTTTCATGAGGGTGGTTTGGGTGGCGGCCTGGAACAGTTCGTCGTAGGTTTTGCGGTATGCGCGTTTGTCGGCGACGGGTAACGGCCGTTTTCC
>JAWOGU010000095.1:0-11348 GCA_046496595.1 Chloroflexota bacterium
ACCTCCGTCCCGGTTCTGACCCGGATTTCCTCCGGTGTGCCGTCAAAATAGAGACCATCCGCCACCAGCCGCCAGGCGGCCCAGGCTGCGGCCGGGGAAAATTCGCCATAGGCCAATTCCGCCAGTTCCGGCAGCGTTGTGGTTTCCCCTGCCAGCAGTTCCCAGGCGGTCAATACGTCGCCTGCCGTGGCATGAAGCGCATTCAGGCTGGCGACCGGGCCAGGATGAAGCAGCATCACATCTTTGGGACGCACGCTGATTTTGCCCTGTTCGGCCACGTCGATTTCGATCTTTTTATCGCCTGCGGTAAGCACGCGGGCAGGTTTATTTTTGTATAAAACGAGGCTGTTTATATTCAAGATAGGTGTATCCGTTATATTTGTTTGCTACAGGTTTACGATTCGTCAGGCATGGTAGCCCAGATTGGTGCAAGTATTGTAGGCGAGAGCCGAGGCTTGTGCCACTGATGGCAATTGGTGACAAATGTCATGTGGTCGGGTATGGGCTGTTATGACATACTTAGCTGGGTGATACGGCCTTGGAGCTAGAAGATACTTAAAAGCATGGATACACCTTATCGCTCTATCGTTGAGCATATTCGAGAAGCAGTCATCATTCTTCAGCATTGTCATCTTCAATATGCTAATCCTGCCGCCGCCTCTTTGCTAGCCTTGACAGAACCGGTTTCCACATCTGTAAATTTCATTGATTTCCTCCCTGTTTGTGAGCAAAAGAATCAATTAAAACAAGTTTGCGCGCAGACAGAAGCGTCTCAATTGGCCTCTGAGGCTGTGTTAGAGTTGGAGATTGTTGACGCGCAGGGCAAGGCAAAAACGCTTCAAGCGAGGGCAGCGCCGCTGCTGTGGCAGGCTGACCCGGCGACGATGTGCTTTTTAGCTGAAGCGCCGGTATCCGGGCAAGCGATGGCTGTGGAAAATGCCACTCTTTATGAAAAAGCTCAAGCAGAAATAAACGAAAGAAAACGGGCCCAAGCTCTGGCAAACCGTTATCTGGAGCAGCAAATTATTGTGAACCAACTGGCGCTGACGTTGGGCCAGTTGACGCAGCTTGAGGAAATTTACCAGGGGATTTACGTACAGATCAGCAGCTTGCTGCCAGTTGACACCTTTATCATCTCCTTCTATGACGCAGATACGCAGATGATTCGCGCCGGTTATATGTGTGGTTATGGCCGCAGGATGGATGTGCAAAAGCTGCCGGAGATTCCACTGGCAAAAGAAGGTAAAGGTTTGCAAAGCCGTGTTATTCGTTCTGGTTTGCCGATTTATGTTTCTGAATTTAAGGATTGGGAAAAACATCACCAGACAATACATTATATTCGCCGAGATGGTTCTGTGCATGATAATGGATCCCCCACGGAATTAGAAGATATTACTCATTCCCATGTGTATGTGCCGATGAATATTGGGGGGAAGTGCGTGGGTGTGATACAGATTCAAAGCGAAAAGAAGGCTGCCTATAGCCAGTCGGATGTGGATTTGTTAGCCGGTCTGGCAAATATGGCGGCGATTGCCATTCAAAATGCTCGTTTGTTGGCGCAGACACGGGAGCACGGTTTGCAAGTGGAGCAAATTGTGAGCAGTGTGCCGGATGGTGTGCTGCTGCTGGATACGGAACAGCGTCTGGTGATGGTGAATCCGGCGGCGAAAAGTTACCTGCCTCTGCTGGCACAGGTAGAGGTGGGGGAGATTTTGACATATTTGGGAGAACGGCCGTTATCCGAACTGCTTCTATCTCCACCCAAAGGCTTATGGCATGAAGTGACCGTGGGAGAGCATTATTTTGATGTAGTGACAAAACGCATTAAGGCCGGTCCCACCCATGACGGCTGGGTGGTGGTAATCCACGACATGACCCGCGAACGGGAAATTCAGACCCGTTTGTTGCAGCAAGACCGGCTGGCGGCGGTGGGGCAGTTGGCGGCCGGTATCGCCCACGATTTTAACAACATCATGACCGTGATCAGTCTCTACACGGACTTGATAGAACGCTCTGAGAGGAATCTACTGCCCGCAACACAGCAGCGCTTAACTGTTATTGCCCAACAGTCAAACCGGGCTGCGGACCTGATTGAGCAGATTTTGGATTTCAGCCGCCGCTCGGTTTTGGAACGGTGTCCGATGGATTTTCTGCCGTTTCTCAAAGAGGTCATCAAGCTGCTGGACCGCACGCTGATTGAAAACGTCCACATCCAATTGGTGCATAAACCCGGCCGTTATGTGGTTAACGCCGATCCCACGCGGATGCAGCAAATGCTCATGAATCTGGCGGTGAATGCCCGAGACGCCATGCCGCATGGCGGCGGGCTTACCTTTAATTTGCTGCCGCTGACAGTGAACAGGCAAATACCTGAGATGCCAGAGTTAACGCCTGGGAACTGGCTGCAATTGCAAGTAGTGGATGAAGGGACCGGCATTGCGCCTGAAGTACTGCCTCATGTATTCGACCCCTTTTACACCACTAAAGCGCCGGGCAGCGGCTCTGGTCTGGGTCTGGCGCAGGTGTGGGGTATTGTCATACAGCATCAAGGCCATATTTCTGTGTCGACGACGGTGTCGCAGGGAACCACGTTCACCATTCATCTGCCATTGTTTAGCCAGGAAGAAAAGTTTTACGCGGTAGAGGCGCTGCCGGACGTGGCGGCTGGCAGCAGAGAGACCGTGCTGATTGTGGAAGACAATCACATGACGCGGGAAGTGATGGTCGAGAGCCTATCGTTGTTGAATTATAAGACGTTAACGGCCGTTAACGGCCTGGAAGCCCTCGCTGTAATCCGGGAAAAAGGCAACGAGATCGCCCTGATTCTCAGTGACGTGGTGATGCCGGAGATGGGCGGCGTGGCCCTACTGCGAACCTTGCGCCAACAGGGCTGGCAAACGGCCGTTTTGCTGCTCACCGGTCATCCCCTCAACAAAGAAATTGAAGAGGCCCTTAGCTACCCCCATGTTGACTGGCTGTCCAAACCGATTACCCTGGAACAACTGGCAGAAGCCGTCAGCCGCCGCCTGGGAAAACATGTTGGCCCTGAGACGCTCTGATTGAGGGAAACGGCCGTTTCGTCCCCTCCCTTTCACCCTCCCCGCAACTTGACCATAACAAAAGCCCTACTCCTTCTAAAACACTCAACATAATTACATTTTTGTTACCATAAAACTTGACGTACCAGGGAAGCGCATGGTATGATGAAACGACTTTAAAATTTTATGTATATTGGGTTATGTCATATCAATCAACATGCATAAGCACTTCTCTGCGAGAAAGTGCCTGATTTGGTGGAGATGGCGCCTAAACAATTAATGCAAAGGAAAATCAAGGAGGTAATGCCATGTTACGACGGATTCTCGTAATCCTTTTAGTAGTTGTCGTGATTATCGCTGCAATTTTTGCCGTTCAGTGGTTTCTCAATCGTAATAATGATGATTTAGAAGCCGTTATAGAGGAAGGCGCAGAAGTAGTTGACGACGTGGTCTCAGAAGTTGAAGAGGCAGTAGAAATAGAAGATGCTGAAGGGCAGCCGGCAGATGCCGATGACCAGCCGGACGGTGCAGTGGATACCGAACAACCGGCAGAAGCATACCCGGCTGTGGACGGCGGAGAAGCCATTCCTGTGGAAGATGGCGGCGCCGCCCCTGCGGAAACAGGTGATACTGCTGCGGAAAGCGCCGAAGGTGACGCCGCCATGGGCGGCACTGCTGAATCGGGAGATCCGAATGCGGGCGGCGGCATGCCCGCCGACAGTTCAGGCGAAACGGCTGCCGCACCTGCTGAAGACGCTGGAACTGGCGGCGAAGCGGCGGCTGTCAGCCCGGCGGCTGCCTTTGTGCAGCCCGGCGTAGCCACCGAACACAAAGTAGAAAACCTGGAATGGCTCATGCAGTTGGCCCGCTGTTACGGCACCACAGTGACCGATATTCAGGCCGCCAACAACTATGCTTACCCAGACCTGATTCAGCCCGGTTGGGTGGTCAAAATTGCCAATCCCGGCAATGCTGGCCCCATCACCATCAACGATCAACCTTGCTTCAAATACCATACCGTGCAGCAAGGCGAGACACTCTACAGCATTGCCACCCAATATGGCATCAATTTCCAATGGCTGGCCCGTATCAACGCTGTTTATAATTACAACTTGATCTACGCCGGGCAGATGCTGGTGATCCCCAATCCGGTCGATCCGGTATTCACCCAAACGCCGGCCCAGCCGTATTATTCGCTCTGCTGGTATGGATATTGCCCGCGTTGACACTGTCCGCCAGTGGTAGTGACGTATAACCAGCAGTAAAACGGCCGTATCATTCAACCGTATGAACGAAAAGCCCTGTTCAGAACTGGAACAGGGCTTTTTTCTGTAGAGGCGCCCCGCTGGGGCGTCTCTACATTTTGCCAGAAAACCACAGTAGCTATGGTTATTTTTTACTCATCCGTCACGCAGCCTTCGGAGGCGGATTTGACGGTTTTGATGTATTTATACAGGGTACCGCGAGTGGATTTGTAGGGCGGCATTTTCCAGTTGACCAGACGAGCCGCTATTTCCGCATCGCGCACATCCATGTCGATAGTATTGTTATTGGCGTCGATGGTGATGATGTCGCCAGTACGCACCAGGGCAATCGGACCCCCTTCTTGCGCTTCCGGGCAAACGTGACCGACAATGAAGCCATGACTGCCGCCCGAGAAACGGCCGTCTGTAATCAGCGCCACATCTTTACCCAAACCGGCGCCCATGATGGCGCTGGTAGGCGTCAACATTTCCGGCATACCAGGACCGCCTTTCGGTCCTTCGTAGCGAATCACAATCACGTCACCCTTTTGAATTTCATTGTTTTCCAGCCCGGCCAACATCGCTTCTTCCGAATCGTAAACCCGCGCCACGCCCTTAAAGACCAGACCTTCCTTGCCCGTTATTTTGGCGACGGCGCCTTCCGGGGCCAGATTGCCGCGCAAAATTTGCAGGTGACCCGTTTCTTTAATCGGGTTTTCCAACAGCTGCACAATCTCTTGGCCTTCTGCCAGCCCAGGCAAATCGGCCAGGTTTTCGGCCACTGTTTTCCCGGTGACGGTGAGGCAGTCGCCATGAATAAGGCCGTTCTCCAGCAGGTATTGCATGACAGCCGGGGTACCACCTACGTTATGTAAATCTTCCATCACAAAACGGCCGCTCGGTTTAAAATCCGCCAGCATGGGCGTCCGGTCGCTGACAGCCTGGAAATCGTCGAGAGTAAGGTTAACGCCCACGCTCCGGGACATGGCAATCAGGTGCAGCACGGCGTTGGTGGAGCCGCCCAACGCTACCACCACGACCATCGCGTTTTCAAAGGCTTCCCGCGTCATAATATCACTGGGTTTGATGTCTTGTTCCAGCAGGGTGCGGATAACCTGTCCGGCGCGGACGCATTCATCAAGTTTTTCAGCCGATTCGGCAGGATAGGAGGCGCTGTAGGGCAGGCTCATGCCCAGCGCTTCAATGGCGGAGGCCATGGTATTGGCGGTATACATACCGCCGCAGGCACCCGCGCCGGGGCAGGCGTGCTGCACGATTTCCTGCCGTTCTTCCTCGGTGATTTTTCCGGCGATAAATTCACCATAGCTCTGAAAAGCGGAAACGATGTCTAGCTTATCATGTTTGGCGGTGCAGCCGGCCTTGATGGTGCCGCCGTAGACCATGATGCCGGGGCGGTTCAGGCGGCTCATGGCCATGATGCAGCCCGGCATGTTTTTGTCGCAGCCCGGCAGGGCAATAAGAGCGTCATACCACTGCGCCGCCATGAGGGTCTCGATAGAGTCGGCGATGATCTCGCGGGATTGCAGCGAATAGCTCATGCCATCTGTACCCATGGCGATGCCGTCGCTGACACCGATGGTGTTAAAACGCATCCCCACCATGTCGGCGGCGCTGACGCCTTCCTTCACTTTGGCGGCGAGGTCGAGCAGATGCATGTTGCAGGAGTTGCCTTCGTACCACATGCTGGCAATACCGACCTGGGCTTTGTCCATGTCGGCGGGCTGCATGCCGGTAGCGTAGAGCATGGCTTGGGAGGCGCCTTGCGATTTAGGTTGGGTAATGCGGGCACTGTATTTGTTGAGTTGGGTCATCTTTTTTCTTCTCTTTTTAGTCTGTCTTGTATTGAAAATGTTGACGGCCTTTGAATTAAAAAGGCAAGTGTATTTTCTATGATATTGATGGCTTCATGTGCTTCTTTTTCAGAAACAGTTATTTTATCTCCGTGGACAATACTGTTTCTCAAATCCATAACATTTTTTCTCCATAAAACAAATTCAGGAATGTTTTCACTGAATTCCTTGCCTTTGAAAGCGGGGCGACAAAGCTTGCATTTTACGAGATTCGTAAATTTATCAATTTCCTCAATTTTATTAAAGGTGGTTTGATCTTCTTTGAAAAATTCTTGTAAATGTTGATGAATAGTAGCTTCAAATGCAGTTTCAACCTCAATAATTGCTAAACGATAATCCCCCTGATCATGATAAGCATAGGCGTTTAGTAAAAGGCTTTCACCTAATGAAATGTTTTGTGTTGAAATGAGATGTTTTCTTATTTTTGAAACAATACTTTCTGAAACATTTTCGATTTGTGGATAAATATCATGCCAATACATTATAGGCATATATTTTATTGTGAAATCAGATGTTTTGGCATCGGGTGGGTTTTCATTGTACAAGAGCGCAAAAATAAAATCGAACCAAAGTTCACGACCTGCCAATGGTTTAATATGGAATTCTTTTGAATAGTAACGATAGGTATTGAGAAGACGATTTACACTTTCTATCGCTTGATTACGAAACCAGATTTTTGATTGAGTGATATGTTCCCAAATTGAATCAAAATCAGTTGGTTTTTCAGGATTATTTGAACCAATCGGTATGAAAACTTGGACTGATGTATAACGAAATATGCCTTGTGTATCTTTCGCCTTTTCAATAAAGGTGTTCTCGTCTGAAAATGGAAAGTCTTTGCGTCTTTCTTGGTTTCTAAACCGATCTTCCAATAATATTTGAGTCTCAAGTATCCCTTTTTGTGTTTCTAATTCAATGTCAAGTGCAACATCGTAACTTTCATTTTGAAGATGAAGGCAATAAGGGAGCGAGAATTTTATTGCCACGTAATGGTAGCCATTTGGCTTTAATTTACTAATGTCGAAATAAACAAAATCATCATTCATCATTACTAGGAAATCCCTTGGCTACTTTTGGATAAACCCTTGATTATGCGAGCGTAAATTTATTCACCTGAAAGAATTGTACCCTGATCCTGACGATTTAGAGGAGACCTTGAAACATTTCGATCAAGTTTTAGAAAACCTTTTGCCAGATATACCCTTTATACGCTTCGGTGAAGCCCAGGCTGTCATAGAGGCGGTTGGCGGGGATCATGTCGCCGGTACCCACGGTGACAGTGACGGCGCCGATGGCTTTGAGGCGCAGCAAGCCTTCCTGCATGAGCGCTTTTCCCAGTCCTTTACGCTGGTGGTTCGGGTGGGTGCAGACCGGCTCGAAGATGCCTAATTTGTTGGCTTCGTCGTAGGGGATGCCCACGTAGGCGGCAAAAGAACCATCGGGAGCCACGGCGACGAGGTCCAGATCGCGGCGGAAGCAGGGGGCCTGACGGGCGAAATTTTGATAGTCGGATCCTGTGTGGAAATCGCGGTTGAAGGCGGCGTTGAGGATGTCGGCGATGCGCTGACAGTCGGCGAGGTCGTCGGGATTGGTGGTGCGCAGGGTGTAGCCGGCGGCGAGTTGGGGCGGCGTGAGGGGCTGTGCGCCGAGGCGCAGGTGTCGGGTGACGCCACCGTATTCCTGCTTTTCAAAGCCCCGTTCGCGCAGCAAACGCTGGCGGTAGGCGTCGTAGTCGTTGACGAAGATTTCGAGCTGGCGGCGGCCATCTGGAGCGGGGGCAGTCAGGTTTTCTTCTGCCCAGGCGAGCATGTCGGGTTCCAGGTGGCGGTAATCGGGGTGAACTTGCAGATGAGCCTCTCCCTGGCCTTCAGGGTGAACGGCTGCGACGAGTTCGCCCATTTCAGTTTCCCACATTTGGGCGTGTTTGCCCCAGTCGGCGATCCAGTCGGGATTGTCGTCGTGGAAGCGTTTGCCTTCCCAGCGGCGGATTTCCCAGTTAAAGCCGATGGGGGTGATGGCATAGGTGCGAATGAGCAGGTCGTGGACGAGCCAGTAGTCGTCGTCAGTGGTGAAGGGCCGATGGGTGATGGTGGGTATGGATGTCATTATTTCTCCGTATATGGCGCAGATAGCGCAAATGGCGCATATTTTTGTCTATTTTACGTGTTGTTTGAACTGAATTGACGGCGCAGGAGGAAAACGGCCGTTTCCTCCATGCCTCACGTTATAAAAAAAGCCCACCGAAGCGGGCTTTCTCGTTGCGAAACAATCAGTTTACGCAGCCATTGCCACGGTGCTGGTGATTACTTCAATGGTGGGTGGATTTTCCAGGTGCTTTTTGACGGCGCACTGGCTGGCGGAGCGAATGAGGGCCGCCTTGTACTTTTCCGGGAATTCCGGCGGCACCTGGATATCCAGGTTGATTTTCTCCACCATGCCGGTCATCTGGTTAACTTCCAGGTTTTGCACCAGGCGAATGCCTTCAACGGGCAGGCCGCGCTGTTGGCAAAAGCCAAGCACATAAATGCCGGCGCAGGTGCCGATGGAGGCCAAAAAGGTGGCAAAGGGCGTGGGCGCTGAACTGGTTGGCGGCTGGTCTGTGGGCACGATGAAGGAGCCAAAGTGCGCGTCGACGCGGGCGCCGCCGGGGAAGTCGATGATCATTTCCATGTTCTATATCTCCATTGGCGGTCAGGCATATTGAGTTTTGGGAGAATACTGACCTGCCAGTGGTAGTATGCTCGTTGACAGAAGATTGGGGAAGTGACAAACGGCCGTTCCCGCGGCGTCAAATGTCATACACATCCACATCCACATCAGCCATTAATGATTGATTGAGCGTAACTATCCAGGTGCAGCCTGAGCCTGTCGAAGGCGGAACCGGGCTTCGACAGGCTCAGCCCTCGTCTGGCTGTATAGTTACGATTGAGAATGGTTGCAGGCGCACCGGCTGGCGCCGCGCGCCCCAGGTTCCGGGTTGAGGCGCAAAGTGACCGGCACAGGGGGTGTGGCAGGTTTGACAACGGCCGTTTTCGTCCAGATTCCAATCGCTCAGCACATACCAGTTACGCCCAATCAGCTTTTCACCGCACTGGTGGCAGTAGGTGCTGCCGCCGTTTTCATCATGGACGTTGCCAGTGTAGGCGTAACGCATGCCGTTGTCCAGGGCAATATGGCGGGCGCGAATCAGCGTGCCAGACGGCGTTGGCGGTATGTCCCGCATCTTATAATCGGGGTGGAAGGCCGTGAAGTGCATGGGTACGTCCGGGCCAAGTTCATCCACCACCCAGCGCGTCATGGCTTCCAGCTCGCTGTTGGAGTCGTTTTCGCCGGGAATGAGCAAGTTGGTAATTTCAAACCAGACCTGGGTCTCGTGTTTCAGGTAGAGCAAGGTATCTAGAACCGGGGCCAGACTGCCCGCACACAGCTTTTGGTAAAACGCCTCACTGAAGCCTTTTAAGTCCACGTTGGCGGCGTCCATGTGGGCGTAAAAATCGTGGCGCGGCGCGGGCTGAATATAGCCGGCGGTGACCGCCACGGAGTAAATGCCTTGCTCATGGCACGCCTCTGCCACGTCGATGGCGTATTCCATAAAGATGGTGGGGTCGTTGTAGGTATAGGCCACGCTGCGGCAGCCCAGTTCATGAGCGGCGCGGGCGATGGTTTCGGGGCTGGCGGCGTCGGCGAGGGTGTCGAATTGGCGGGATTTGCTGATGTCCCAGTTTTGGCAGAATTTGCAGGCCAGGGTGGAGCCTGCCGTGCCGAAAGACAAAATAGGGGTGCCAGGGTAGAAGTGGTTGAGCGGCTTTTTCTCAATGGGATCAATGCAGAAGCCGCTGGAACGGCCGTAGGTGATCAGCACGATCTGGTCGTCCAGGGCCATGCGCACAAAACACATGCCGCGCTGCCCGTTTTGCAGCTTGCATTCACGCGGGCAGAGATCACATTGGAAACGGCCGTTTTCCAGTTTATGCCAATACGTTGTAGAAATTGTATCAGGGGGCCATCGTTTCATGATCTAATCCTTTGGAACCGGTGTAGAGACGCCCCACCGGAGCGTCTCTACCATTCGGTAACAGCCACTACCTGCATTATACACCCAAACTTAACCTGCCTTTTGCCAGCCAGGGCAAAGGGAGAGGGTGTATTACCAGTTTGTTTTGGCTACAGCAGCACAATCCCAATCACATAAGGTATTAGCGCCAGCAGCGCCAGAGCCGGATGTCCGCGCCGCTGGCTGTTGCGGCTGTCCCAACTGAACAGGTAGAGCGCCAGGCCAAAGGCCAGCAGCCCGCTGATGGTCAGCATAACCACCGACGCCCAGGGATTAAAATCGGACGCCGCGCCCATCGCCAGACCGCGGAAGGCGTTCATGGCGTGGGTGGTGGGCAGCAGTTGAGCCGCCATTTGCGCCGCTTCCGGCAGCATACTGAACGGCAGCATCAGCCCGCCCAGAATCATCGACGGCACAAAAATCACCTGCGAATACAGCACCGTCATGCGCGTAGAAGGCGACACGACGCCAATCAGAATGCCGGTACCGGAGCAGGCGATGGACAGCGCCACCATGGTGATGAAAAAGTTCAGGCCGTTGACAGGCATGTCGGCGTCGAACAACAGGGGCGCGCTGACGGCAATGATGATAGACACAATCGCCAGGTGCATACCGGTGGTCAGGCCCGGAATGAACAGAATGTTAAACGCAGGCACGCCGTTGATTTTGTAGCTGCGGAAAATGCCGCTTTCGCGGGCGTTCACCAGCGGGTCCGGCAAGCCAAGCAGGGTGGCGGCCAATACGGCAAAGGTGATCATCGCGGGCATCATCGTTTCACGGAAAAGCGGGTTGATACCAGGCATAATGGCTCCCATCATCAGGTAGAAGCCCAGCGGAAACAGGTAGTTCATGAGCAGTAAGTTTTTATTGCGAATGCCGGTTTTAAATTCAAAGTTGAAATGGGTGGTGAATGCAGACATGGGAAGCTCCTGTTGCAAAGTTGCAAAGTTGCAAAGTTGCAGGGTGTAGAGGTGATGAGGTGTAGAGGTGATGGGGTGGTATTACCTTGCCACTTTGCCACCTTGCCACCCTGCCCCTCTTAATTATTTGTCAATTCTAAAAAGCGATCTTCGAGCGACGGCCGTTCTATGCGCAAATCTAGCAGTTCGTCAGCCTGAGCCTGGACGTATTCGATGAGGGC
>JAWOGU010000112.1:0-5655 GCA_046496595.1 Chloroflexota bacterium
TCTTCGGGGACCGCCGCGTAACGGTCGCGGAAATAGGTCGCAAACCCCTTGATGGAACTGAGCGGGTTGCGGATTTCGTGGGCCACCCCAGCCCGGCCGTGTGCGTTTAGATTTGTCGGCGCGTGAGGAAAAACAGCGGACAAAAGAGGACAAGTCGCTGGACGTTTTTGTTTATGGCGTGGCCCGAAACCGGCTGCTGCAAGCCGCCAAACAGCTCAAAGCAACTATTAACATCGTGGATGAGTTGGAAGATGCGAATGTGTTCCTGACCTTGAAGAGTTATTATCGAAAGCAGCGGCGGCTGATCAAGTATGCGGAGCAAAATCGGATTCCGGTTTATGTGATGCGGGCCAATACGGTGGCCCAAATGGAGAGTTTTCTGGCGCAGATGCTGGATTTGGAGGTTGTTTCTCCCGACCCTTTTGAGGCAGCGGTGGCCGAGGCGGATCGGGCGATTTTAATGATTCAGGCGGGGCAGTCTTCGGTGGATCTGAAACCGGTCAATTCTGCGGTTCGTCGTTACCAGCATCAGATGGCGCGGCAGGCGAATCTTGTTTCGCACAGTTATGGCAAGGAGCCGCACCGGCACGTGCGTATCTTCAGCGAACACCGAAATTAAAAAACTTTAACGCAAAGGCGCAAAGACGCGGAGACGCAGAGATTTTTCTTGGCATCTTACACGCTTTGCGCCTTTGCGTTGAGTTCTGTAGATTGTCAGAAAAACAATTTTGCCTGGTAGGGGCGGCCCTTGTGGTCGCCCTCTGGTTGATGGGCGGGCACAAAGCCGCCCCTACCCAAAATCATTATCTGAAAGTCTATATCAGGGAAAGCGGCATGTTTATAACGTTTGAGGGACCGGAGGGGAGCGGCAAGACGAGCCAGATTGTGTTATTGGCGGAATTTTTACAGGAGCGGGGGTTTGAGGTGGTGCAGACCAGGGAACCGGGGGGCACGCGGATTGGCGATCAGATCCGGGCAGTGCTGCATGATGTGGGCAATGGGGAGATAACGGCCGTTACCGAACTTCTTCTGTTTGCCGCCTCCCGCGCCCAATTGGTGCGGCAGGTCATCCAACCGGCGTTGGCGGCGGGCAAAATTGTGTTGTGTGACCGCTATGCTGACAGCACCCTGGCCTACCAGGGGTACGGCCGCGGTCTGGACCTGACGCTGCTGCAAACGTTGATCCAAATTGCCACCGGCGGTTTGCAGCCAGACCTCACCTTTTTGCTGGATATCGACGTGGAGCGGGGGCTGTCCCGGAGGCAGAGTGCGGGCAACGAAATGAACCGGCTGGACCTGGAGGCCGTGTCTTTTCACCAACAAGTACGCCGTGGGTATCACACGCTGGCTGCTAATGATCCCCAACGCTGGGTGATTGTGGATGCAGACAGGCAGGTAACGGCCGTTCAGCAAGAACTGCGTACCATTATACAATCAAGAATGGCTTGGCCGCCTGATTGGTCAGTCTAAAAATCGGAGCCGCCAAAAGAAGCGTCTCCCGCACCCAGTTCAGGCATCGATTTTTCAATGGTTTCGGGGGATTCTCCCTTTTCCAGCCGATCCACCACTTCGTTAAACTCATCGCCCATTTCTTCCCCCATTTCACGGCTCATCTTGCGCATAAATTTTCCCAAGGCGCGTGGATCATCCTCATCCAGGTTGGACAAGGCACTGTCATCCATCAAATTATCCATGCGGGCGTCTTCCGACTTAGCCACGGCAATACGGCCGATTCTGCGTTTCAGGCTGCTGCTTTGGCAAAAAGGGCAAACAGGCTCTGTCTGACCATATTCGGCAAACGACAAGGTCAGCCGCACTAATTTACGGCAATTTTGGCAGCGAAATTCATAAACAGGCATAATATTCTCCTGATATTTTATAGAAGTCATGTAACTGTACAGCCTGTCGAGGGCTGAGCCTGTCGAAGCCCGGTTCCGCCTTCGACAGGCTCAGGCTACACCTGGATAGTTACGAAGTCATTATACTAACGTCGATAAGGTATGCAACATGAAGGAAATTGAAATACTGTACCACCGTCCAAATTATCCCAAGCTCATTGTCATATCTGGTCCATCCGGTGTGGGCAAGGATACGATTGCTCGTGGTTTGATTGCCCAAGACCCGGAAAACTTCTATTTTGTGGTGACGGCGACAACGCGCCAGCCCCGGGAAGGGGAGAGCCACGGGTTTGATTATTTCTTTTTAAGCAACGATGAATTTGCTTTGATGATCGAAAATGATGAGCTGCTGGAATATGCCGTGGTTTACAACGATTTTAAGGGTATTCCCAAGAAGCATATCCGTGACGCGCTGAACAGCGACCGGGATGTGATTATGCGGGTTGACGTGCAGGGCGCGGACACCATTCGCAAGCTCATTCCGAATGCGATTACGGTGTTCTTGACGTCTGAGTCCGAAAGCGAACTGGAGCAGCGACTGCGCGCCCGTCATTCTGAAACGGGTGAGGATTTGAATTTGCGCATAGCCACTGCGCGGCAAGAAATGAAGCGTATCGCGGAATTTGATTATTGTGTGGTGAATCCCAGAGGCGCTCAACAGAAAACGATTGCGCGCATTATGAGCATTATTCAGGCGGAACACTGCCGGGTAGAGCAGTCGCCGGTGACGTTGTAGGACGTTTTGGTAGTAGTTGGGAAATAAAAACGGCCGTTTCCGCCAAAGAAACGGCCGTTTTCTATTTCATTCATTCATCCACACAGGGTTTACTCAAAAACCACGCCTTGCAGACAATTCCAGGTGATCCCGCGAGGCTGGTACACTTTTAAGAGGGCACAGCTAAACCACGGACCCTGATAAACGGCCGTGGCGTCATAAGATATCGTATAACTTTCACCGGGCGATCCGGGTATTTCCACAATGCCAAATTCATCGCCAGGCGCTGGGACTACCACAAAATCGTCCATAGAGGCAGGGCTGTTGTTCAGCGCCTGCACGGCATTAACGTCATCCGTATAATTAACGCCAATGGTGCCGTCAGCATTCTCTGCGCCAATATTCAGGCCACTATTTGCCCCACTGCCATCTACCCTGGCATACACATACGAAATTTCATGAACGGCCGTGTTTAGCTTGATCCACACCTGAAAAGTATACATGTCCGGATCACAAACACCGCCGCATTCCGGTTCCCGGTCATCGCCAGGAAATACCGGCACATTCTCCCACTCAAACACAATCCAGGCGTTTCCATCCGACAGCGAAAGCAGCGCTGCATATAGATTGCCGCCCGCAGAAGGATCTAAATCCGTCCAAAACGGAGCTAAAACATTGTTGGGAACGGCAGGGTCCGGAAAAATTTGCGGTGCATAACTGGTTTCCGCATCCGAACCAACGCCAGCAATAAGATAACCATTACTGCTCATGGCGACATCCGTATACTCCTGACCCAAATAGGTATAAGACGGCGTCGTAAAATTTAAGATGGCTTCATCACCTACATTTTGCAGTGGGGGAATCCCCTCAGCCGCTAACGAACGGTATCCATCCGGTGCACTGCTGGCGCCAATGCTCAAGTCCTCGGCAACGCCTGCTGCTAATTTGCCCCGGTGTGTAATAAATATGTTATGGAATACGTCCCCTCCGACAACGCTATCTGCTTCCAAAGCAAAATTGAATGGCACAATATCCATGACTCGATACGAAAGCTGGGTACTGCCCTCATTCGTAATAGTAATCGAGCAGGTCATAGTTTCGCCGACGTGAATAGACTGTGGGTCACATGTCTTTTCCAGCAAAACATCCGGTGTTGGCAGCGGTACTCCGAAATGCCGCCCGGAATCCAAGTTGCTTGGGATGATGCTTCCGGAATTAAGATTATCTGTTGTTATTTCGGAGGGTTTTGGGAGAACAAACGAGGAAATGGGATCTAGCGGAAGAGCTGTGAAATCGGATTCTTGACTGTGTACCGGAATTGAGAAAAAAGTTAAAACACCCGCAAAAAAAATGGCGCTGATGAATAATTTTCTATGAAACGCACGTTGATTCATGGTACTTCCTTAGGTCTTCAATGAATAGCTTGATTAATATAGTTTTTCAGAAAAAGATTTTGTATCAATTTACAGTTACTGCCTCAGCGCCAAGTGACTCGCAGTATTTACCCATCAGCGCCAGGATGCTTTGCGGCAAGTCGGCAAACTGTTTCAGTTTTTCCTCGACCTTGTCTGATAACTCCGTAAACGACTTGAAGTATCGTAAATGCGTTGCTTGTTTCTTGACATTGCGCCACAGATATTCAATTGGGTTGAAGTCCGGCGAATAGGCGGGTAGTTGGTATACACTCAAGCGGTCAGCGTGTTGTTGAAAGAATTCTTGCATCGCTTTACTGGTGTGATAGCGTGCCCCATCTTGAATCAAAATGAGGTGTTTGGTCGTTTGCTCCAGGACCTCCAGAAGGAACGTCTGATAGCTGGCGCTGTTGAATTTATCTGTTATCCCCTTGTAAAAGAAATGTCCTGACAAATAATCAATGAGTCCAAAGACCTTGTATGCCTTGCGCCTTCCACTGGTTTTGACGGTTGGTTGTTCGCCACGTCTTGCCCATGTGTAACTGAGGGTTCCCCATTGGGCGAAACTGGCCTCGTCGCCGAAAAGTATCATCCCTCCTTTTGTTTCGGCGAGACGCTTGATTTCTGGCCAGGTCTGGGTCATCCAGGTCGCCTGGGCTTCGCTAACATTATCCAGATGGTCAGAGACAAAACGAGCCTTCTGATAGGAAAAGCCCATATTCTTGAGCAATTCTGCGATGTAGTGTAAATTGTAGGAAACCTTAAACTCTTTCTCAATCAGGTCTTGGACCAGAACGGTATTCCAGCAACCACAATCATAGCCCGCCTCTTCTGGCCCAGCCTCGATGATCTCCGCCAGTTTCTTGCGCTGTTTCTTCGTTAACTTGGCTGGTCGTCCCGGCGGGCGGCGATAGTGCAAACTCTCCACACCGTGTTTCAGAAACGCGCGGATGTAGTTACGCACACTTTCTTCGCTCAACGCGAGTATCTCGGCTACTTCTGCTATGGTCTGGCCCTCCGCTACCGCCAATAGCGCATGGATTCGTTTGATAAGCCGTGTTTGCCCTTGTTGATAACTGTTTTGCAGACGTTTAATGGCCTGTTTGCGTGTTTCTGTTTCCAAGCGTATTCTGAGTCTCATAGATACAGATTAGATACATCAGATGCTTTTTTGCCAAGCAACTCAAAATCTTTTTCTGAAAAGCTATAGCTAATTCCCCGATCAGTGCCTGTAAATCAATAGTTTCAGTCATCGTGCTAAACTCATACCGACCATAAAGGCGTAAACCTAGCGAAGCTGTCATGAGACGCAACATACCAATACAAATTGAGGTCAAAACGAGGTAGAAGTACTCTTCTATTCCGTTTTGAACCTTCATGTCGGCTAATTTGAGACTCAAACAGGATGTTTGAGCCGTAAAAAAACGAAATAGAATCACCGAATAGCTATTTGGCCAACATTTCCATGATGAATGAGCGTAGATCATGGGTATTTTTGCATATCCCCCACCAGAGTATATTTCAAGAACTTCTCCCGAGTGCAATTTGGGTATTTTTTCATATCCCCCAAAAAGATATATTCCAAAAATCTCTCTCGAGTGCCAATGATCAAAAGCTGTTAAAATAACAG
>JAWOGU010000137.1:0-18846 GCA_046496595.1 Chloroflexota bacterium
AGATAAACGTGGCTTTCAAACGGCACGAAGCGCGGCGGCTGGCGGCGGAGGCGCTGGCCTACATCCATGCCTGGGACGTGGTGCGCATGATGGCCCATCGGCAGCAGGCCGGGCAGCCCATCCCTTACCTGCTGACGGCGGCCGGCGGTGGTGACGCCGCCGGCGTGTCAGAATTATCAAAGCGTCTGTCGCCTGGCCGTCCCGTCACGCGCAAAGATGTCGGCAAAACAAATGGGGCGGCGGCAAAACCGGCCCAGGGGAAATCCTCGGCATCTGGGCCAGCGCTGACCGATCCACTGCCGCCGGAAACGGCCGTTTCGCCCAGCGCGGCGCTCCAATAAGGCAATGGCGTCCTGATCGACAGCGCCAATGTCATTGAGGCGCAGACGTTCAGGCGATATGTGGCCGAAAAACAAGCCGTGCCGGAATCCAAGGCGGCGCTGCTTGCCTATTACCAGCAGCAGGGAGCGGCGGCCCATGCCGCCCAACCGTGACGGCGGGACGAACCTCATAAGAGCGGCCGTCGCCGGCGAGTGGCGCGGCGGCGGCCCTCTACATAGTTTTCCAAACCAAAGGAATAATCGACAATGAAAAAGAAACAAATCCTGCTCAGCCTTGTCCTTTGGCTGGCTTTTAACGGTTTTGCTGCGCTGCTGCGCTTCGGGTCGCAAACAATGGGCCTTTTCCCCCACCCCGCTGTCAATACGGTTACTGCGATCCTCTTGCCGGTTGGCGCCGGGCTGCTTTTTTCCAGGTGGCTGCCGCTTAAAACCAGCTTCCTGTTCGCGGCGATGTCGGTTACCAGCTTGCTGTTTTCGATGTGGCTGGCTGCGGTCTGGCTGCTGGTTAACGGGCTTGTTGCTTATTGGCTGGCCGGCGAGTTGTTGGCCGGTAGAACCTTGAAGAATTGAGTTTCTTCAGACTTCAAGAGAATTTTTGGTATCAAATTTTATTCATTCCAGGATCGTTATGATCTTGTCACAGCCGTTTATTAAAACACCAGTATCCCGCGACTGCCTGCTCAGAACAGTGTTGCTACAATCGCGTGCCAGGATGATAGCTTTTACATCTATTGACTTCCGGCGTTTTCAGGCTTGAATATGAGGCAAGTAGGATTCACTGTGAGAAGTGCTGGAACAAAGCGAGGAATATAAACGGCCGTTCATCCGCAGCGGCTAAAGACTGTCTAGTGCCAAAACAAAAATAGAATGTATTCAAATTGAGACGGCCCTACCAATTGTTCCGATAACCACTGGCCAAAGCAACCCTACTTTGAGAAATTGATAGGCTGGTAGATTGCCCAAGATGATAGTGAAACAAATAGACCATTCAGGACGTTTTATAAACGTAAAACTTAAAACAAGGAGTAAACGTTAAAATGTCTACACAAAATGTGGAACTGAAGCATGAGAACCGACGGGGTTGGTTCGTAGCAGCCTTATTGGTTATCTTTTTATTGGTGACAGGCGCTGTCTGGTATCTTTGGACAACAGCCGCGCCCGATACAGCGCTCAATCAAGTTCCGGGCGATACACCAGCAGCGGTTTGGGCAGCCCAGGGGATTGATGATTACCAGTATACCGTGCAGGTAAGCTGCTTTTGCCTGGTCGATGCGACCCGACCTGTCATCGTTGAGGTAAAAAATGGTCAGGCAGTCTCCCTGACCTACGCCGACGATGGCACAGCGGCCGACCCCGCTCTGTTTGAGCAGTATAATTCTATCGACAAGATTTTTGCCATCATCAGCGAAGCCGAAGCTCAGGAACCAGCTCGACTGGACGTAGCCTACGATGAGACTACGGGCGTACCGCAGTCTATCGCCATTGACATCAGTGAACAGATGGCCGATGAAGAGTTGTATTTAGAGATTAGTGGTTTTGAGGCGCTGGCCGATTAACAGTTGTGCCTCGCCCCAAACTAAAAAGACCCCGTACTCTGTAAAGAGGACCGGGTCTTTTTTTGTTCAGCGCCTACTTGAACCCGTTTTAGAGTACGCCAACAATCAGATCAGCCGGCGTCTTCACGCCGGGTATCCCGAATCTGGTCAAACGCCAGGCCACTGCTGCCTTCGCCGCGACCGGTGTGTTTGCTCACTCCCAGCCAGGTGAACACCTGCCCGCTGTGCCAGCGGGTACGCTTAAAGGTTTGCTGCACACGCACACCGGCCCGCGGTACTTCTTCCTCGTGCAAAAAATAGGGTTCCAACGGCTGCGCTTCCAGGCCGCTGCGCAGCAGCGTAGTCCGGGGACGAATCTTTTCCGGTTTTTCCGGGTCGCCCGGCAAAATGCGGGGCATGGCCGCCCGCTGCAACTGCACCTGGCGGTTGTCGTTTTCCATGTGAACCGGCACGAAGGGAATCCACTGCTCCGGCACTGAATTCATGACTTGATAGCGGATGGCGGCGGCCGGTTTCGGCGGTTCGGCGGGCGGTAAGACGGCCAGTTCATCCCTCAGGCGGGCAGCCAGGAAATTGTGGTATTCGTGGGCTGCTTCTGCACCTGCTTTGCTCCAACCGGTAGGCAAAGCAATTTGGGTTTCAATGCCCCAAACCATGTTTGCCATTTCATCGCGGATGAGGGCGGCCTGTTCCAGCGGCTTGCTTTCCAGAACGTGGGTGCTGGTGGGCAGAAGCAGCAGGCTGGCATCGGCGGTTTCCTCGTTTTCGCCGGCTATGTTCAGGGTAAACATGCTCCACCGCTGCCAGTCGTCATCTGCGCCGCGCCCCGCGGGTTCCACCCAAATGCGCTCATTGAATACGTTGGTTACGGTGATGCCCCGGATATTGGCAATCGAACCAACAGGCAGTTCAAAGGGAAGCAGGAACCAGTCATTGGCGTAAACCAGGCCGAATTCGATGAGCAGCAGCTTGGACAGGTCAGTCGTGTCCGGTTTGATGTCACCGAAGTTGGTACGGTTGTCTTCAAAGGTCCACCAGCGGGTGTAGGGCATGCCGTCAAAAGAGATCTGGGTGGGCACGAAGGTTTTGGTGAAGGCGGCTCGCGGGTCCGGGGCGTCGACGGGCAAGGGGGCATTCAAGTCGTCCGCTTCGGGATCGAGGTCGAAATTGAACCAGTCTAAACGGCCGTTATAATATTCCTCCGCTGTCAACACCTTTTCCCCATCCGCTACAGGGGCGGAGACGGCAAACTGGTACTCCAGCCGGTCAGGAATCCAGGCGTCGGCCTCTTCTGCCGCAGGCTGGCAGTAGAGCCGCTCAAACCAGGCTACAAAACGCGCCGCCAGGGCGTCGATGGCTGCCTGGTCGCCGGGCAGCACGGCGGGTATGTCATCAAAGGCGTGGTTGGCCGGGTTTTCCTTCAAGTACAGGTAAAGCTGGCCGCCGTCCATGCGCCGCCCGGCAACCGCGGCAAATACGCTCCACGCTTCGGGGTGCGCCGCTACCAGCCCGTCGTCACGGTCGGTGGGATCGGGATCGGCAATGACATAGGCGTCGATAAAATCCTGAGCATATCCGCTCAAACCGGGGGCGGCGGTGAGCAGCTTAAGCCAGTGCCGCCCCATCAGCAGGCGCAGGTCCAGGGCCATGGGTTGAATTTTAGGCGTCACCCCACCCTTGGGCGTGACGGTCTGGTTGAAGGGAAACGGCCGTTTCTCCACCTCTGTCTCTAGCGGCATCCCATACGGAAACATCTCCGCGTCATGCCCGTTTGGCCGGTATTCCTGGAGCTGCGTGGTATCCAGATGCACCCGGGAAAGCACCGGCGATCCGGCGTCATCCCCCTGAAATTCGCCCATCTGCCACTGGCGGGAAATGAACCATAAGGCGTCGCGCACTTCTGCTTTGAGCGCCCGGTCAAAATTCAGCGTACGTGGACGGCCTTCCAGCCGGTTCCACACTGTTGTGGCGGGTAGTGTGCGCTGCGCCAGTTCCATCTGGATGTTTTGCAGGATAAAAGGTTGCTCACTCATTGTCGTCCTCACCAAGCAGGGCATAAACTTGATTGTTAGCCGCCAGATTGGCGGAAATTGAAAGGCCGTACAGGGTAACGGCCGTTACCGTAGCCGGCAGGAAACGGGCAAACGCCGTGTCATCGACGTGAGACGGCTCCACCGCCCGCTTACGGGCCAACGCCAGTGTTTCATGCAGCGTATCAACCAGATCCTGCCAGCGCCAACTGCCGGTAAACTGCGGCGACGTTGCCAGCAGCATCACCTGCGGCGGCTCCGCGTTTGGCCGATCATAATGGAAGGTAATGCCGGTGGTCTCTTCTACGCCTGGGATCACCTCCGACCACTCATCCACCAGCAGACCGCACTGCGCCAGTCCCTTATTGAATCCCACCGGATAATGGGCAGTGTACAGCAGCCTGTCGCCGTCCATTTCGTAGGATTCGGGAAATGCCAGGGCCAGCCAGTCGTCATTTTCCTTGTACGGGAACTGCACAGGTGTTAAAGCGGGGGCGGCAGCGCTGAAACCTGCATGGTCAAATCCCTCAGCCAGCATAATGACCCGTTCCCAATGGCGCATTTTTTCGCGCACCCGCCCCACCCCATACAGCCAGTCATCCACCGGAAAATCGGTGTCCTGGCTCATAGCGTAGGTAAACAGCTCAGGGCTGTGGTCAAAGGCATTTTGCCATTCGCTGCCTTGGTTTTCGTTCAGGGTAAATTCCGGGATCAACTTGAAATCTGCGCCTAAAAGGGCTTTGGCTCCTTCTTGCAGCGCCGTCACTTTTTCGGAGGCAACGGCCGTTCCGTCATGTTTATCTAACTCAGACTGGGCAGTGGCTAAACGGCCGTCCATATCTGACACCAACCCGGCGGCCACGTTTGCCAGGTCCTCCGCCAACTGGATCATGGCGTCTTCGTGCGGCGTCAGGTCAAACGGCTCAAAAACGAAGGCGTCGATGGGCAGCAATCCCGCAAGTGCTATGCGCAAATTTTCCAGTGAATGGCTGCCGGTTAACAGGTCGGCAAACTGGCCCAGGCGCAAGGCAAACGCCGCCCGTTTGACGTTGACCAGCAAATCACGGAACGCCGCCGGGTCAGCAGGCAGTGGGTTTTCGGCCTGTGTCGTCACCCACTGCTCGGCGGTGATCAACTGGTCAAAGCGGATGCTGTCCAGGGTGGCCGGGTCGAGGCTGTCGTAGGCGGCAATGGCCGCATCGAACTGCACCAGGCGTTGGTTCCAGGCATCTATCAGGGCGGAAGCGGCTGTTAAAATACCTTTATAGATCGCCGCCTGCTGCTGATACACAAACCCCCAACCCGTCTGCGGCACCCCCGCCCGGCTGGCCTGCTCCAACAAATCCACCAGATCATCACAGAAGCCGTCCAGCCCGGTGAGCACGTCATCCCGGTGGTTGTCCAGATCATCCAACAACGCTTGCAGGCTGGCGGCGTAACTGTCTACGTCCCCGCGCAGCAGAGTGATCCGTGTATGGGCGGCGGCTAATCGCTGGCGGTTCAGGGAAACGGTTTCGTCTTCGCTCTCATTGGCTTCGATTTGCAGGCGCACGTCACTCGGTTTGAGCGGCCTGGAAGCCAGCAGCAGTTGGCGCAAACTGGCAATCAGGGGCGTCAGCTCGAAAAAGGTGACCATGCCGTTTTTTTCGGTGTAGTTAATACGCACCTCCGCATCCGGCCTGGGAGTGGTGACAGCCAGGACACGGCGTAAGACACGGTCGTCTAGCTCGGCCAGGGCCGGTTCCGCTTCATGGGTCAAAATGTAGAGCAAATCAATGGGCTGCAAGCCTAAATCGGCCTGGGAAATAGAAACGGCCGTTTCCACCCCACTTACCGGGTCTACCACCACTGCTCTACAGCCCACTTCATCCGGCGCCGGCAGCGCCGCCGCCAGCCAGTGGTTAAGCGCCGGTTCCGCTTCACCGCGAGGCGTCTGCCCCAGCCCCACCACCGGACTGAGCGCCGGATTCAACCCACTTAGCAGGTGAATGCCGATGCGGTGCGTCAGCGTCAGCCCACTGCGCGGCGTTTGAATCACCTCCGGGATGGGCGGGAAATTACCCTTGCTGTACGTGTCCAGCGTGCCGGCCGCCCGGTCGTAGTTGCCCATGACGGCGTGATGCACGCTTTCGGCAATAGCAACGTCCGCCACCGCGTCGTGGGTGTCTAGCATACGCTGCACTTCCGCATTGATCGCCGCCTGCTGGGAATCGCTGGCGTCAGGCAGCGTCTTGCCAAACGGGTAGGCGTCCTGGCCGGTTTTGCGAATATGCTCCACCAGTTTCAGACCGTCCATCACGTTGCGGGCTTCAAGAGCCTGGATGCTGGCGTCGTCGGGTGGCTTGGTGGACTTCAGGCGTTTGGCGCGCAGGGGAAACGCCTGACGCAGATCGTAGATAAATCCGTCCACCTCCGCCTCGTTGTAGCGGTCGTGCAGGCCGCGCTCAAACTGGTAACCCAGCAGCGCGCCCAAACTTTGTCCGGCGCGAATGCCTTCAATCGCTCCCAGCGCCCGCCGCACCCGCGCCGACGAAAGGTTGATGGCCAGGGTGTCTGGATTTTGAGGCGTGGCGTTGGAGAGGTAGCCGTTCCGCAGCACGGCGGCTGTAACCGCATGGTTAAGCGATGGGGCATGGATGTACCCGCCGTTGGCAGCATCGCGCATCAGCGGCGGCAAATCCGGATCGTCGTTGAAGATGAAGTCCAGTTCCTCATCCAAGGTAACCGGCGTAAGCTGTTTGTTCTCCGGACGCAAATTTTCCAGCCAGCCATACGCGCCCACATATAAACCGCGGCGCACATTGTCATCCCCTTCCATGTTTTGCCCGGAGTAGCGCATGAGGAAGAGCTGGTAGTTGAGCAGGCCAAGTTCCCAGGCGTCGAGCCGGTAGGCGCAGGTGTCGATATGCTCCGCAAACAGGCGTTCCAGGCGGGCAGTGGGCGCGTCTTTCAACCGTTCCAAGGCAGCCACCTGCTCCTTGAGTTCGGCGGTGGCGATGGCTTGTTCACCGGGTGGTTCCGGTTCGGTGATGAGGCGGGTGATGTGGTCAGCGACCAGCATGTTGTCGCTGCCGGTGATTTCCGCCTGGGCTGTGTACAGTTGGGCAAAACGACTTTCGCTGCTTTCCGTCTGGGTTTTGAGGTGAATGAAGGTGGGTTCGTGGCGTAACGCTGTCACCTGGGGGGTGGTGATCAGGTTGGCAAATTCAAACAGGCGAATGCTGGTGATCCAGTAAGACTGCATCAGGGAATAGCGCAGCATGATGTAGAGCAGGGCGGCAGGGCGTTTGTTGCCGCTGAAACCGTCCTGGCGGCGCAGAGTTTCCAGCGAGGTGTTGGCAGCGTCGATGAGCCATTGCAGGTAATTACGGCCGTCATCGGTGTAGGCGCGGATTAGTTCCGTTTCAGAAAGGGGGCGGTCGTCGATAACGGGGCCTTGCAGCAGGTGCTGGTTGGACAGGAAGAGGCGCTCCAGGATGTCGGGCGTCTCCGCGCCTGTGTAGCCGAAGTCGGACAGCAGGTTCAGGCCGCTTTGTACGTAGGCCCCGGCAATGATAGCGGCCAGGAATTTTCCGCCCAGACCGTAGATGTTCATCATGTTGTAGAGATGGGTTATGCTTTCAGCGTACCGTTGGTGGTATTCCACCGAAGCGGGATGCAGACCGAGTACGTCGAGCAGCAGTTTGTGGGGGTCTTGTACGCCGGGTTTGCCCACGTAGGCCACTTTATCGGCCATTTTGGTCCATTCACCGTCCATCTGGCGCAGGATCAGGTAGAGTTTGTGCAGGCGGGCTGTGCCGCCAGCCATCAGGCCAGGGGTGATGTTGGGGATGGTGCGGCGGGGCGCCAGCCAATCCATGCGCGAAAAGACGCTGGTGGGCAGGATGCCGTAGGGCTGTTTGCCGATACGCAGGGCAGGCAGCGCGCCGCGGCCGCTGACAAAGCTGGTGAAATAGAGCCGGGTAAATTTTACGTCGTCAGGTGTGAAGAGGGGCGTCATCATGGTGTCCATCATGTAGCCCAGGGTGCCGCTCCACAGGGCGACGTTCATGGCGCGGGCTTCGAGCTGGTCGGTATGATTGCTGCCTTTGATGCGGCTGATAACGGCCGTTTCCAATCCCAAATAATCCGCCAACCACTGACCATCCCGGCGCAGCAGTGGATCCGACTCCGGCGTGAAAAGCGTATCACTCTTGAAATAGTCAACAAAGGTGTCATCGGCGTCTTCGGCCTGGCTGAAACCGGCGCCTTCCTTCTCCGTGTTGTTGGTGGGTGTGCCCTGTGGCAGCAGGCTGATGCCGGTGCGGCTGAAATGATGGTGGCTGAACAATGTTTCAATCAATTCCTGCCCGCCCTGGGCATTGGCGCTGAGGCGTACGCCCAGCACCAGCAGGCGGTCGAAACCGCGGCTGGCCTGCACCGGCGTGAGGTCTATTTTGAAGCCCATGCCTTGAGCCACAGCCTGTTCAAAGTCGAACAACCATTTGATATCTTCGGGAATATGGAGCGCGCCGTCTTCCAGTTTAAACTGGTCTTCATCCGGCGTGGATGGGTCGGGACCGGCAATGAGGGGAGTGGTGATGGGCCGGCTGATTTCTTCGATAACGGCCGTTCCCCCTTGATACCCCAGCAGGACCAACCGGTCTGGCATCACGTTCACCCTGGGGGCTTGCGACCAGGACTGCGCCTTTGTGTCCACCGTTTCCGGCGGCGGAAAATCGAGAAACGCCACAATTACCGCCACATCCTGGCGGGTGAGTGGTGGTTCTGGGGCGGCGCTGAAGTTGGCCGGTTCCAGAGCTGCCAGCGCCGCTGCCCGGTCTGCGCCCAGCGCGAGCGCCAGCGCCTGATAGGCGTCTGCCACCGGCTGTTCCGCGCCATTCGCCTGCCAGACTGCCTGCCAGTAGGCGGTTAACGCTGCCTGTTCCGCGGCGCTGAACGTTTCCTCGCTGCCTACCACCAGGACAATGTCGCTGGGATTTGCCTTCGCCGGCGCAGCGGCGGGGTTTTCCGGCAGATAGGCGCGGGCAATCCAGGCAGCACGACCGGCGCCATGACTGCTCACGAGACCGCGCCATGCGCCGCGCTCCAGGGCTACGTCGCCAGCAGCCACCCACATGCCCTGCCAAAAAATCTGGGCGCTGAAAATTTCTGCCTCAGAGAGGATCGGCTCGAAGCTGTCTATGGCGCAGTCATCGGGGAAAACCCGCACCCAGAGCTGCTGCCGCTGGCTGCCATCTGCCCCGGTGATGGTTTTGAAGCGGGTTTCCAGACGGAGGGGCAGCAGCAAAATGGGCAGGTCATCCCGGAATTGGCTGATCATTTCCCGCGGATCGGTGAAGGGCTGGAATTCTTTGAAAAGCCCGACGGCGGCGCTGGAGATTTTGGCATAGGCGGCTTGATGGTCAGAAACGGCCGTTTCCGATTCTTTAATCGCGGCTTCAATGGCTGCCATCCGTTCCTCATCTGCGCCGCTTTCAGGGTCGAAAATTCTGGCAAAACGGGCTTGCTCCCGCCGCAGCTTCTCCAGCCGTTCCTGCGCCAGAAATGCCTCCTGGCGTGTCTCCTCTTTTTGCCGCCGGGTCTCACCCAGTTGATCGCGTAAATTATCGAAGTCAGTCATAGTTGAACCTTATTGTTGAATGAAAAACAATTCGTGATGCGTAAGGCGTAAAAACGCCGTGGCCTTGTCAAAGCCAAATGCTGCCTGAGCTTGTCGAAGGCAGCAGCCAAGCTCAGGCAGCCGCCCTGGTCATTAACGCGCCCGCAGCATTTCGGAGGCATGGATACCAACCAGCACCGGTACCTGATACAGAATGTAGGCCAGTTCGGCGGCGTTGGCGTTGTTGTTCCAGGCGATTTGTTTGTCGTCTTCCCACTGGGGGTGTTTTTCATCGCTGGCGCCAGGTTCGTGCAGGGCAAATGCTTTGTTGACGCTGATGTGCTCGTGATCGAGCGTCATGTCGGCCCAGGAAAGGTCGTTCCAAACGTTTAAGGCGGGCTGTTGGTCAATGTCCAGGCCAAAACGCGGCTCGCCAGACCGTTCCTTGATGATAAAGAACCAGCCGGGATCATCCGGTTTTTCGGGCGTTTCACCTTTGGCTTCCTCGGCCGTCAGGTCAAAGCCGAAGAAATAGATATCCGGGGCGACCTGAGCCTGGTAAAGCGGCGTTTTTACTTTGGAGCGCGGTGGTGTTTCTTCTTCCGCGGGCGTCAGCGTCACCAGTCGGCGCTCTTTCCGGCGGTCGATGCTGCCGTGAACACCGTCCCAGCAGGGGTCGGCTGCCTCTTCTACCGGATCGTCGGACTGCCAACAGGCGCGGTGGGCGTAGACCTCGGCGTTGGGGTACTTTTTCAGCAGTTCGCCGCGAATAACCAGCACCACTTCTTCTTCCTTGTCGCCGCCTTCCTCCCGGTGATCGTGGTCGCCCAGGTGGGAGGAGCGCGACCAGTGATCGAGCGGGGGGATGTCACGCAGTTTTTCGCGCAGGTCGTCCTGATCCAGGTTGGGATCGGGGTTGAGGTAGCTGCTGGGATCCCAGAATTGGCGGAAGTAACTGCCGCGCTGGTCGGTGGGGTATTCGCGCCAGAGCAGTTCCCGGGCAAATTCGTGGTTCAGGCCGACCATGTAGGCTTCGATGAAGCGCTGGTTGGTTTCCAAAAGGGTGATGCTGTTTTGTTCGATAAGCTGGATGTTGGGTAAAAATAGTTCTGTGGATTTATCGACCAGCGGTTTGTACATGGGGATGTCGAATTCGGGATAGGCCATGGCCTCTTCAAAGATTTCGAGGAGGTTAACCAGGAGCCAGCCGGGAAACTGAATGGTTCCCAGGGTGCGTTTGGGTACGGTGAGGTCGGGATTAACGGCCGTTATCACCTGACCGGCAATCTCCGGCAAATTCACCTTGTGGCGCACCGGTGGTTTGCCCACGGTGTCGCTGGCTGTCAGCAGCGCGTTCACGTCCTTGAGCGACCGCTTAAAACGCACCGCTTCCGGGCTGTCGCCGACGCCCGGCTGTGTCGTTATCCCGTCACCCGGTTCCGTAACAGTAAAACCGGGATTCTGCGGCATCCGGTCAACCGCCGCCGGCGTTTGCTCGCTGCCACGTATGGCCTCCGTCGTTTGCAGCTCTTTTTCCCAGGCTGCCAGCCGCCGATAGAGCCAGATGAGCAGGAGGATGCCAACGACGCTGACCGGAATGAGGACGACCGTACACAACAGCAGCGCCAGCAGCGCCATCAGGATAATCAGGATAAGCCGCCACTGAGGGAAACGCTTCAAAAATGTCTGCGCCCAATCGGGAACGGCCGTTGGTTCCAATTGATCAGCCACCTGTTCGACTGTCGGTAAACCGGGCGGCGTCACTTTGGGCGGCTGGGCGTCGATTTCGCCGTCGTTGATACGGGTGAGTAAATTGTCAGGGCGCGCTGTTTCGGTAAAGGGGGCGGCAGTCATGAGACGGCCGCGTGGGCGCAGGGCGCGGCGCAGGGGCATGGAGGTGAGAACCGGCGGTACCACACTGGTGTTCATGCGATAATAGGCCGTCATATTGCCCGACATCACCCGCCGCTGCATCGGAGCCAACAGCGTGAAGCTCTTCTCCAGGTTCGCTGTTTGCAAAGGAATAAGGTGCTTTTTGTGCCAGACGACGCCGCTTTCACGGGCAAATTTGGCCCAGCGAATGCGCCGGTTGGCCTCCAGTACATCGCCAATCTGATCCCAGGCGGCGTCCATGTAGGCTTCCTGGTTATCTTGCACCACGCCTGTGCCAAAACCAGCGGTCACGCGGAAGCGCGGGTCGAGGTTTAGCTCGTGGACCCAGTTTTCGGTAGGGGTGAGGGGCGCGTCGTTGGCGTCTTTGAGCAGGCGGCTGGTGAGGGCGTGCCAACGGCCGTAGAGCGGCGGCGTGATGAGGGGGTCCGGGTCGGCGTCTGCCCCCGCTTCGTGACCGGGGTCGCCGGTTTCGTTGGCCGTTTCGGCGGGTAATGACTGGTAATCATCGGCCAGGTTGATGAAGGCGGCTAGTTTTTCCTGGAAAGGATGGGGTCTGGGTACGTCCCAGTTGTTGTATTTATTGGCTTCGGCCAGTTCGTCAGGCGTCAGATTGATGACCGGCACGCGCAGCGCCCCGCCCAGGCGCAGAATGCCGTGCAGGTCTGCATCGTCGATGGGCGGCATGTTGGCTCCCGGATCAAGTACATCCATGTCGCGAATGCCCACGCGGGCGTCGACAGGTTTGGGTTCCAGCAGCCGCACCAGGTATTCAAAGTCGCCTTTGGTACCGGTCTGGAAGAACCAGCGAAAGTAGACGGGAAAGCTGAGGGGTTGCAGACCGGCTCTTAGGGGATAGTCGCTCCAGGCGGAGGCGGTGGCGTGTGGTGTTTGTGCAGGATCAAGACCTAAACCGGCTAAACGGCCGTTTTCAAACGTCGGCAGCAAAAAAGCGTGATAGGCGGTGTTCTCTTCCAATCGGCGCGGGCAGACAAGGCGGGAGTAGGCCAGATCAGGGTCTTTATTAAGAATGGTTTGAAAGGCAGGCAGCACCGTGTTCATATTGCTGCTCTTGAGGTTGTCGCCGCTAATCACACTCTGATTTACGTGAACATGCGCCCAGGCCCACAAATCATTGGCGTTGGGGAAACGATCCAGGTTGTCTACCATGATGTAGTTTAGGGGTTTGCCTTTGATATTTTTCCCTTCCACAAATTCGCTTTCTTTCAGCACGACCAGGGTCAACCACGGCCGCAGGCGGTGGTTGGTTTTATCCGGCGCGGCGGGGGTGTAGCGCCAGGGAAAGTCTTCGTCGTAGAATTCGATGCAGGCCAGGTAGTTTGGCTCAAAGTTGGTGATCCAATGGCGCGGCTCGGTACGCACTACGACTCGTGAATCCACGCCGACGATGTCGCCTGGTCCGTAGAGGGCGACCGGGCGGCTGATGGTTTCTACCTGTTCACCCCCCCCGATTTTCGTGGCTTTTAGCTTCAAATCCACCTGGACGGTGGCTCTAACTTTGACGGCGGGGTCGTGATCAACGGCCGTTATCTCATTGGCCACACCCTGCCGCAACCAGGGCAAAAACGAATACGTCGGCATCGGACTCATGACATCACCTCATATTGGGGAATCACATGCACAGAATCAAACATATTCGGATCATCCTTTATCACCTGCTGCATAAAATCACGCGCCTGCGCTTCACTTTTGAACGTCTGCCCATTCACGGCCTGATTGTTCTGCTGGAACGCCACCGCATACGCTTCCTGCTGAACCGTAATCGCTTCCTCATAAGGCTTCAACTTCGACTGGTAAGACTTCGACAGAGTGGACTGGCTGATGCTGGCACCCTTCAGAAAATGAGTAAACAACCCGGAAAAATAAAGCTTAAAGCGCACGACATGTTTCAGATAATTGTTGTCGATAATAATTTCTTCGTACCGGATGATGCGCTTCACCGCCAGGCTGGACGCCATCTCCTGCCCGGAAATCGACAAATCCACGCCGCTGTGCTGTCGTTGAAACGCCGGAATTGACAGCTTCTTGGCGTTATCCATATCCTGAAACTGGGCAACGGCAAACTGATCTTCCAAATCCGCCTTCTTGCTCAAACTGCCCTCGACCGCCAGTGTAAATCGGTTGGCGTCACTAACCTTCTGACTGCCTAACTTACTGATCTCCAGGTCTAACGGCGCTTTTTTCTGCCTGACTTGCAGTGTGCCTACCGGGTGCAGCACCAACCCTTCAGCCTCTTCATCCAGTTTTCGCAAAGAGACCAGCAAATTATTTCCGGCCGGCAAAGAGGCGCGCCAGTTATCCGGCTTCTCAAATTCTGCTTTCAACAGTGGAATCACCACCACCGGCGGCAGACTGGTATCCTTGGCGTCGCCCCAGGTGATATCGAAATCGGCCGAAACGTCAAAGAACAGCAGCGATAGAGAACCAGTGCCGCGTGCCCGCCAGGGTGTCGGGCCTTCCAGCGTAAAACTCAGGCGGATGCTGAACAGCCCGATCCCAAAGACTTTGAGTGACACCGAAGCAGAAATTTGTGCAATAAAGTAGAACGGCGAGAACTGGATCAGAACGTCGAACCCAATATGCCCTTGTATCTTGATGGCGCTAAATCCGAGTGACAGTTCCGCTTTGGCGCCAAACTGCACAGTGTTTGAAGTAACGGCAAAATAACCGCTGACCGTAATCCGATACAGGCCTGTATTGATAATATCCAGCGAAACGCGTATCGGATTGGGAAAAGGCAGCGGCGGCGGGTTAAATTGAGGATGGAACCCACCCACAGAAACCACAAAATTCGCGTCATCGCCAAACGCCACCAGCAGCCCCATCTCGCCAGAAATGGTAATAAACAGCACCCGCGATTCAAACAAGGCGGCGAAAAAGAAAATGCGCTTTTTATCAATTTCAATGGCGCCGATAAAATTCACTTGCAGCACAATCAGTGCGGCTTCCTCAACCGGCAGCGCTACCTTGAGAATACCGACAATGGCAATATTGCCGGGAATCTCGATGATGATACCCAGGGAAATGCTGATAAGCGTGGGCGTACCCCAGCCAATTTTCACCATGGGGCCGATGAGGAATTTGCCGTTTTCCGGTGGGAAGAAGGTGCGTAAATCGCTGATGATGCGCGGCGCGTTGGCGATAATGTCTTTCGGGAACATCACGCTTTCTAGGGCGCCGGTACGCACGCCTTCGGTGAGCGCCTCCAGGCGCATGGTGCGGTTCAGTCCGAGCAGGCCGCCCACTGCCAGCAGCGTGAAACCAAACCCCAACTGAATGCCGGTACCAAATTCGGCAGTGATGATGATGAGCAGCGAAAAACCGCTGGAACCGTCGGGCATTTTGGTGGTGATCAGGCCAATGGCTTTGACGGTAACAATGCCGGCAAAGCTCAGCTCCAACGCTCCGGCATACTCTCCCCTGCCAGGGTCAAAGAAGAGATAACCGCCGCCTTTCACCACGCCCACATCCAGAGAAAGCCCGGCGCCCTTGGGCGGCTTGAACTTGAAGGCAACGTCCACCGGCCCCAGATTACCGGTTCGATTTTCGGACAGCTTCAGAAGCGCTTCCAGGCCGATTTGTTCCACCACGGCTTGCAGCGGTCCCAGCATCGCTTTGATGTCCACCCCCAGGCCAATCGGGAAACCGTCTGCACTGAAACCGACACTGATGGTGAGGGCGTTCAATTCCAAAACGCCCAGCGATACGTGCAAAGGCACCTGAATATCCAGAGTGCTGCTGCCCACAAAAAAGACGCCGTCTTTGGTGGAGAAGCCGAGGCCTATGTCAAAATCGGATTCGATTTTCAGGCCGGAAAGCAGTTGAGCCAGAAAACCATCGGCGCCATCCATGCCGATGAAGATTTTTCCCTTCTTGATTTCGCCGAGGATGGAGAACTCGCCTTCGCCGCGATCTGTGCGCCAGGCAAAGCCGGCGCCAACGCGGGCCACAAACTGGCGAGCTTCTATGCGGCTGCCTCCTGTTTGTCCAAGAATGATGTAGGGTTCGCCGTTTTCTTTGCCGCCGGTGAACTTAATGAAAGCGTCCCCTTTAAATTCCCCAGATGGGGGGATGAGGGTGATGGCGTCATTCGGTTGGATAATGATTTCTGTGCCCACTTGCAGGTCTGCATTGAAGCCTACTTCTACTTTGTAGTCGTCCTGCTCAAAGGGAGCTGTCTGATCGACGTTGAAGGAGTCGGCGATGCGGATGGAAAGTCCACGCGGGTTCACGTCTGTTTTCGGGCGGATTTCTACGAAAAACACGTCCAGCACAGGCGGGACGGCGACTGTATCAAGGACAGCCGGCACACCGGCCTGGGCAAGCAGCGAGTTTAGCTTGTTGAGCAGCGTCAGGCCGTTAAAACCGGGACTGCCCCAACCGTAGGTGGCGTTTAGATAGTTAAGCGGGTCTTGGAGAAAATCTGTGAGTTTGTCGAAGTGAAGTTCGCGCCGGGTAAAGGGGGGTTTGGCGGGGTCTACAGAGCCGACGTTTTGGGAAGTGCGCTTCAGTACGCCGATGAAGTCCAGGACGTCGGCCGCGCCGGGTAGGATTTCCAGGTTGCGGGCGATGAGGTACTCGAGCAGGCGCTGGGGCAGTTCGTTGGCGAATTGGGTAACATCTGGGGCAGGCAGACCGGTGGCTGCCCCGGCGTTTTTCAGGGCGGCAGCCAGGGCATCGACATTTTGCATGATGCGGCGAATAACGTCGAGCAGTTCCAGGCTTTTGCTGATGATCTGCCCGCCGTCTTCATCTTCGATGGCGGTGACCAGGTCGGTGGCGAGGGTGGGCAGTTGATCGATGATGACGATGGCGCTTTGGGCGGCATTTTGGAAGGGGGCTACGTTATTAAGTTGAGCGGGAAATTGCAGCCCTAATTCGGCGAATAATACCTGTACCTGTCCGGCTGTCAGCCGTTCTGAGAGGGGATTGAACAAGCGGGAGAGGTAGATGGCAATATATTCTAGCGTACCGGTTTGGTTGTCCATGAATGTTGCCTCGTTTGAAAATTTCAGGCGGCGACGGCGACGGTTGGGTTTTGAGACAGGATTTGTTCTTCTAGCACAGTCAGGATTTCGGCAATGGTATGGCAGTTTGAGGCGATAGTGAGTAGTTGGGACGCATATTGATCGATGGTGTGACGCAAGCTGTCGCTGCCGTGTTCGGCCAGGATGGCGGTGATACTGAGGAAAGCTTGCTGGCGGCTGACGTCGTTGATTTCCAGGGGAATGCGATAGGAGGGTTCTTTGAGGCTGCGGCCGAGGGCTGCCAGGTAGGCAGGGCCTTGTTTGCGGTGCCAGGTAACGGTGACAGGGCGTTTTTGGTTGATAAGGGTGATGACTTCACGGCGGTGGGTTTCGATGAGGGCAAGGAGGCTGCGGCCTTGTGTGGTTTGTGACAGGCGGGCTTGCAGGTGGGCCAGCAGTTGGGTGGCTTCTGGCTGGGGCTGGCGGAATTGGGAGGAAGAAACGGCCGTTTCCATAAAAACACCTGCCGCTGCGCTAGAAGTCGTCAGGCCGCCGGTGGGGATAGATATGTTCAAACCGGAAAGCACCGGACCAATGGGGCTGGCGATGCCGTGACCGTATAGAGAAGAGCCGGGAACCAGATACGCACCCCACATGATGCCTACAACCCTGTTGCTGGCGTCTACCAAAACGGAACCAGAGTCGCCGCGATCCTGAAAAAGAGTGACGCCGGCATTCGGTTGAATCAAAATCTGATTGGTGCGGGCGGGACGGCCTTCGTCGGCGTTGGCGGGGGTGCCGTGGGTGATAGAGAGGATGGTTCCCTGCGTTTTATCGGAGGTACGGCCGACTTTAATAACGGTATCTGTGCTGACAACGGCCGTTGTGCTGCCATTCACCGTGCCGTCCGAACCATCCCCATTCAACATGCGAATCACATTTTCTGCGCCAACGCCTGATTTGAGGTGGACAATGGCCGCATCCGACGAGCCATCCAGCAGTTGATCGCTGGCGGCGGAATGGCCGATGTCGTCGCAGGTGCAGCAGCAGCAATCCACATATTCCGGCTGCCCCATGTTGATGGAGCCGGTCGCACCGCCGGAGCGTACGACGTGAGCATTGGTGAGAACGACAACTTCGTTAGAGCCATTGACCTGGGCAATACAACCGAGCGTGCCATATCCCGCCGGTTTTTCGTTGTCGATCTGAATGCCGCCCTTCAGGGGGCGGAATTTATCAGAATTTTCCGTTTGCACCGGGATGTCGTATTCGATGATATCCGTTTTGAAACCCATGATCTCATTGGGGATCATTTGGTTTGGCGCGAGTTGGTCCGGGGGCACTTTTTGGGTGACATAGACGCGGAATGCCAAGTCGTCTGTCAATTTGCTGCCGGTTTCTTTGATGCCTATCTCTACGGAAACGACGCCCGGATATTGAGACAAAGCCTCGCGGGCGGCCTCCAAGACCTGCATCAATTCGTCATGTTCATTTTGCCACGTTTCCCTGTTTTTCATAAAGTATCTCCACATTTGTCCATAATTTCAGGCACGCCAGCCAGCGGATAATGAAAATGAACACGGTGTTATTGGGAAGCGGAATAGAACCATTGGCAGGAACGGCCGTTTATCTTCCAAGAAATTTCGATATACAGGTATTACTTTACTATTGGGAAAGGGACATAGCTCTAATTACCTTTATAACTTGTAGGATGATTTTGCAAAACGTCCCCTGGGCGATTTACAAAATCGCCCTACAAAGTGTCAAGCTAACTTTCTGAGTTTCTGAACCATGCCGGGAAATGATGACTTTTTAAAGATTTAGGGTGTGGTTACGGTGGTGGTATACGCATGAGTGGGAGAATTTAGGAGGTGGAATATAATGAAGAGGCACTTTGTCATGCATATCTTGGTCAGTTGTAGGGTCAGTTTAGAGGATTGAAAATCATAAGTCAATAGACGGATATTTTGGGGTCACTTTACCTCCCCCTTTGGACCGGTTCGGCGAATTGGACCAATACCAGCTTTACCTACAATATGGATAACAGTGTGGTTTTTACCGACACTTACATTGCCGCTACTACAAATCTTATACTATCTATTGATAGCTGTTTGTTTCTTGCTTCACAGGCATAGTTTCACCAGACAAATCCTCTGCCGGGCCAGCGCTATCGCCTCCACAAGCGGTGGTGCTCACCGCATAATTTTTTATGTTGATCGCCGCATTCAAGTCACGATCCATTTAAAATCAATATCTTCCAATCTACCTGACGGTAAGCATGGTCTGGTGTGATACAACGTGTAACAAAAACCAACAGTGCTCCCAACAGCATAGCCACCGGGAGGGGCAGAATCTTCAAAGTTCCCAATAACAGTACCCCTACGAAAATCGTCACCACCGTCCAAGCCTGCTGACGGTTAAACCGCTGTGAATCTACCA
>JAWOGU010000286.1:0-9375 GCA_046496595.1 Chloroflexota bacterium
TTTTGTAGAAGCTGATTGATCGTTGCCATTTTCACCCTCCGTTGGGCTGCATCTACAGCCGCGAAACTAATATGGAATTCAACAAATTCGTCAGCTCCCCATGACTTTTTTAGGTGACAGTCACTTGATTATAAGCAAGGATACCACAAACGTCATAAAAATCAGCCTTCCTGGCTCAAGGGCAGGGCCACGTAGAAGATGCTGCCCTGTTTCTCCCCGCTTTCGGCCCAAATACGGCCGTTTTGCAATCCCACCAGATCTTTGGCAATCGCCAGACCCAGCCCCAGACCGCCATGCTGCCGCACCAGGGCCGGTTCCAGTTGGTAGAAGCGGTTGAAGATGCGCTCTAATTTGTCTTCCGGGATGCCGGGACCATTATCCTGGATGCTGAACCAGGCTTCCGCGCTCTGCCGGGCAATGCGGATGTCGATGTGGCTGCCAGGCGGGCTGAATTTGATGGCGTTGTTGATGAGGTTGTTCAGCGCCACTGCCATGACGTTTTTGTCAAGCTGGACCAGCAGGGGAGCGGCGGGCAGGTGGACGCGCATGGTTTGCTGTTTGGCAACGGCCGTTTCGTGGGATTCTTGTGTCAGCTCGCCCACGTATGCAGCCAGGTCTACCCGTTCCAACTGCACGGCGGCTTTCCCGGTGTCCACATAGCTCAGGTTGAGCATGGCCTGGATGAGATCCCGCAAATGCACCGCGGCGTTCATCACGCTGTCAAGCTGGTTCGCCATGCGCGCATCCGCCTCTTCCTGCAAAAATGAGACGTAGCCCATAATCACGGACAGCGGCGTGCGCAGTTCATGAGAGGCGACGGCGATAAAGTCGGTTTTAAGCTGATCCAGTTCGTTGAGTTCCTGGTAGGCCCGCGCCAGGTCTTCCGCCAGACGGGCGCGTTCCAGAGCCACCCCGGCAATATCGGCGAGGATGGTCATGGTTTTGGCGTCTTCGCGGGTGAACGCGCCGTTGGATTTGTTGAGCGCTTCCAACACGCCAATGGGCTGCCGGACCACGTCATGCATGGGCACGCCCAAAATGCACTTAGTTTGGAATTGGATAGTGCGAGCCACATCCGGATTCCAGCGCGGGTCTTTGGTGACGTCGCTGATAACCATGGGCTTGTTTTCGCGGAAAATAGCCCCGGCGATGCTGCCGTCGAGCGGTACGGAGATATTGATCATCTCGTCGTGGGCTTTGTTGGAAGAAGCCCGGAAGTGTAGCTGTTGGGTTTTGGGGTCCAGCAAAAGAATGGAAGCCGCTTCGGATTCCGTGAGAGAGGCAGCCTGTTTGATGATGTAGGTGAGCGCCGTGTCCACGTTGGTGGCAGAGTTGAGGATACGGCTGATTTCAACGAGACGGGCCAATTTGTGGGGCGCGACGGTGGTGGGTTGACGGGTCATGCTTTCTCCTGGGAAGCGAGAGTGTAGAGCTAGAGATAGAGTCTGCTTTTTCTTATGTTACTCGCTCTTGCTTTTCAGTCATGGTGGTGGGCGCTTAGGGAACTTCCTGTAGAAAATTAAACAGTCCGGTGGATGGGTTGTCCTAACGTCTATGATACGTTATGCTGGCAGTCGAGACAATAAACAATAATTAATGCTTAATTGATGAATTGTTGAATGATTAACAATTCATCAACTCGCACTTTCTTCAAGGAAAACGCCTTGCTTCACCCAAAAAGTTTAAGCCTCTACATCCACATTCCTTTTTGCCGCCATCGCTGCTCTTATTGCGATTTTAATACCTATACCAGCCTGGGCGATTTGAAGGAGTTGTACGCGGCGGCGGTGTGCCGGGAACTGGCGCAGGCGGCGGGAGATGGGGAAGAGAAACGGCCGTTTCACACCCTGTTCTTTGGCGGCGGCACCCCCTCTCTCATGCCGCCGGAAACCATCATCCAGATTTTGGCGGCGGCCGACCGCTATTTTGCGCGCAGCGGAACCGCGGAAATCACGATGGAAGCCAATCCCGGCACGGTGGATGCGGCCTATCTGGCGGCGGTGGCGGCGGCGGGCGTCAACCGTTTGAGTTTCGGCGTACAGAGCGCCGTGGCGGCAGAACTGGCGCTGCTGGAGCGGGAGCATGATTTTGCCGCCGTTGTGGAAGCGGTGCGGCTGGCGCGGGAAGCGGGGCTGACTAATTTCAACCTGGATTTGATCTATGGCCTGCCGGGACAAACGCTGAACACCTGGCGGCAGAGCCTGGCGGCGGCGCTGGCGCTGGACCCGCCCCACATCAGCCTCTACTGTTTGACAATTGAGCCGGGCACGCCGATGCAGCGCTGGCTGCAAAACGGCCGTATTCAACTGCCCGATCCCGATTTAGCCGCCGACCAGTACCAGTTAGCCCGTGACCTGCTGGCTGAACATGGCTACAGCCATTATGAAATTTCCAATTGGGCCAAACCGGGCCGGGATTGTGAACACAATCTGACGTATTGGCGCGACGGTGAGTATTTGGGCCTGGGTGCGGGGGCGCATGGTCACGCGGGCGGGGTGCGCTACGCCAACGTCAAGCAGCCGCGCGTCTACCTGCGCCGCCTGGAAACGCCCGAATTACTGCCTTATCCGCTGACAACGGCCGTTGCCGAGCACCACACCATCACCCGCGAAGAAGCCATGTCTGACGCGGTGATGACGCAGCTTCGTCTTTTGCAGGAAGGACTTGACCTGGCGGCGTTTGCGGCGCGCTTTGGGCAGCCGCTGGATGAAGCGTTTCCAGGCACAGTCGGCCAACTGTTGGCTTGGGAGATGGTGAAGGTGGAAAACGGCCGTTTATTCCTCACCGAGAAGGCGTATTTCCTCAGTAATCAAGTTTTCTACCGGTTTATGTAAAGAGATAGAGATAGAGTGTAGAGATAGAGAGATGGACTGGAGACTTCTCTATCTCTACACTCTATCTTTAATGGAGTGAATGATGACCCCAATTTCAGTTGCCGTACAAGCCGGCGGCCAAAGCAGCCGTATGGGCACGGATAAGTCGTTTGTATTGTTTGAAGGCAGGCCGATGATTGAGGTTGTGCTGGAGCGGGTGCGCGACCTGGGCAGCGAAACGTTCATCGTCACCAACAACCCGGAACCCTATGCCTATCTGGGTCTGCCCATGGTGGCCGACATTTACCCGGATCATGGGCCGCTGGGTGGCATTTTCACGGCCGTTTCTCATGCGGCCCATCCCCATACTCTGGTAGTCGCCTGCGATATGCCCTGGTTAAAACGGCCGTTGTTGGACTATCTCATCTCCCTGCGCCACACCGCTGACGTGGTGGCGCCGCTGTGGGGTACATTTCCGGAACCGCTGCACGCCATTTACAGCAAGGCGTGTCTGGCGCCGATTGAAGCCAATTTGCAGGCGAAACGCTTGAAGATTACACGCTTTTATGGGCAGGTGGCAGTGCGCTATGTGGAGCGGGAAGAGATTATGGAATTTGATGAGAACGGCCGTTCCTTCGCCAACATCAACACCCCTCAAGACCTCACCCAGGCGCAAAAAAAGGCCGAAGATTAAACAACCTCCGGCCCTCAATCGTTAATCGTCAATCAAAAATCGCAAATCGTTACTTTTTCGCCAGCGCCAATTCCGCCGCGTGCAGCGTATTCTTCATCAGCATGGCAATCGTCATCGGCCCCACGCCGCCCGGCACTGGCGTAATCGCCCCCGCCACTTCCTTCGCCGACTCAAAGTCCACGTCGCCCACCAGCCGGTAGCCGTTTTTGGCAGTGGCGTCATCCACGCGGTTAATGCCCACGTCGATCACCGTGCAGCCCGGTTTTAGCATGTCGCCGGTAATCATATTGGCCCAGCCAATCGCCGCCACCACAATGTCCGCCCGCTGCAAATGAGCCTTTAAATCCTTCGTGCGGCTGTGGCAGATGGTGACGGTGGCGTCGGCTTTTTGCAGCAGCATCGCCATCGGCAGGCCCACAATGTTAGATCGCCCCACAATCACGGCTTCAGCCCCTTTGGTTTGAACGCCCGTTTTTTCCAGCAGCACCATGCAGCCATAAGGCGTGCAGGGAATAAACAAGGGATTGCGCCCCTTCATGGCTAAACGGCCAATGTTGACCGGATGGAAACCATCCACATCTTTGCCCAAATCAATCGCATTTAGCACCGCTTCTTCGTCCAGGTGTTTGGGCAGGGGAAGCTGCACCAAAATGCCGTTAATCGTGGGATCGGCGTTCAACTGCGCCACCAGGCCTTCCACTTCTTCTTGGGTGGCGTCGGCCGGCAGGGTGTGCCCAATTGAACGAATGCCGAGCTTTTCGCAGGTGCGCTGTTTGCTGCGTACATAGGTCGCCGAGGCCGGGTCTTCACCTACCAGCACGGTGGCTAGACCCGGTGTGTAACCATATTCAGCCTGCATTTTGGCAACGGCCGTTTTCACTTCATCCTGTACTTCCTGAGCAATTGCTTTGCCATCAATCAAATTTGTCATCGTCTTGTTCATCCTTTTTTGTGCTTTTTATGGTTCTAGGGGATCGTTCGGTAAGAATGGACCAATCCCACAGATTGGTCCATTCTGGAAACAAAAAAGACCCCCGTATTATTATGCGGAGGTCTTGCGTTTTTAAAGTGAAGGCAATCGGTACAGGTCCCCAATCATTCAGGTAAAAAGCCGGTACCCATGAACTTGTCTAGCCAGATTCCCACGAAACAAGCCAGAGACAGCGTCGTGAAGGAGAAATAACCCATTCCATATGTATACAGGTCTGTGCCAATCGCAAACATAATCAAAAAAGTGGCGGCTGCTCCAACAGCAAAAGAAATAACAACCAATATCAAGCGTTTAATCAGCATCGTGTTTAATCTCCATAGATGGTTCTGCGTGAATCTTTGTATTTTTTATCACAAACGGTGCAAAAAGGCCAAACCTAAGCAATAGGCTTTACGTCCAGCGCCTCTTTGACGTGCCGGGTGAGATCTTCCGGTGAGATGGGTTTGGTGAGATATTTGGTAGCGCCGATGCGCAAACCTTTGTTGATGCTGTCTAAATCGGTTTTGGCGCTTAACATAATAATCGGTAAAGTGGCGGTTTCTTTCCGTTGGCGCAGCTCTTCACACACCGAAAAGCCATCCATGCCCGGCATCATCACATCAAGCAAAATAATGTCGGGCAGGTTTTGCTGCACCTTTTCCAAAGCGTCATAACCATCTTCCGCTTCAGAAACGTTAAAGCCTACTCTAACGAGCATCAAGCGCAATAAAGTGCGCGCCATAGGCTCATCATCCACGATCAAAACCGATTGAGTCAAACTATCTCCGATTATTCTTGTCAGAATCTGTGGCATAGTACTGAGTATCTATTGTAATCCATTCTCGTATTGTGGCAATTGTCATAACAGGGCTTAGGGTGCCAGATCAGGCAGATCACCGACAAGGGGCAGGGTTAGCTGCAAGCCCTCATGGGCGATCATACTCCTGGGAAAGATGGCGCGGGTTTTTTCCAATATGTGTTCGACGTCCGGATCGATCATGTCTGGCGCGAAATGGAACAAGGCCAGATTTTTGACATTTGTTTCCAGCGCAACCTGGGCGGCTTCCAGCCAGGTGCTGTGCCCCCAATCGCGCCGCAGGTTTCTTTCATCCAGGGTGGCAAAATGTGAATCGTGAACCAACAGGTCTGCGCCCTGCGCCAATTTGAGCACGCCGGGGTCAAACCCGTCATCTTCATGCCCCACGTCACTGCAATAAGTGAAAACGACGCCATCATTTTCAATGCGGAAGCCCAGGCAGCCCCCTGGATGGTTCATGGTGGCTACCTGTACCCGGGTTCTGTCGCCAATAATCAGGGTTTCATCGTCATCCACTTCTTTTACGATCAAGTCGGCTGGTAGGGATTTGTAGGCAAAGGGGAGATACGGCTCGATAAACTGTCCGGAGACGATTTCTTCCAAGCGTTGGCCTACCCGTTTGCGCCCGACCAGGACAAAGCGGTTGGTGCGGCCCCAAATGGGCGAGAAGAAGGGAAATCCTTGTATGTGGTCCCAATGGGTGTGGCTGATGAGGATGCTGCCCGTGATTCGCCCGGGGTTTTCTTTGAGCAGGTGTTTGCCCAGGGGAAGGATGCCGGTACCGGCGTCCAGGATGATGAGCTGATCATCAGAGGTACGGACTTCTATGCAAGAGGTATTGCCACCGACGCGAATGGTTTCACGTCCGGGTGTGGGTATAGTGCCGCGTACGCCCCAGAATCGAATGAACAATAGATTTTCCTTATGACCAGTCTTTTAAGATTTCCAAAGCGCCAAGGCGGCCGCTGGCGCCCATGATGCCGCCGCCTGGATGAGCGCCGGAGCCGCATTGGTAATAGCCTTTGATGGGGGTGCGGTAATTGCTCCAGCCTGGAGCCGGCCGCAAGAAAAAGAGCTGCTGGAGAGAAAGCTCGCCCTGGAAAATGTTGCCTTCGCTGAGGCCGGTGACACGTTCGATGTCCAGCGGAGTCATGACCTGACGATGGAGGATGATGTCTTTGATGTTGGGCGCGAATTGGGCAATGGTGTCGATAACGGTGTCGCCGAATTCTTCGCGGCGTTGATCCCAGGAGCCGTTTGTGAGGTGGTAGGGCGCGTATTGCACGAAGCAGGACATGACGTGTTTGCCGGGCGGGGCCATGTCCGGATCGATGAGGGAGGGGATGATCATATCGATGTACGGCCGTTTTGAGAATTCCCCATACTTGGCATCGTCATAGGCGCGTTCCAGGTACTCAATAGAGGGACTGATCGAGATGGCCCCGCGCAGGTGCGGGCCAAAGCCGGGCAGCGACGTGAAATTGGGCAGGCCATCCAGGGCCAGGTTCACTTTGGCGGAGGAGCCGCGATAACGGAATTTTTTGATGGCGGTGACAAACTCCGCCGGCAGCTGCGTTTCGTCCACCAGATTGAGAAAAGTCTGGCGCGGGTCGAGGGAGGAGGCGACGACGTGGGCGTAGAGTTCGTCTCCATTTTCGAGAGCGACACCAGTGGAACGGCCGTTTTTCACAATTACCTGAGCGACCGGTGCACTGGTGCGAATGTCTGCGCCCCATTCACGGGCAGAACTGGCGATAGATTCGGCTACGGCGCCTGTACCGCCCTTGGCGAAACCCCAGGCGCGGAAAACGCCGTCGATTTCACCCATGTAGTGATGCAGCAGCACGTAAGCCGTGCCCGGTGAGCGCGGTCCTAAAAAGGTGCCAATAATGCCGCTGGCCGACATGGTGGCCTTGAGCGCCTCCGTTTCAAACCACTCGTCCAAAAAATCGGCGGAACTCATCACCATCAGCTTAATGAAAGCGTTGAGATGCCCTTCTTCCAGCCCCAAGAAGTGGCGGGCCAGTTGCGCCATGTCTATCGGGTGCAGTTTGCGCGGATCGAGGCTGCCGATGTCGGGGGGTACAACACCCAAAATGGGTTTGGCGGCTTTAGCCATGTGGCCCATGAGCCGGCCGTAATCGGTGTAGGTGTCAGCGTCGCGCCTGGAGTGGCGGGCGATTTCGCGGTAGGTTTTGTGGTAGTCGCCCCAGCGCACCAGATAGTCGTCGTTGGGCATGGGGGTAAAGGTGCTTTCCAGGGGCAGCATGGTCAGACCGTGCCGCGCCAGCTCCAGTTCGCGGATAATTTCCGGGCGCAGCAGGCTGACGACGTAGGAAAAAACGGTGTATTTGAAACCGGGATAAATTTCTTCGGTGACGGTGGCGCCGCCCAGGATGGGCCGTTTTTCCAACACCACCACTTTTTTACCGGCTTTAGCCAGATAGGCGGCTGCTATCAGGCCGTTGTGACCGCCGCCAATGATGATGACATCGTAGGGTTGAGTTGTGGCGTTTTGCATAGTCTTTCCTGAAGATGTAGAGGTGTAGAGGTGATGGGGTGTAGAGGTGATTTTCACCCCATCACCTCTACACCTCTACATCCCATCATGCCTTCTTCCGTTCCGGGTCAAAAAATGGTTTTTGGACGACTTGGGCCGCAATGTGGTGCGGCGCGTGTTCGATGGTGAGTTGGATGAACAGGTCTGCGCCGATGGTGGCAAATTCTGGTTTGATGGTGACGAGGGCGATGTAGCGTTTAAGGATGGGCGAGAAGCAGCCGCTGGTGGCATAGCCGATTTGCTGGAAACCGCTGCGGCTGCTGCGGCTGCGGGCGAAGAGGGGCACGCTGCTGCGCCAGGCTTCGTGGGGGATGGCGGGCGGCAGTTTGGCGCGGGCAAAGGCGGCGGAGAGGTGTTGGTAGTCGATTTCAATGCCGGCGGTGGCCCAGCGGGAGCCTTTTTGTTTTTCGGCGAGGAGGGCGGAACGGCCGTTAAAATTGCCGTTTTTCTTCAAGTTAACACTCCAGCCCAAATCCAGCTCAAAGGGGGAAGACGCCTGCCCGGACAGGTAAGCGTGGCGGGCAGGGGTGTAGTCCACATCTGCCATCAGCAGGCCGGCTTCGATGCGGGCAATGTCCAGGGCCAGGATACCGGCGGGCGCGATTTCGTAACCGGCGCCGGCGGCCATGAGCGCGTCCCAAATGAGCGCGGCGTCGGCGGCTGGCAGCCAGAGTTCGTAGCCGAGATCACCTGTGTAGCCGGTGCGGGAAATGGTGAGGGAACAGCCGTCTACCGTGGCCGGCATCACCTGAAAATAGGGCAAACGAGCAAATCGTTCTCTTTCGGCGGCAGCGATCACTTCCAGCAGAATGGTGCGTGAGTGCGGCCCTTGCAGCGCCAGCGCCGCCAGCGATTCCGATACGTCGGTAATGACAACGTCCATGCCAAAGGCGGTGTCCTCCAGCCAGCGCAGGTTGGGTTCGGCGGCTGTCAGGCGAAAGGTGTCTGCGCTCAGGCGGGAGACTGTGCCGTCGTCGATCACTTTGCCTTGATCATTGCACCAGCAGGTGTAGAGGACCTGGCCTACGGCGCATTTGCTGGCGTCCCGGGTGATTAGTCTATTGACAAACTTTTCACTGTCGGGTCCTTGAATTAGATATTTGTAAAGCGGAGAAACGTCAATGAGAGCGGCGGCGTTGCGGATGGCGTAGTATTCGCGGTCGTGACTTAATTCATACTTTCCGGCGACGGCATAACCGGACCAATTCCGCCAGTTCATGCTTTCGCAAAGCGTTTCAGTACGTGAGTGAAACGGTGTTCCGATCATGGTCGCTGCCTATTTTGACCCCGGTCTTGGTGGGTTTAAAAAACCCGGTTGGTGATTTTTCAAATTGTAATCGTTTTTGATAGTGGGGGCTATAGCGGGTAGAAAAAAGCCCGTCTCTTTTGTGGACGGGCTTTTGATGGTTCAGAATAAGATTCAGTATTTAGTTGGTGCGTTCTTTTGAATGGATACGGATGACGCGCTCGACGCTGTCTAATAATTCTTGGGGACCAAATGGTTTAGTGATGTAGTCATCG
>JAWOGU010000407.1:0-8009 GCA_046496595.1 Chloroflexota bacterium
CAATCCGTCTGGCCCGTACAAATCATAGAATCACCCACCCCACCAGCGGCGCGGCCAGTTTCAGCGCCAACCGGTCCCCTCATGCGGCAGACCGCCCCTCAAGAAACCAGCAAAGCAATCAGGCAGTTAGACAGCGTACCGCCCGGACAACCCACCACCTCATCCGTCCAATATATCCAGCCGCGCAAGCCCCGGCCGCAGCCCCTCCAGCGCAAACCGGCCCCGGAATACAGCCAGACAGACGCTAAAGCGGCAGCGCCGCCTTCCGATTTCAGCACGCCCTCCGACACAGTCGCCACCGAAATTGGCGACCTGCCCGGCGATTTATGGCGCTTAATTGGCGCCAAACCACCCGCCATGCCCACAGCCCGGTCGCCTGAGCAGCCGCCGCCGCTCCCACGATTCCCGGCTGCTCCCGAAGGAACAGAGCGTGAAGCAGCACAAACAACGGCCGTTACCCAGGCAAAAGCAGCGCCGCCTACCATCATCCAGCGGGTTGAAAGCGAACAACCACCCGCCGCAGACCTGTCCCCAACCACAGAAGCGCCGCCGTCTCCCGAAAGTGAACAGGACGAAGCAGGGCAAAACGAGGAGATCGACATCAACGAGTTGGCCCGTCAAGTTTACGGCGAAATCAAAGATCTCATGACCATTGAATGGGAACGCACCCGAGGACGTTTTTAGACATGAGCAACACCCGAGGCAACTTAGTACCAGCCAAAGTATATGAAGCAGACGAAACCGGCGAACCGGTCGGCGGCGTCGAAGTGGCCTGCATGTTCAACCCGTTTGAATACACCGTGTCGAAACAAAATCAATACAAAGAAGAAGCCAACAACCGCAGCGCCGCGCCCCACATGACCTTCCAAAAAGCGGGCGCGCAAACCCTCAAGCTCAATCTCTTTTTCGACATGTACGAATCCGGCGAAGACGTGAGCAAAATCACCAACAAGCTGTGGAAATTCATGCAGCCCAAAGAACCGCGGGATGGCGGCGACAAGCAAGAACCACCCGGCTGCGCTTTTCAATGGGGCGTGTTCCGTTTTGCCGCCGTCATCACCAGCATGACGCAAAAATTTACGCTCTTCAAAAATGACGGCACCCCCGTCCGCGCCAAAGTTGACGTTACCTTTACCCAGTACAATGACATCAACGACTACCCGGCGCAGAATCCCACCTCCGGCAGCGACGCCGTTTTACGCACCTGGCAGGTGGTGCGCGGCGACCGGCTGGATCTCATCGCCGCCAACGTGTATGGCAGCGCCACAAATTGGCGGCGCATTGCCGAATATAACGGCATCGACAACCCGGAAGCGCTGATTCCGGGCCAAACCATCATGATACCGCAAGAGTCGTGAGCAAATCATTATGCCCGAGAGACCGACGTTATCCACCGAACTGAATATTAAAATCGACGGGTCCAAAATTCAGGACAGGGTGCGCTCCCTGGTGTTAGAAGTGACCATAGACCAGCACGTCCTCATGCCGGATATGTTCACGCTGCGGCTGGAGGACGCCGATTTGCAAATTTTAGATAACGGGCCTTTTGACTTGACCAAGGAAATTGAAATTGCCGCCGGGGACGCCAGCAACGAGTGCACGGTTCTGATCAAAGGTGAAATCACGGCGCTCGAACCCTACTATGGCGAAGGCATGACGTCCCAGTTGGTGGTGCGCGGCTACGATAAATCTCACCGCCTGTTCCGCGAAACAAAAAGCCGCGCCTTTTTAAATAAGAAAGACAGCCAGTTGGCGGAAGAAATTGCAGGTGAAATTGGCCTATCCGCACAGGTGGAATCTACCAGCACTGTTTATGACCATATTTTCCAATCCAACCAGTCTGACCTGGCTTTTTTGATGGAACGGGCCTGGCGCATCGGTTATGAGTGTTTTGTCGATGACGGCAAGCTCTATTTTCGCAAACCGCCGGACAATCCCCCCAGCGTGAAGCTGAGTTGGGGGGCTGAATTGATTTCCTTCAGGCCGCGCCTGACATTGGCGGAGCAGGTAGATGAAGTGATGGTCAAAGGCTGGGACGCCGACCAGCAGAAAGCTATCGTGGGAAAATCTCAAAACGGCAAGCTGTACCCAAAAATCGACGAATCTAAAAATGGGGCAGAGTGGGCTGGCCGTTTTGGACAGGGCAAGCTGATTATCGTGGATCAGCCGGTGGTGAGCCAGGCGGAGGCGGATGCGCTGGCAGCTGCGCGCATGAATGAAGTGAGCGGCGCGTTTGTGCAGGCGGACGGTATTGCTTTCCGCCGGCCTGACATCAAGGCCGGGAAAATGGTGGAGCTAGAACTGCTGGGTAATCGTCTCAGCGGCAAATATTTGGTGACAAACGCTGCGCATGTTTACACGGCCGAAGGGTTCCGCACGTATTTTTCGGTGCACGGTTCACGCACCGGCTCTCTGGCAGAGCGGGTACGCGACCAGAAGCCGCTCCACAGATGGCAGGGAGTGGTAACGGCCGTTGTCACCAACTCAGATGATCCCAATAACTGGGGGCGGGTCAAGGTCAAGTTTCCCTGGCTCACCGACGACGCTGAAAGCGACTGGGCGCGGGTTGTCGGCGCGGGGGCTGGGCCAAAAGCCGGTTTCTGCAACACGCCGGACGTCGACGACGAGGTGCTGGTAGCTTTTGAACACGGCGACTTTTCCCGTCCCTTTGTCCTGGGCGGCATGTGGAACGGCCAACACGATCTCCCCGATATGGTGAACGGCGCGGCTCAAAATGAACGGCCGTTGGTGCGCACCTGGCACTCCCGCACCGGCCACGCCATCACTATGTATGACAACAGCGACAACAAAATCGAAATCAAAACGGCCGGCGGTCACACCGTCAACCTGGACGACGCCGGCAACACCATCGAAATCAAAAGCAGCAGCGGACTCACCATCACCATGGATGGCGGCGGCAGCAAAATCGTCATCGACAGCGGCGGCGACGTGGAAATCAAGTCGTCGGCCAACATGAAACTGGAATCCGGCGCCAACATGGACATCAAGGCCGGCGGCGTTTTGAATTTGGAAGCATCCGGTCCCGCCAACCTTAAAGGCGCGGTGGTGAATTTGAATTAGTACAGTTTTCTACTTTTTCCCTCTCCCCAACCCTCTCCCAAAGGGAGAGGGAGCAGTTTCCCCTCCCCTTGGGAGGGGATTAAGGGAGGGGATTTACCTAACAATTATGGATTAGTGTACCAGGAGGCTTGAGGCGTGATTCGTGAGGATCGCCGTTCACGCATCAACAAAAGGATCTTAGCATGGCAACACTGGTTACCAATAACGCTACCATTCAGTGCAGTTTCGGGACCACGCCGGGCCAACTGCTGGTCATGCCGGAAGGCCGGACCAACGGCAGCAGTGCGCCCGCCGCCACAATTATGGACAACGTACCCATGAAAAATATCATGCCCTTTGGCATGTGTACCACCCTTTCCAATCCGCAGGTGGCGGCGGCCACATCGGCGGCGCAGGGCGTCTTAACGCCGCAGCCCTGTATGCCTGTCACCACTGCGCCCTGGACGCCTGGTTCGCCTACGGTCATGGTGAGCCACAAACCGGCTGTTAACAACACGTGCACACTGATGTGTATGTGGGGCGGCGTGATTTCCATCCAAAATGCCGGACAGCAAACCGTGAATGTTCCTTAGATTGGACCCATTTTGGAAATTGGTCCAATCTGACAGCGAGGCGAACGCATGAAACAAAACATCATCGGCACAGGCTGGGCTTTCCCACCCGGCGTAAACAAACAAGGCGGTATGGCTCTGGCAAACGGCCGTTCTGAAATCGAACAAGCCATTCAAATTATCTTAATGACCACGCCCGGTCAGCGGCTGATGCGGCCTACCTTTGGCTCCCGTTTAGCGGAACTGGTATTCGCGCCCAACAACAACCAAACGGCCGTTCTCGCTCAGCGTTACGTCGAAGAAGCCCTGGGCATGTGGGAACCACGCATCAACGTCCTGGATGTCACCGCCTACCCCGACGTGCAGCGCAACCACTGCCTGATGATTGAAATTCAGTACGAAATCAAAGCAGCCCAGGACAAACGCAGTCTGGTTTTCCCCTACTACCTAATTCCAGGAGAGTAAGATGTCACTAGCCGCACCCAAACTTGACGACAGAACCTTCCAACAACTGGTTGACGAAGCCAAGAAGAAGATACCCCATTACACCAAAGAGTGGACCGACCACAACGTTAGTGATCCCGGCGTCACCCTCATTGAACTGTTCGCCTGGATGACAGAAACCATGCTCTACCGCCTGAACCGCGTGCCGGATTTGCATTATGTCAAATTTATGGAGATGTTCGGCATCACCCTCAAGCCGCCGGTCCCCGCCAGGGCGCCAATCACCTTCTGGCTTTCCGCGCCCAAGGAGACCGATACTATCATCCCGGCAGGCACAGAAGTCGCCAGCACCCAGACAGAAACAGAACAGGCCACCGTATTCACCACAGACGAAGCTTTCACAGTTCGGCCACCGGAACTGGAAGCCGTCTTATCAACCATCGCCACCTCTGACGGCAAAAGCAAGCGCTTCACCGATTTCCAAAATCTGCGCCGTCTCAGCGCCGGTTTTGACGGTTTTGAGGTGTTTTCCTCACCACCGCAGATAGACGATGCACTGTATTTTGGCTTCAAAACGGATCTCAGCCGCCACATTCTGCGTTTCGACATGGAATGGGACGCAGCCGGCGGCGCGGGCATTGATCCCACCCTGCCGCCCATCGTATGGGAAGGCTCCACCGGCGACAATGAAAGACGCTGGCTGCCCTGCGCCGTGGAGTTTGATACGACGAAGGGCATGAACAGTAACGGCCGTTTCCAACTCCACCTCCCTGACCTGGGCAAATTCAAAATCAAAGATAAACATCTTTATTGGGTGCGCCTGCGCATCAAAGCCATCTCCGACGCCGAAAAACGAGACGGCATGAGACCGTATCAGGTATCGCCAAAACTGCGCAGGTTGGAAGCCAGCGCCTGGGGGGGCGGCGTGCCCGCCACCCACGCCAGAACCATGACCCGCGAATTCCTGGGGCAAAGCGACGGCTCGACCGGGCAGCGTTTCACGCTCCAGGCCACTCCCATCCTGGCGCGGGAAGCCGAAGAGCGCCTGCTGGTACAGGTGGATGGCGAAGGCGCGCAGGAGTGGACCGAAGTAAAAGATTTTGCCGGCTCCGACGCCGACAGCCGCCACTACACCCTGGACAGCGTTACCGGCCAGCTGCGTTTAGGCCCGGCCGTGCGCCAGCCCGACGGCGCTGTCAAGCTTTACGGCGCCATTCCACCACGAGGCGCTAACCTCATTTTCCGGCAGTATCGCTGCGGCGGCGGCGATGAAGGTAACGTCGAAACGGGCATTCTCAACACGCTGGCGACTTCCATTCCCTACGTGGCGCGCGTCAGCAACCGCGAACCGGCCTGGGGCGGCCTGGACGCCGAAACGCTGGAAGACGCCATGGTGCGCGCCCCAAAGCTGCTGCGCCACCGCGAACGCGCCGTCACCGCTTCCGATTATGAAGATTTGGCGTTGGAAACACCCGGCGTCACCATTGGCCGGGTGAAGTGTTTGCAGCCGCTGCCTTCAGAAACCGGGCGGGTCGCGCCGGGACAGGTGTACGTGCTGGTGATTCCCCGCGTGCGCCGCCCCGCCGGCTATCTGGAACCCGACTTCCTGGAACCGGCGGCAGCAGACATTGAGCGGCTGACGAGTTACCTGGACGAGCGCCGTTTGCTCACCACCCGCCTCTTCATCCGCGCCCCTGCCTATTACTGGGCAGCCGCCAAAGTGCAGCTTCGCGCCCGGCCCGGCGTTGATCAAGCCGTCGTGGAAAATGACGTGTTGACACGTCTCTACAAATTCTTGAATCCCCTGACCGGCGGCCCGGATGGTAAGGGCTGGCCTTTTGGCCGGGAATTGTATTTATCTGATGTGTACCAATGTTTGCAGGGCTTGCCCAACGTGCAATTTATCCGCAGTGTGGAACTGTTCACCACGGAACCGGGCGGCGGTCCGCAAGGAGAGGCGGCCGAATCGATTGAGATGGTAGCCCATGGCGTGATTGCGTCCGGCAATCACGAAGTGGAGTTTGTGTAGATGACGAACAAGCAATCCCTGCAAAAAGCGCCGAAGCGACAGGAACCTACCGGGAAAACGGCAGCCCATACCGGCCCTAAGCAAACGGCCGTTTCCCACTCTCCCACCTCGCAGCCGGCGCTTTCTCTCACGCAAACGGCCGTTTTGCAGTGGCAGCGGCAGCAAGGCAACGCCTTCGTCCAGCGCTGGTTGGCTAACAGCAGCGGCGTTTTGCAGCGCGACTGCCCGCCTGACTGCCCGCGCGAACCCCGGCGGCGCGTCCCCGGCCTGTCTGACGAACTCGTGATCCAGATTGAAGACGCCATTGACGGCGGCAGCCACCAGGCCGCCATCGACCTGGTGGTTAATGAATTGGCCGGACAGGGACGCCTCAATCCCGCTGAACTGGAGCACGGTACCATGCGCTACGGCGCCAGCATGACTGACGAAGGCCATACCACCACTTACTGGGACAAAGATCCCGTACTGCACCCGGACGCCCGGCTGCTGCCGTTCGAGGTCACAGTTGGACCCGCTGCCTTTGCCAGCGTACCCTGGCTCTACGCCACCGTCATCCATGAGTGGCGGCACGTGCAGCAGTTCCGCGTGCCCCGTTCCATGGCCGACAAAGACGCCGCCAATGAGTCAGACGCCTATTTGCACGGCATCGAACAGGCCTGGGCCAGCGGGCTGACCACCGAAGAAGTGCTGGAATTATGGAACCGTCTCAACGACGACCATTGGCCGCGTATCACCGATCCCGGCGTCAAAGGCGCGCTCCAGGCGCGCTACGCCGCCGCCCAGGCATACGTCAACAGTTTCATCAGCAGCGGTCCCGCTCCTCGCATTTATCACCGGCTTGAGTTTGGGCAGGTATTTTTTACCACCGGCAGTTCCACCCTGGACAGCGCCGCCAACGACGCCATCGAACAGTTGGTGACGCAGGTGAGCATTTTCCGCGGCGAACACCCCGACTACGATTTACGCTTTACGCTGGCAGGGTTTGCCAGCCCGCGCTGGCGGCACCCGGAACGAGGCGCGATGCCCGCCGAATTAAATCTGGCGCTGTCCCAAACCCGCGCCGAAAACACCCTGGCCCAGATTCAAAACGCCTTCCACGCCGAAGGCGACGGCGCCTGCGATTTCCGCATCCAGTCCTGCCAATCCGAAGAGGTGATGGTGGATGATCCCACCTGGGATTCCGTGGCATCCGGGGAAGGCTCGGAACCGGCGCTGGCGGAAGGACGCGACTTGAACAGTGACGACCAGCAGGATCGCCGGGTAGACATCATCGTCGATTACAGCCCCGGACCCCGCGTGCCTACCCGTCCGCCGGACTTTATGGGCGGCGGAGGCGGCGGCGTGTAGCCAGATTGGACCAATCTTTGAGAGTGGTCCAATCTTTGAGAGTGGTCCAATCTCAAAGTGGTAAACTTCATGAGCAAAGGAAAGACAAAACAGGCGACCACCAAAACACAACGGCCGTTACCCGCCACCAAACCCGCCGCCAAAACAGCCGCCCTGTCTGAGTTTGTGCCCACGAGCATTGCTTACACAGAGGCGCCGGGAAGTGGCATGTTGGGGCTGCGGCAAACGGCCGTTTTAGACCTCCAACGCACCCTGGGCAATGCCGTCACTCAGCAGCAGCTTCGCGCCGCCGGACCGGAAGGTATGATCCAGCGGGTGGCGATGAGCAATGCTCCCACTTCCGAAACCCTGCATAACACGGCAGCGGCGGGCGGCGATTTCAGCGCCAATACCTACACCGTCGGCTCCTGGTCTGATACCGGCGCTTCCGGCGACGTGCAGTACGACATGAGCCGCGCCGCCAGCGGCGTCACCGTCAACGTGCGCATCAAATTTGTCGCTTCCTTGGGCAGCGACACCACCGAAGCCACCGCCCTGCCGGAAGGCCAGCCGCGCAC
>JAWOGU010000519.1:0-4735 GCA_046496595.1 Chloroflexota bacterium
GGATTGACGGCATATAGTTCGGGTGGCAAATCCAAAGCGGCGAAGACATGCTGCGCCAGTTCATCATGCCGGATGCCGTTGGCTCCAGCCTGCTGCACAGCACGATGCAAAGCTGCCCGCAAAAGCCCGACTTCCACAAAATCGTTGAAGTGCCCTGCTTGCAGGGAAGCATCTTGCCGGTTGTCAGTGAAACTAAGCAGTTTCTTCGCTTTTTGCTCCAACGACTCATCACGGCGGAGGGCGCGTAAAGCCGAAAGACTCAAAACCGTAGTGGCTGTGCTGCGTCCTTCAGAGGAAAGAGTGGCCAGTTTGCCAAAGTCAGAACGCGCACGGCCGCTGTAGGTGACGCCGCAGTGCAGACAAAAGGGGAACGGTGAATGGATAAAATGGTAAATGTCCCCACTTTCCACTTCCTGTCCCACTGTGTTGAGCCGTACCGCTGTGGGAACCTTCCTGCGATAATGGGACTTGACGCGCAAGGTACCTTTAGACGTTGTTTCCAACCAATCTTCGGGCAGGCGGTCGAAAATAGTTTCGTCATCGTGGGGCCAGGGATCTAGCGGATTATGGTAGAGAAAACCGCGCTGTTGGTCTTCTTCTTTGGTCTGGTCACGCAGTTCCCGGCTGGTGAAGACAAGGGCATTGGTGTGAGGATCGTGGTGACGGTTGACCACGTAATATTCTTGTCCACATTCGCGGCAGAAAACCAGCGGCAGCAGGATGCGCTGCCGGGTGTTATCGGGAACGTACTGCTGCCCCTTGAGGGTAATGTAACGCTCTGTTGGGTTTTGCAGGGAAGCATGAACGGTGTCGCCCCGGCTGATGAATTGGTGCAGGCGAAAAGCAAAGGCAGGAAAATGGGTTTCAGGATGAAGGGCGTGGTACCCGGCAAGCAGCGTTTGTTGAATGGCGGTTGTGCAAACTTCTTCCGGCACACCGGTTAGTTTAGATAGGCGGCTGGCGGCGCCATTGTCACCGGTAATGCTCAGGGGTTGAGCGCGGCGCAAACGGCCGTTTCCCGGTTCTGTTTCCAGACCAAAGGTGGTTTCAATCCATACCGCCAGTGGGTCGGCGACAAACGATTCATAATCGGCCGCCGGTGATATTTCGGCTGCCAGGCGGTGGGTCAAGGCTTGTACGAAGATTGGGTCGTCAAGGCCACGGTCTTGTGTCGCCCGGCGCAGCGTTTCGCCGATAACGCGCTTTGGTTTTACCGGCGCGCCAAAAAGCTGCGTGGCGACTTCGGCGATTTTCTGCTGCTGGATGGCAAAATCGCCGCTTTCAGCCAGCGTAGCGGAGGTGCCAATCACTTGCATCTGAGGACTGTCACACGCATTTCGGACCCGGCGCACCAGCATGGCCACATCGGCCCCCTGCCGGCCTCGATAGGTATGTAGTTCATCCAGAACCAGGAATTGTAAACCTTTGGCGGCTTTGATGAGGTCGCGCTCAAACGGCCGTGTCATAAGTAATTCCAGCATGACGTAGTTCGTAAGAATAATGTCTGGAGGATGGGCGATAATCTCCTGCCGTTCCTCGTTGGACTCCTGTCCCGTGTAGCGGCGGAAAGTGATGGGAGGCTTATCAAAGCCGCGTCCCAAGAATTTCTCCAATTCATTGAACTGGCTGTTGGCCAGAGCGTTCATGGGGTAGATGACGATGGCCTGAATCCCTTTACCGCTGCCTCGTTTCAGAACATGGTCTACGATGGGAATAATGTAGGCCAGGCTTTTTCCCGAACCGGTGCCGGTAGTCAGGACGTAATTATCGCCCGATTGGGCAGCGGCGATGGCGTCGGTTTGATGTTTGTGCAAGCGGAGGGGCTTATTTTTGGTTCCGTTTTTGTCAGATTTTAGGCGGAACACCTTCTGGCATAGAGGGTGCAGGATGCCGGTCTGGACCAGATCGTCAATCCAGGCTCCCGGCTCAAAGGTGGGGTTGAGTTGGATGAGGGGATCTGGCCACAAGACCCCAGCTTGTAGCTCCTGATTTACATGGTTTTGGATGTGTTCATCTTTGATATTGATGAAACTGCTGATATAGGTGCTGTAATCGCCGATCAATTGGTGGCGTAGATTGAAGACGTCCATCGTTATATCCCCAGTGTCCTGTGTTTATTGGTTAAAACGTATGAGCTACGGGTGCGCGACAACATTTTCGTAGACATAACGAATTGTTTCCTAAGAGAGCGGGTTTGTCAATGGCTTGACAGGGGGGTAACGGCCGTTTCCCCTCCCCTGCCCTTTTCCACTATAATGGAGCAAGATTGAAGCGTATATGGTTCTACAAGTGGGGTAAGAACGATGGAAATGATGATAGAAACGGCCGTTTTGACCAGATTACGCCGACTACCCTATTCCCAAAAACAGGAAGTGCTGAACTTTGTGGAGTTTTTGGAGGCGAAGCTGGCGTCCGCTGAAACACAGCAATCCCGCCATCTGGCCGCTGCTGCCCAGGCCTTGTTGAGCGATTACGAATCCGACCCGGAACTAACAGCTTTCACTGCCCTCGATAGCAAATTTGATGAATACCGACGATAAATCTAGTCTGATTTCCCTGCTATAAGCGGCCGAGATATGGGGAAAACGGCCGTTTCCCCTCACCTGCCCTTTTCCACTATAATGGAGAGCAACTTGATGAAAGACAATGAGAGCGAACCATTGGTTCGGGAGAGAAACAATGTCCATGCCCCAAGCCTATCATGGCATCATCCGCAAGGGACGCATCCATCTCACACCACCGGCTGAGTTGCCCGAAGAAGGCGAGGTTTATCTCTGGGTGACAGAGCGGGCGACGGCGGAAACGGCCGTTCCTGGAGAGTCCATGCCCACAGCGGCGGAAATGACCGTTGCCCGCGAAGAAGCGGCGTTTTACCGGATGCACACCGACCTCTGGCAAAAATATCCCGGCGAATATGTAGCCGTTTACAACGAAGAGGCGGTGGATCACGACGCAGATCAGGTGGCTCTGTACTTACGCGTCAAAGCGCGTTACCCAGGTCAATTTGTCTGGATTGCGCCGGTGCGGGAAACAGCCGTTGAAGAATACATCATGCGCTCCCCGCATTATAGTTAGCCACTGATGTACACGCGCGTGCATGATAGTGATTATCCTTATGGTTCGACTATATCGTTTTCCCTCCCCTGCCCTTTTCCACTATAATGGAGAGCAACTGAACGAAAGACAATGAGCGCGAACCAATGGTTCGGGAGCGTGAGTATGGCTATGTCCATAACAGCGCGCGTTACGAGTGATGGGCAATGAGCAAATTTTTTCGATCCCCAATCAAAATGGTAAGGTGGTGTGTGCTATGAATACAGCAATTATTGAAAAAGTTGTCGAAAAATTGCAAACAATGCCCACAGAGTTGCAGTGGCAAGTATTGGCATTTACTCGTGCCGTGTCGGCTCAACCCGTCAAAGGCACATCAGGCAAGCACCTGTTGTCATTTGCGGGAACGATTTCTACGGAAACGGCCGAAGAGATGTTGGCCGCGATTGCTTTGGGTTGTGAGCAAATAGATGACCATGAATGGTAAAGTGCTGTTAGATACCGATATCATGATCGCCTTGTTAGCTGATGACACGGCCGTCAAAGATAATCTTGTTCAATGTGCAGAGGTGTTTACGGCCGTTACCGTCATTGGGGAATTGTATTATGGCGCTCAAAAATCGGGCAGAGCGGGCGAGAACCTAGAGCGAGTCAATGCGCTGGCGCTTAATATGGCTGTTTTGGACTGTGACTTGGAAACTGCACGGTGGTATGGGGTTGTAAAAAGTAAATTGCAGCAAATCGGCAAACCGATACCTGAAAATGATGTCTGGATAGCGGCTATTGCGTTGCAACATCAGCTAAAAGTCATTACCCGAGATCGTCATTTTCGTGAAGTGTCAAATTGACAGGTTGAGGCGTGGTAGCCTTCAGCGGCAAGTGAGCAATGAGCAATGAGCAAAATGATGATAAGACGCGCTTGATTTCCCTTGCCGAAGCCGCTGAGTTGTATGGGTTTAGCCAAGATTATCTTGGAGAACTTGCACGTAAAGGACGCTTGAAGGCTCAAAAGGTGGGGAACTTTTGGATTACTACTCCACACGATGTTGAAGTTTTCATTCTTAACCGAAAAAATCGAGGCGTTTTCCGCGACGATATTTCACCCTTAGATTGACTAATACCCGGATGTACGGGTATAATGACTTGAATCGAATAGCTCTAAACGCAACGTGCGCGAAGTGTGATCAGCACCTCACGCACGTCTATCCCAAAACCTGTATCAGCAGGCCAAGGGCTGGCGTTGATAATACCACAACCCCGACTCTTCCGGGTAGTTGGTATTGCCACTGACAGCAAAAGGCCATCCTGTAACGGGGTGGCTTTTTTTAATTATGAAGGATGAAGGATGAAGGATGAAGCTGGCGCTGCCCGCTCATCAGTCATCCTTCTGAACCCATAGTTATCGAAACGGCCGTTTTCTGCCTGCAAAGGTTGGGGAACGGCCGTTGGCGTTTTAAAACGCGGCTTTCCGTGGCGGGCTGTTTGGTTGAAGTCCTGGCCGGGGCGACCCGGTCAGGCATCTCTTATCAACCCTTTTCACCAATTGGAGGCAGCGCCATGACAGTCCAATTTCAATTTATCCGCACCACGCACGAAAACGGCGGTTTCGACAAGCTCTACGCAGGCGATTTCACCCGCCCCAACGCAGGCGATTTCACCCACCTCAGCACAGGCGGTTGGCGGT
>JAWOGU010000344.1:0-10626 GCA_046496595.1 Chloroflexota bacterium
CTTCCCCCGCTTCCAGGCGGTAGCCGCGCTTGTGCAAGCCCGCCCCGGACGGGTCGAGGGTCAGCAGCGCCGCATCCTTACGCAGCGTCACCTGAATGGTGAAGTCCGGCCCGGTTTCTTCAAACCATTCCACCTTAAACTTCTCTTTCAGCCGCTCCACCACCGCTTTTTTGACGATGGCCTGGCAGGTACGCTCGCTTTGCAGCGTTGATTTCACCGACTTGGCGTTGACGGTGAACTTGCCGTCCGGCGTGATCCACTCCTCCCAGGGCAGCGCTTTGGTCTGCTCAAACAGCTCATCAAAGGTCAGCGCCGGGAACTCGCCCATTTTCAGCAGCAGCCGGTCAGAATATCGCAGCCAAAGGCTGGCGCGGGCAATGTCCACCGGAGCCGCCTCAAACTCAATACGCCCTTCGCTCACCTGCGGCTCGGCAAAGCCCAGGGCCATTACTTCCTCTTTGACCAGTCGTTCCAGGCCAAATTTAGCCGCGGCAATTAAGGTAATGTTTGTCATGGGGAGAGTGTAAGCAGAAACGGCCGTTCCCGCAACGGAAACGGCCGTTTTCAAGTCACTGTTCACTGTAAACTGTCAACTGTTCACTGTCTTAATGCCCGCCCCCACGCGCCAGCCCGGCCGCCGCTTCCTCCTCCCGGCCCGGCGTCACCAGCTTCAACGCCGCCGCCAGCAGCCCGGCCATCAAAAGTCCGCCCAGCAAAAACGGCGACCGCGGCCCCAACGTTTGAAACAACACCCCGCCGATCAACGGCGCCAGCGCATTGGCCGCGCTTAAAAAAGACGACGACACGCCCAGCATCCCGCCCACTTCCAACGGCTCCACCCGCTTTGTGATCAGGCTGTTAATCGCCGGCTGCAAAATGCCGCCGCCCACGGCCAACGGTACCATCGCCGCCAAAATCCACGCCAGACCCAGCCAGCCAGTTTGCCCATCCTCCGGCAAATCCACCACCACATCTTGCGTCGGCGGCGTCTCATTCAGTAACGGCCGTCCGCCGCTCAACTCCTCCGCCAATTCTCCTCGCGAATAACCGGGCAGCGGCTGACGCGGCGTAAAAGCCAGCGCAATCAAACCCACCGCCAACAAAGCCAGCCCGCCATGCACCAGCCGCCTGTCGCCAAAGCGGCGGCTCCACTTACCAATAAAATAACCCTGCACCGCCACCACAATCACGCCCACATACACAAAAATGATGGCATTCCGCGACGCATTAAACCCCAGATTCGACAGCGTAAACAAAGCCAAAAGCTGCTCAAATCCGCCAAAAGCCAACTGCTGCGCAAAGATCAATACCAGCAAAATCCCCACCGCCGGATGGCTGACCGCCTGCGTCAAAGCCTTCAACGAAAAGGCAGGTTTCTGTTCGCCATGCCCTCGTTTTTCTACCGGCAGCGTCTCTTTGAACCAGAAAGCCGTCAGAAAAATAGAAAGCAGAGAGAAAAACGCCGCCGCAAACGCCGGCGCCCGATAATCATTGTCCGTCAGCGCTAACGAGACAAAAGCAATCACCGGACCAATCGTAAAACCGAGGCCAAACGCCGCCCCAATCAAACCCAGACCCTGCGTCCTCGTCTTTTCCGTGGTGCTGTCCGTAATGGCGGCCTGCGCCGTGGCAATGTTCGCCCCGGAAATACCATCAATAAGGCGCGACACAAACAACAACAGCCCCGACGAAGCCACCCCCAGCAAAATAAACCCCGACAGCGTGCCTATCTGGCTCACCACCAAAATCGGCTTCCGTCCATACCGGTCAGACAAACGCCCCAACACCGGCGCGCCGATAAACTGCATCATAGGGTAAGTCGCCCCCAACAAGCCAATCATGGCTGGCGTCAAACCAAACGACGCCGCATACAAAGGCAGCAGCGGGATAATGATCGTCAGCCCCAGCAAGTCAATCAGGACAATCACAAAAATAGGCAAAATCCGCCTCAACTCCAGTTTTTCTTCAACTTCAGGCAGTGCTGCTGTCAATTCTGGTTCGCTGGTCATATATCATACTCCAATAAGACAATCAGGCTTTTCAGGGTTTCGACTGGTTTGGCGTGAAACGTGATGCGTGAAAAGAGACCTTTACGCATCACGTTTCACGCATCACTTCACATCAAAATTATCTTCAACCGTTAAAACGGCAGCAGCGACCGCCACCAGGGAATGGCAATAATCACAACCAGGAGCGCCAGCGTGTAAAAAATAGCGGCCCGCTTATGCTTGCCCACGTCCGTATCCGCTTTTTTGGCGCGGGACCGGCCCACGTGCGCCAAAACCAGCGCCACCAGCATCATAAAAATATGCTCTACCAGCCAGAAACGAGCATCCGAATCGGCCATCGCCGCCCCGAAATCGGAAAATGCGGAAGTGGTGATCGGGCTAAAAACCACATAAAGCAGCAATCCCAGCAGCACTTGCACATCCATGCTCACCGTAAATCCCAGCCCCAGTCGGTTATCCAACTGGGTCCACTGCTTTTTGCCAGACCAGCCAACAAACCCCCGGATCACGACCAAAAGACCAAAGATCAAGACAAGCCAGCGGAGAACATTGTGAATGGCTAAAAATGTTAAATACATGTTTGACTCCTTAAGTGATAATGGGTAAAGCGTGAGGGTGAAAAAGACTTTCAACTCCTCACGTATTACGATTTAATTTCCGTCTTTCAAAGAGTACCCGTGTTCGGTAATCCGTGTTCCGTAGTCCGTAAGGCGCGCCCTCTAGTAAACACCATCTGAAAACGGCTTGCGAACTTCGGCTTACGGACTTCGGGTCATGGGTTAGAAAGACGTTCAATAACGCTGTCTAGCCAGATTAACTCTGATTGCAAATGAATCTGCTGGTGCTCAATCATGAACTGAAGTGAACCGCCGTGTGGAGGCGCCTGCCTGATCTTAGCCAATGCCTGGGCCAAATCATGGCGGCGCTGCTGCAGTAAAAAAACCGCTTCGGTCGGGAGCAAATTATCCAGAAAGGTAAGCCCGGTATCACCTGGGAATCGGGCGGGCAGGTAAGCAGCCAGATTTTGCCGGAGAAGTTCCTGAAATCGGGCTTCGCCGGCTGCGGTCAGGTGGTAAACGTGGCGGGGCGGGCGGTTGCCTTCCCGTTCTTCCGTGCGGGTGATAAAGCCTTCCTGCGCCATTTTATCCAGCAAATAGTAGGCGGTGGATTTTTTGAGATCCACACAGGTTTGCATGAAGCTGTCGATGAACTCGTGGAGTTGATAGCCATGCATTTCTTCTTTTTGCAAGAGACCCAGCAGCAGCAGTTCTCGTTCCATATCAAGGCGCCTATCCAGTTCTGAATAGTCACAATTGACTATTCAGCATCGATTATAAGGCGCGATGGCGTAAAGTCAATGGGATTTAAAACGTCTTGCAGAAATCATCACCGTGGCTAAGGCCATTTGAGATAAGATTGAGAAAAAAAACCAATTTGACTTCAACGACGAGGAAGAAACATGTCACCGATTTTGCTGTTGATTTTAGCGACAATTCTGTGGGGGGTTTGGGGAGTTGCAGATAAACTGGCTCTGGACCAGGCACATCCCTTCACCGTGCAGTGGATGTATGCCGTTCCTTTTGTTTTTGCTGTGCCGCTCTTCTTTTGGCTGGCAGGACGCGCCGAACCAGAAACCAATCAAAACATCACGGCCTTTTTCTGGGCGGTGGTCGCCAGCGTATCTTCTATTTTGGCGCTGCTGCTCATGCTGTTCGCTATGCGCTCACAACCCGCGTCTTTGGCAGTAGCGGTCACATCCGCTTATCCGCTGGTGACGCTAGGCATTGCAGTGCTGCTCAAAATGGAAAGTCTTTCCCCGACCAAAGTGGCAGGCATGGCTCTGATTATCGTGGGGTTGGTCATACTGCAAGGTCAAAAATAAAAAAAATAGGCGGATTGGCCTATTTCTTTTAATACAGAACTTTATAAAATGAAGGGGTATCTTACGTATTGGTAGTACAGCAGGTCGAGAATTCGTCCATTCTTTGCCTGCTGTTTTTTGTATTGTAAACAAACCCTGCCAGAATTCAAAAATCTATTCCGTTAATAGAATATTCTCGAAGTCTTAAAAGGTATGTTTAAATGTTCCCCAAGATTTGATGAGGCTGTCGCCAGGAACGATTGGCAGACCGCTCCTACGCTTACCACACCATTGCTCATCGCGTTTGTCTGCGCCTGCTTAGCAGCCACAATATGAACAACGCCAGCGCTGCCAGCACGGCAATACCTGCCAATTGTTTTTCTCGATCCGGCTGCGGCTGGCGCGCTTCTTCCGTTTCTTGTATCCAGGCAAAGGTTTCTTTCATGCCTGTTTGCAGCGGTCGGGTTGTCCAGCCTAAGGCGGCGCGGGCTTTATCGGCGCGGGCAATGTAGGTAGCGCCCAGGGAATTTACGGAGTCTTTGTTATACATGCCCGGCAAAGCCAGTATTTTGCTCATGGCGCCAACCAGGGAAGCAAAGGGTTTCACAAAGTTGGCGGGGATACGGACGAGAGGCGCCGGTTTGCCGGTGAGGTGTCCCCAAAAGTCCACCATTTCCCCCAACGGCACAGCCGGGCCGGCCAGAATGTAGCTTTCGCCGGGTTTGCCTTTTTTTAGGGCCAGCATGTGGCCTTCGGCAATATCCTCTACGTGAGCATAGGTGAGGGTCGTTTCCGGACCTGTCAGCACTGGCATTCCGCGGTAGAACTGGCGCATGAGTTCCGCGACGATGCTGGTATCGCCAGGGCCATAGACGGCGCCGGGCAGAACAATGGTAATGGGCGCGCCTTTTTCAATGAGGGGGATGGCGACTTTGTAGTGGGCCAGCCATTTGGTGCGATCATATTCGGTAAGAAAGGGGCCGCCTTTGTAGTATGTTTCGTCAACAAGCTGACCGTGGGTGTCGCCAAAAACGGCGATGGTGCTGGTGTAGATGATTTTGGGAATGCCCAGTTCATAGGCAGTGCGCAGCACTTTGCGCGTGCCGCCCACGTTGACGGCTTCAGCTTTCATCCAGTCGTCGCTGCCGAGTTTGTACCAGGCGGCGATATGGAAGACGACGTCGCTGCCCGCCATGCCTGCGCGCATGGAGGCCACGTCGGTGATATCGCCGGGCACAATGGTACAGCCTAACGCTTGCAAAACGGCCGTGCTTTGACCCGAACGGGCCAGGGCAAACACCTCATACCCACTCTCAATCAGTTTTTTTACAACTTGCTGACCAATAAAACCGGAACCACCAGTAACAAATGCTTTCATGGCTCTATCCTTGATATTTTGTAACGACAATCGCTGCTTTATTTCATAAATTGGGCTGATGCGACAAAACTCATGAAATCAGGCCAATATACATCTTTTGGGATTGTGGATTAAATACCTTAGTCTCAATTACATATTGTGATTATATTTCTATCTCTTAACACGTGGGGATTATACCTGAGAACCCTTGAATTAGGACATAAATTTGCTGGCAGATGGGCACAATGCTATAATCTCGGTCGCTTTAAGGGCGCGTAGCTCAGTTGGTTAGAGCGCACGGTTCACATCCGTGAGGTCCCGGGTTCGAGTCCCAGCGCGCCCACAAAAAAAGCCCAGACAAATGTCTGGGTTTTTTTTATTTATCCTCTGAAATATGTCTCCGCAAACCGACTGCTCTTGTGACTGGTAGCACAAAAAGAACGCCCGCGTTAGGCGCATCCAGGCTCCCTGTGATTTTTTCGGTGATCTCAATGAGTTTATCTACCATTTCATCGGTTTCCACCACGGTGAAGATGGTTCGATGCCGTTCTTCCCGCGATTTCATGAGATTGGCAATGCTGGGCATCAGGGGGAAATCATCCCGAAAACTGGATGCCGCCCGGACACGGCCTAAGCCGGTGCTGTCCAAAATGGTAACTCCGGAAACGCCGGCAGCTTCCCAGGCATCCAAAACCGGAAAGCAGTTATTAACGTCGTCGAGAACAAGTAAAACCATTTGGTGCATATTTTCCCTTTCCTTATGTTTTTTACTTCAAACATGTCTGGTTTTCTGGGGCTGCCAGGAGAACACGATTCGCAGCATGGGCGGCGTGACCAGCGTAGCTGCAATGATCATAAACACCATGACGGAAAATCCATCGGCGGCAACAAAACCCTCTACCAACGCCAGGGACGCTACAATCAGACCTACCTCCCCGCGTGAAACCATGCCAACACCCAATTGCAGCGATTCCAGGTTGCTGTAACCGCTCAGTTTTGCGCCTAAACCGCTGCCCACAATTTTGCTCAAAATAGCAACCAGGGTAATGACAATGGCAAACAGCCAGGAGCTGCCGCTGATGGTGCGCATGTTGGCAGACAGGCCGATGTTGACAAAGAAAATGGGTACGAAAAAACCATAGGCCAGGGCGATGATGCCTTCTGCAATACTACGCCTGGAGGGCAGCCGGGCCAAAAATAAGCCGAGTAAAAAAGCGCCGGTGATGGTCGCCATGCCGCCCATCATTTCGGCAGCCCAGGCATAGAGGAGGCACAGCACCAGGGAAAATGCAACTAATCCCTGACTGATCGGCAGCCTGTCAATCCAGGCGATGAAGCGCGGCACCAGGAAGAGACCAACGGCCGTTGCGCCCAATAAATAGCCTGCCATTTTCGCCACAGTCAAGAGAATGCTGCCCAGACCGCCGCTGGTATCGCCCAGCAAAATAACAGCCAGAGACAGCGCCAAAATTACCAGGATATCGTCAAATACAGCCGCTCCCAACAAGGTGAGGCCAACTCGGCTGCGCAAAACGTTTAACTCCAACAAGGTTTGCGCGGAAATACTGACGCTGGTGGCTGAGAGGGTCAGTCCAATGAAAATAGCGCTGTCCATTTCTGCCCCAAACAGAAGGGCTGTGCCAGCGCCCAGCATCAGCGGGAAAATAACGCCCAGTGTGCCGGATAATGCAGATACTTTGCCGGACTTCAGTAAATCGTCGAGATTCAATTCCAAACCGGCCAGCATCATGAGCAAGATAACGCCAATCTCAGCCATCATGGTGATGGTTTCACTGAGAAAGAGGTCTTCCCGAAAGATGGGCCAGCCGAGGAAGTTGAGGAAGGTAGGGCCTAAAATGATCCCAGCTATCAACTCGCCCAGAACAGAAGGCTGGCCCAGACGAACACTGATGTAACCGCTGATTTTGGCGACAGTGATGATGCCCGCCAAAGCTAAAATGAGATTCAGAAACTCTTGCAACATAGAAGGTCCGTTTACCTGCCTCGATCGGTAAGTATAGCAGTACCTATCACCTATGCCATTTTGATCGATCGGCGATTTTTTACGAAAGGGATCGGGAGCGATTGCCTCAGTCAACAGTCAGGGGGATAATGGGAAAGACGCAGGATAAAAAATTTTTGACAAACTCGGTTCTCAGGATTTCAAGAGTTTACAATCATTGATGCGTGTGCGGGAAAACCTTGCGCATCACGCATCAATCCAAAAATTCCAAGAACCCCTAAATTATTATGCACCCATCCGCCCAAAAAGTAGCAGACGCGGCCCAACAGTTGGGTCTGGACATTGAGATTGTGGAATTTGCCCAAACCACCCGCTCCGCGCAGGAGGCGGCAGACGCCATTGGTTGTGACGTGGCGCAGATTGTGAAGAGTTTGTGTTTTGTGGTAAACGGCCGTTCTACTATCTGTTTCGTCTCGGGCGCCAACCAACTGGACGAGCGCAAGCTGGCGGCGCTGGCGGGCGTGGGGCGCAAGCAGGTGCAGCGCGCCGATGCCGATACCGTCAAAGCCGCCACCGGGTTTAGCATTGGCGGCGTGCCGCCTTTTGGTCATATAACGGCCGTTCCCATTTTCATCGACGCCGACCTGATGCAGTTCGACGTGGTCTGGGCGGCGGCGGGCACGCCCTTTGCCGTCTTCGCCTGCACTCCACCTGACCTGGCGCAGGTCACTCAAGGACAAATCGCGGACATTAGAAAAAGCTAGAGCGGGAGCCAGAGCGAGAGGAAGAAGCCTTGAAAAACTCCCGCTCTAGATACCATCACAGGAGCTACTATCATGATGTTAAGTGTATTGGATTATATTTTGATTGCGTTGGCGGCCCTGGCCGGCGGGGCGGTGAACGCCCTGGCGGGCGGCGGCACGTTGATTACATTTCCGATGTTAACGGCCGTTGGCATTCCCCCTGTCGCCGCCAACGTCACCAACACGGTCGCCTTGTGTCCCGGTTATTTCGGCGCAACCATGGCCCAGTCCAACGACCTGCGTGACCAGAAACGGCGGCTGCGTATGCTGGTGCCCATCAGCGTCATTGGCGGCCTTATCGGCGGCATACTGCTGCTGAATACCGGCGAAAAGTTGTTCCGCACTCTGGTGCCCTATTTGATTTTGCTGGCATCCGGTCTGTTGGCGGTGCAAGAACCGGTGCGCGCCTGGTTGGTCAAACGCAGCCAGCGCGAAGGCGGCAAACCAGTATCGGAGCGCAGCGCCATTTTGCCGGTGGGACTGGCAGCCATTTACGGCGGCTATTTTGGCGCGGGACTGAGCGTGATTGTCTTGGCGGCGCTGGGGCTTTCCCTGGATGACACGCTGACGCGGTTGAATGCGCTCAAACAGGCCATCGCCCTGAGCGTCAACGTGGCGGCGGCGCTTTTCTTTGTCTTTTCGGGCAAAGTGGTCTGGTCGGCGGCGCTGGTGATGGCGGTGGGGGCGCTGATTGGCGGCGCCTTGGGCGGCAAGTTAGCCGGGCGCATTAAACCGACCACGCTGCGGCGCATTGTGGTGGTGATTGGCGTTAGTGTGGCTGTGATTTATTTGGTCAGGGGATGATGATGGGGAGAAACGGCCGTTTTGTCATCCGTATCGCCCTAAACACAAACTGGTATCAATAGTCGCAGGATTACTTGGAGATAAAAATGGGTTATTACCTGTCTAATGCTCAGGATTATGACGAAAAATATTTGGCCTTTGTAAGCAACATTCATCATGACCTAATGGGTCCAATGACATTCATAAAAGGTTACAGTGACTTGTTGTTAACAGAAAGTTACGGACCTCTTCAAGAATCGCAACGCGAATTCATTCAGAGAATCAATCGCTCTGTTCAGAGAGTATATGACTCCCTAGAAACACATCATAAACTTGCCACAATCGAATCTGGAATACTGCTCGTTAAACGAGAACCAGTGAATTTAGTTCCAATCATTAACAACATAGTCAACCAGCTACCAGAACTTGAAAATCATCAAACTTTACATGTTGATATACCCGAAAATTTACCTGCTGTGAAAGCGCTTTTTCGTGAAGCTAAAGATATTTTGTCTGGGCTTCTTGAAGGTACAATTGCACAATCTTTACCAGGAGCAAAAATATCGCTTTTTGTTCAATTGGAAACAAACTCGGTTAGAATTACGGTAAGCACATCAAGCCCTAAACCCACTTCAAAAAATGAATCTGAAGCCTTAAGTCCATTCGATTTCATGAAATTCGAGATTTTCAAGCGTTATGTCGAGCAATTTGGTGGCGAATTTGGCGAGAAAAGTGAAGATGGCAAAGGCAGCACCGTTTGGTTTACGCTACCCATTGCGAATGAGCAGACAGAAGGAACACATTTATGCCATCATACATGTACATACTTGAATGTGCTGATGGTAGTTATTACACAGGCAGTACAAAAGATTTAGACAAGCGGCTTTGGCAGCATCACAATAGGGAAGGTGCAAACTACACGCAAAAACGCCTACCAGTAAAACTTGTCTACTGTGAACCGTATGATCGCGTAGAAGATGCGTTTAATCGAGAGAAACAGGTACAAGGTTGGAGCCATCAGAAGAAACAAGCTCTAATCGCAGGGAACTATGATAAGTTTATTGCGTTTTCCAGAAATTATACAGAACATGGTAATCCATCCCATGAACCTATCGAAGAAAATGCTGTTGTCTTGCAAGACCCGGCTCTGGCTTCGACAGGCTCAGCCTCCGCCTACATGGTAGCTGGGGCGATCCTGACTCACCCACCCAACAAGCCGTTCCCTGAGCCTGTCGAAGGGAACACTGCTGTCTCGCCAGACCCGGCTATGGCTTCGACAGGCTCAGCCTCCGCCCGCGTGGTGGATGGCACAACCCTGACTTCGCCCACCAACAAGCCGCTGCCTGAGCCTGTCGAAGGCTGCGGCGTACAGCAAGAGCGAAACCAAGTTGAAGCGCTGCCTGAACCTGTCGAAGGGAACACTGCTGTCTCGCCAGACCCGGCTGCGGCTTCGACAGACCCGGCTGCGGCTTCGACAGGCTCAGCTTCCGCCTGCATGGTGGATGGCGCGACCCTGACTCAGCCACCCAACAAGCCGCTGCCTGAGCCTGTCGAAGGCTGCGGCGTGCAAGAAGAGCGAAACCAGGTAGAAGCGCTGCCTGAACCTGTCGCCCCGTTCCCTGAGCCTGTCGAAGGGAACACTGCTGTCTCGCCAGACCCGGCTATGGCTTCGACAGGCTCAGCCTCCGCCTACGTAGTGGATGGCATAACCCTGACTCCGCCCACCAACAAGCCGCTGCCTGAGCCTGTCGAAGGCTGCGGCGTGCAAGAAGAGCGAAACCAGGTAGAAGCGCTGCCTGAACCTGTCGCCCCGTTCCCTGAGCCTGTCGAAGGGAACACTGCTGTCTCGC
>JAWOGU010000611.1:0-9015 GCA_046496595.1 Chloroflexota bacterium
CTGGTCACATCTTTGGGCTGCTTTTGCTCGATTGTACGAATGAACATATCTAAATCGTTTAAGTAATGCTTTGGTGTGCTGCGGTCGCTGTAACGGCGATGCAGGTAGCCACTGAATCGTTCTCTTGCTTTTTTCATGAGTCGTCCTCTTGTCTATTAGTGTATAGGCTTAAGTCAACTCAGTGTAACTGCCACCACTACGAAGTCGGCCTTCGCCGACTATAGGAGCGGTTTGTAAATGTGGGTGCAGATTTATCTGCTGTTTTCAAGCTAAATTGAGAATCGCTGGTGTGAACTGGGGCCTGGGTTGAGGGGGAACGTGGCAGGTTCTTGCATTTGGGCATGAACCTGCCAGGTATTACGGTTTTTTAGGCCAGGGTTTCTTCTGCCAATTTGGGTTCTACGACCGGCTGATCGTCGGGATCTTGGGGTTCGCCTTGCAGGTAGGTGTAGGTGGCGCCGTAGCTGCGCATGATGCGGCGCTGGCTGGGGGCGTCTTCGCGGCGCAGGGTGTAGCGCAGTTCGGCCACGATGTCTGCAATCATCTGATCGGCTTTGGCGCGCAGCCCGGCCAACTGCGCCTGGGCCACGTCATAGGTGCGGTCGGCGGTATGGACTTCTTCGGCTTCCAGGCGGGCGGTGGCGAGAACGGCCGTTATCTCCGCGGCGCTGGGGTTGCTCATGGCAGGGTAACCGGCCGCCACCGCTTCCGCATCCCCCCGCACCACATTAGCAGCCGTTGCCAGCCATTCATCGGGGCTGTTTAGCTTGGGAGTCGTGCCATCAAGCGGCAGACCGTAAAACGTCAACACCTCTGCGGGCTGCTTCAAACGCTGGGCACGGCGGCGGGTCACCTCCCAAAAGTCACGCACATACGTCGCCAGCAATTCCACAGCTTCATTACGCTGGCGGATTTCACGGCTGCGATCACTCTGATCCGTCGAGATTTTGCTCAGGGCGGCGTCGAACGTTTGCGCCAGAGCGTCCACTTCATCAATAGTCGGCTGGCTCAGATAATTGTGACCCGCCGCCACGTCAGACAGTCCGGTTTTTACAGACCGCTGCAAAAAGGCGACACGTTCCAGGTCATTACGGGGTGTACTCAATACAGGCATATTACAATCCTCCAAAATACAATGGGCCGAGGAGTTAGAGAAACGATAGTAGCCCCCCGGCAACTGGTAAATGCCGCTATTTTAGCCTGCTTGCCCTAAAAAACGACAATTCACAGGAGTCGGCTAGATTGGACCAATCTTTTTGTGCTTTAAGAAAATAACCAGGTAATCAGCCTGTCATTCTGAGCGGAGTCTTCGGAGCGAAGAATCCCAGAGGCGTTGGACATTCCAGGGGTACGGGATGCTTCGGAGGACCTCAGCATGACATGTCTCTTGATTACTGGATTAATTTTTTAATCTGCAAAAAGATTGGTCCAATCTGTGTCAGCGTCTACAACGGGGTTCAGCAGCAGCGGAAGTGCATTGCAAGTGGCTATGAACACACTTTTTACTCGACAGCGCCCCTGTCTTCTGGCATACTCTGCCTTCAAACCATGTCCAGTTCTGGTTACGTGGAACGGCTGATTTATATAGATTCGTTGTGTAATGAAATTGCCTAATAACATAGTTAGGAGCAGCGAACGTGCAGAGCTTAACAGGAAGCAAGGTGATAGGTTACAAAACCGAATTGAATCAGCGATATTGGGAATATCAAGAGGTTCATTTTCCTGTTTGGGAGAAGTTTTTTGACCGACCAAAAGCCCAGGGAATACGCCCCCCTGTTTTTCGGAGAGAGGAAGCCTGGCGAAACGTCATCGTTAGCCCAAATGCAAGCCTACAAGAAATCAAAAAAGTGCTGGCTTTCGTGCCCGTGGGTGAGCGGCACAAGTGGTTTAGGAGCATGAACAGTTCGCAGGCTTTGGCACAGAGCATTTTCGGTAACCTGGCCGTTTATGGATTTTTGCATCAATTGACTGAGCTACAATCTGATGAAGGGGAACCATTGTTTAAGGGGGCACAAGTTTCATCTAACAATTTTAAGATGGAGTTCAAAGTAAACTATCTTGGCGAGCCGCGCTCTACCAGTCTTGATGGTTATATCTCAGGCGATTATAGAGTAGCCATTGAATACAAGTTCACAGAAATGGAGTTTGGCACTTGTTCCCGTCCGCGATTAACGCCAGAAGATTCAAAGTATGAGCGTGAATATTGTAACGGCAATTACTCCAGGCAAGAGACGAGACAAGAAAGATGTCCACTAAATTCCATCGGCGTGTTGTACTGGCGCTTCGCCCCCTTTCTGTTCAAGTGGCAAAGCGATAAAGACTTGTTTCCCTGTCCCCTAAACAAGAACTACCAATTGGTGCGAAATATCCTGGCGATAGGCGCAAAGGCGGACGGGTCGGTATCTGTTGATAATGGACATGTCGTTGTGATTTATGATGAGCGAAATCCAGCTTTTCAAGAGCGGGGAAATGCTTTTGCCGCTTATATGGAAACACAGGCAGCTTTACGAGAGCCAACTATGTTGCGCAAATGTAGCTGGCAACGCATCATCAAACACATTAGAAGTTGCGGGTCTTTGCCTTGGTTAACAGAACACATTGCCCTCAAGTACGGAGTATAAATCTCCTAACATTCCGTGCAGCCGTCGCTGGCGCGATGCCTCGGATGGCTGCTAGTTGGTAATGGGCAAAGGTGTAAAACGGCCGTGCCAGGGCCGGCTACCGGCAAGTGCAGAAGTTTGAAAGCATCCAACCCCAACAACCATTTATCGTTTTGATGCGCGAGGCTAACTTATGAATCATAAATCCCTGCAATCACCACAACGACAGTTTACCCCTGCTTTTCTCAATTCTGTGCTGCAACCCTTTTTAGACACAGATAGCGTGACAGTCATTGAAGTTAAAGAAGAAAAACTCGTCGGGCAGTTCAACGCCGACCTGCGACGGTTATATTTGACGTATGACCAACCAGCAGGCACGGCTCCCCACTCTCTGATTGCCAAACTGCCCACGACAAATGCCAACCTAAATGAACGCGCTGCTGTTTTTCAACCCGGCTCCAGAGAAAACTGGTTTTACAGTTCAGGGGCGTCGCACAGTTCTGTTCACGTCCCTTGCTGCTACTACAATACGACCGACAACACCACAGGCCAGTCAATCTTGCTTTTGGAAGATTTAGCCCACGCGCCTACCGGCAACCAGTTCAGTGGATCGACTGTCGAACAGGCTGAACTGGCTTTGAACTCACTGGCTCGTCTCCATGCCGGTTGGTGGAACGATACGAGCAGCATGGCTATACAAGAGCTAACGCAGTTAATTGCCCAGAATTGGGAAGCGGAACAAAATCTGGTTGGCGATCTGTATGACATGGCCTGGTCACAGTTTTTGCGGCAAGCCCTGGTAATAATTCCTGAGGATGTGCGTCGTTTTGGAGCGGCTCTCGTGGGCAACATTAGGATGGCTGACGCACTGATTGCTCAGGCGCCCAAAACATTGGTACATGGGGATTTTCGACTGGAGAATATTCACTTTGGTCAGCACAACGGCCGTTCCGTCTGTTGGCTGATTGACTGGGAAGACGTTTTTGTTGGCAGCGGCTTCATAGATGTTTCCTGGTTCTTAGGCGGCTGTTTGCCCGTTGAAGAAAGCCATCATGAAATGAGCTTGTTGCAGCGCTATTACCAGACGTTGGTTGACGAAGGTGTGAATGATTATTCTTGGGAACGTTGTTATTATGATTATCGCTGCGCAATGGTAAGCAGTTTTGTGCAAGGCGTTCTGTCAGCGACCCTCGATGAAGATGCCGATGAACAAGAGCATCATCTAGCTCGGGTTGTCGCCCAGCGATTCGTTCACGCTGCGCAACGTTTACATTTAGCAGAAACGTTGTCCCTATAGCCGAGATAGAGCCTAACAAAACTTCCAGCCGACGCTGGCGCGATGCCTCGGACGGCTGCTATTTGGTAATGGGCAAAGGTGTAAAACGGCCGTGCCAGCGCAAGTGAAGCAGGCGTTAGGAGCAGCCCATCTTTCAGAGAATGTGCCAATGCAGGCGTTCTGTCATCCGTTGCTATTGCTTTGTCCGCAAGAAAAGCGTACAATTATCTGTACATATTTTCTGGAGGTAAAGTGAAATGGAAGCTATTAACTACACGGTCGTTCGCCAAACATTAGCCCAAAGAATGGACCAGGTTTGTGATGACCATACGCCTATCATCGTAACCCGACAAAACAATCGTTCTGTTGTGATGCTCTCCTTAGAGGATTATCAGGCTCTTGAGGAAACCGCTTATTTGTTGCGTAGCCCCAAAAATGCCAAGCGGCTGATGGAGTCAATCCTTGAGTTGGAAAGTGGTCGCGGCACAGAGCGAGAGCTGGTTGAATGAGGCTGATTTTCTCCGAAAACGCTTGGAATGACTATTTGTACTGGCAAAACGCAGACAAGAAGACCTTGAAACGTATCAACGCGCTTATCAAAGAGATTCAGCGCACACCGTTTTCGGGAACAGGCAAACCAGAAGCACTCAAGTTTGGACTTTCTGGTTATTGGTCTCGGCGTATAGACAGAGAACATCGCATTGTTTACAAAGTTGTGGAAAACGATCTGCTCATCGCTCAACTGCGCAATCATTATTGACTCTGCCGAAAAAAGCTCACGCAAAGGCGCAAAGACGCAAAGTTACTCGAGAGAAAAATCTGCGTCATCTGCGAAATCTGTGGTTTTTTCAGCGCAGTCATTATTTACGGCTAAAACGCACGGGGGAAATGCGGGGACAGCGTCCTAACACGCCATCCAGCCGGCGCTGGCGCGATGCCTCGGACGGGGTTTGCTACTTGGTAATGGGCTAAGGTATAAAACGGCCGTGCCAGCGCGGCTGGCGGTGGCGTTGGGCGGCTTTGCTAGATACATAATTGAAATCATGGGAGTTAAGACAGTGTCAGAGAGCAAAACAAGTCAGCAGCTGTGGGTAGTCGTGATCATTGCAATTACAAGCATTACGGTTGCTACTATTTTGTGCTTCGGAATGGTTATGTCCTCGGTTATTGCAAGGTTACCCATTCGGCCAGCTATTACACAACATGATGCAGAAGTATATGCCGATAAAAATTGGCAGGATACGGGCATTGAAATTCGACAAGGCGAAACAATAACAATTCAATATGTATCAGGTGAGTGGTCGCCATTTTCTGGACATTACACAGATGGACAAGGCTGTACCGATCCAAATGTTTGTACACAAGATTTATCAGTTCTTAAGAGTTTTCCAGACAACATTGTCAGCGGCATTCATGCCATGCTAATTGCTCGTATCAATCAAGGTCCCGTTATTGTGGTTGGCAATGAGATTACTTTTGAGGCAGAAAATACCGGCACGCTAATGCTGCGAATGAATGATAAGAATACTTCCGATAATTCTGGTTCACTTGTAGTCTCGGTGAAGATTAAGCGATGATGTTCGAAAAATATATCGATGTGGTATTGTATAAATGCGGTAGCAGCTAGACATCAAACGCCGCCCAACACAGCGTACACCCGACGGGTGGGAGTCGCCGCGTTTTCAGACAATTCACGTGGCTCGAAGTTGGTTCCGTCAAAATGGTGTTGCCTCCTCCCGCCCACCCGCGGGTAACGCAATCCGTTGGGCGGTTCCTTTTCCACACTGTTTTGGGTAAACCATGAATTTCCGCGACGCTCTTATCTCAATTTATTGTGAAAATCCCTGCCAAGTGCTACCTAACGCACTTTGGAAAACATTAGCCCAGCTTGAAAATCTGCAAACATCTATTTGCACCGAAAAAGATGGCGTTATGAACATGCAAGCTTGGAATGAAACGAATTTAATGGTTTATTGGACACGCCACCGAAATCAATCCTTTGAGTTTAGTCAGTCACAAACCAGTTTGAATTTAGCCCTAATCCACCAAGATTATTTACAATCTTTTCCATCTAAAAAATTCACTATCCAGGAACCATATTTTCGGCTTATACACAGGCAAAATGAATCACATATGAAAGCCATCATTTCAAGCAGGTTCAGTTTCGTTGAAGTAAATTTACAGCAAGAAGCCGAGAAGGTTTCAGACCTAATTGGACAATGCTATCAAGATTTACAACCAACTGTCGAATCTGTGATGAATTGGGGTAATCATCGGACATTTGACCCCTCGTTATGGGTTTGGGTAATTGATAACTCAAAAGGAATTCCCATTGGACTTGGGATAGCTGAAATAGATAAAAATGTTCTGGAGGGTTCATTAGAATGGATACAAGTACTCCCCAATTACAGAGGCATGGGAATAGGCAAATGTATTGTGCAGGAATTGCTATCTCGCCTGGAAAAGCGAGTAAACTTCACCACTGTAGCCGGTGAAATGAATAACACAACAAATCCTGAAGCCTTGTATCGAAGCTGTGGTTTCAAAGGTAGTGATATTTGGTGGATGTTTAGTATTTGATGAAAGTCAAAACCGCCCAACACCGCGTGCACCCGACAGGTGTCTCTGACAAAGTGGTTAACAATTTTCATTTTGGCAACAAGGCCAGCGTCAGGCGGGCAGCCCGCCTAACATTCCGTCAAGGCGACGCAACGCCGAAGGGGTGGCGCGATGCCTCGGACGGATTGCTATTTGGTAATGGGCAAAGATGTAAAACGGCCGTGCCAGCGCGGCTGGCGCTACGCATCCGGCCTCCCTACAGTTCCCCCCACCTATCATCTCTTCAAAAGCGTCCCCACCCCGGCCAAATTGCCCAGGATACCGGCCGCCAGCAGGATGAGGGCGATGGCTTGCAGGCTGTCGTGGAAGAGGGCGATGGCCGTGATTTGAGCGATCACGATGAGGACCAGGAGGAGGATAAACGGCCGTTTCTCCGCCGACAGCGCATAATTCAGCCAGATATTGATGCCCGCAAACAAAGTGGTCGCCAGTCCAACCAACCCGAGCAGGTTTCCCGGATTGGGGTATTGCCCACGAAACACCAGGTCCGTGATGAAAGCAGGAAACAGAAAATAAAGCGCGGTCAGCGCCAGGCCGGGAATCAGCGTCGCCGCCAGCGCCAGCAGCAGATGCGGACGGGCGTCTTTGCCCTGGGCGTGGCGCTGGGTGGCCTTGGGGAACAACACCATGCCAATGGCAATCGGCACAAACAAGTTCATGCGCCCCAGGATGTTGACCGGCGGATACTGCGCCGCCGCCGCTTCCGGCAGCAGCCGGTTCACCAGGATGGCGTCAGCGTACACCAGCAGAGCGAAGGAACCCAATCCGACCAGGGTGAGCAGGGAATAGGGCAGGCTCACTTTTTGCACGTTTTGAATTTTGGGGGCGCGGAAGAAGGGGCGCAGCAGCCACAAAGCCAACACGAGCGCCAGTCCGCTGGCGAGGGGCAGCGCCAGCACCGCGCCCACCAGATTCAAGCCCAGCCCGATCAGGCCAATGGTCAGCCCAAAACGAAACACGGACTGCACAATGGCGACGCCGCCCAGTCCCCAAAAGTTTTGCACGCCTTGCAGAGCGCCGTCGGTGACGGGGCGCAGGAAGAAGAGCAGCAGGGTCAGCCCGGCGGCGACCAGCGCCCCGGTGGAAGCCACGTTGATAAGCTCGCCGGTGATGGGGGAAAGGAGGGCAAAGAGAACGGCCGTTATCAGCCCCCACTGCCACGCCCAACGCCACCGCCCGCGCAAAAATGCCCCAATCCGCGCCGCCGCATCGGGCAAAATGGCGAGTTCAGCCGAGTAGTAGGCCACCACGTTACGGATCACCCAGGTGAGCTGCTCGGCGATTTTGAGTACGTTCATCACCGCCAGGAAGGCGATGGCTTCCATGTCGGTGAGCAGCACACCGGCGGCGACCAGCACCAGGTAGTCGAAGCCGCCGGCCACGACGGTCGCCCCGGCCAGTATCACGCCGTCGAAGGCGTCGCGGGAACGGGCCACGGATTTGAGGCGGTCAAACATGGGAAACGTTCCGTGAGGCGTGATACGTGATACGTGAATTTGGCTGCGGGTTAAAACTGTTCAATAGTGTCATGGCATGATTTCCAGCAAGGCGCGGCTGTCGGGATCGGCGGAGCCGTCGGGGTTGGCGACGGGCCAGCGGGTGAAGTCGGATGGGTGGTAGAGGCCGACGGCGAGGTGAGCGGGGTCGGCGTTGGCGGGCAGGGACAGGGTGTGGCGGTCGGCAATGAAGACGCCGGTGGGCCAGATGGACAACGGGTAACTGTTCCGCACCGGCTGGCTGTCGTCCTGGGCGATGAGATTGCCTTGGGCGTCGAGCAGGTGGATGAAGACGGTGGCGTTTTGGCGTAACGGCCGTTCTGCCCGCCAGTACAACGTCACCTCCACCTCATTCTCCCCAGTTGGTTCAACGGTATACCCCGCCAGCACCACATCTTCGCCCAAACGATGACCGGCGGACTGGGCCGTTTCCGGCAGATCGGACAAAAGCCAGTCGGTTTGGGCCAAAATTTGCGGCCGGAACCAATAGCCGTGCGGCTGTCCGCTGACCGGCTCCGTCACCAGGCGCAGGCGGCCGCCCTGCCCGGCAAAGGGGGACAGGTCCACGTCGAGCCAGGCGGTTTCGGGACCGACTACCTGCGACGCCAGTTCTGTGTCGTTGAAGAAGATGGTGTATCGCAACTGCCCGGGGTCTTTCACCTGCGCGCCGACCCACAAACGGCCGTTTTGCGGCAAATCCAGCGCGTAACCCAGTTCAGAGTCAGCGGGCACAACGATAGCGGGATAATCACCCACCACGGCGGTTTCGATGAAACGCTCTTCGGGCTGCCGGTCGGCGGTCCACAGAATGAGGGCCAGGTCATTGACGATGCGCAGATCTTGACCGGAAGGGGGAACGGCCGTTTCCACCGCTGCCGTCATCTTCACCGCTCGGTCCAGCAGGGGAATCTGCACGCGCCCCCAGCCCACCTGCCACACCAACAGCCCCGCCAGCAAACCGGCCAGCGTCCAGCCCACCGCCCTGCCTGCGTTTTGCCCGGCCGGCCGCGCCAACACCAGGAAC
>JAWOGU010000614.1:0-11137 GCA_046496595.1 Chloroflexota bacterium
TCGCCCATTGCTTCCAGCAGCGCTGATTGGGTGCGCGGCGTGGCCCGGTTAATTTCGTCCGCCAGCAAAATATTGGTGAAAGCCGGTCCGGGAATGAAGGTGAACGCCTGCTGCTTCTGGTCGAAAATCGAGACGCCGGTGACGTCGTTGGGCAGCAAATCAGGGGTACATTGGATCCGCTTAAAGTCCACGCCCAGGCTGACGGCGATGGCCCGCGCCAGCATCGTTTTGCCCACGCCCGGCACATCTTCCAGCAGCACGTGGCCTTCACACAGCAGCGCTACCAGCATCAGTTCCAGCACGTCGCGCTTGCCAATAATCACTTGCTCCACGCTGTCAGTAACAGCCTGGGCGAATTTTTGAATATCTTCCATGATGCTCCAAAAATTGGCAATTGTGAATGGTCAACTGCCAATTGGTAATGATGAAAGTGGTGAAGAAATATGAGGTTGGTTAATCGTACCAAAGGGGGCGGCAGGGGGCAATGATTTTGAGGAAAGGCGGGCGGGAAACGGCCGTTATCGTGTCTGCTCAATAACTCGCGGCGGAGTTGGTTGAGCCTGTCGAAACCAACGGCTTTGGCCGAACCAACGGCTTTGGCCGAACCAACGGCTTTGGCCGAACCAATGGCCTTCGACAGGCTCAGGCCTCGTTTACCGTAATGTTACCAAATACGCCATAAAAATCAGTTGCACAGGCAGAATGGCGCCTTCCAGGGGCGCACGGTAGTCCATATTGAAATAATTCAACATCAGGTAATCAAAAATGGCCCAAAGACCAAAACATCCCAAAGCCATCACCACAATAGCGAAAGCAATACTCAGGATCAGGCAGGTTTGGGCGCAGCCCAGGCTGCTGCTGGGCAGCACGCGCACTTTAGACGGCTTTTCCCCTTCCTCGTATTCATGTTCAACCACGCGAGGACCGCGCTGGGGGGCGGCTTCTGGGGGAGCGCCGGTGGCGATTTGACCCTTACCCGTGCAGCCAAACGCCGAACATTTGCTGCCGTTGGCCTGCCAACAGGCGGCATGGTGGCGCGCGCCATCTTCAGGGCAGATGACCATCTCGTCGCCTGGTACAAATTCTTCCTTGCACAGGGCGCACTGCTGTTCCAGAAAAGCGGATTTGGAGCGAACGCGGAGAGGGCGAATCATGGCGGGTGGTGGGTGGCGGGTGGCGGGTAGAAAATTACTCGCTACCCACTACTCGCTATCCAATTTGTATCTGGTCCAGGAGCCACTGCCAGAGACGCTGCCAGAAGCCCGGCTGGCGCAGACGTTCCACCTCGCGGGCCTGTTCGGCCTTGAGGCGTTTGGTTTGGGCGCTGGTGGTTGGGCCACGGCCGTTTGCCGAGGATAGCGGCAGGTCGGCGTAGGTGATTGTCAGGGCCGGATCCCGGTTTTGGCCGTAGAGATAACTTTCGGTGCAGTCGCAGCCCAAAATGGCGCATTTCCCCCCGCTTTGCTCCCAACAGGTCTTGTGGTAAAGCGTGCCGCATTTGGAACAAACCACCGGTTTGACGGCGCGGTCGGACATGTTGTTTTCCACGGCTCCGGCGCAAATAGGGCAGTGTAAGCTCAAGCGGTTGGCTTCGCTGATGTCGTCATCCGAAATCTGGATAAGTGGTAGTTCTTTTTCTTCCATTTTTGTCAGTAAAGACCTGACAGGTTTCCAAAAACCTATCAAGGTCTGAACGAAATGTTACACTTTTATGAATCCTAAACGAACAATGGAGACCGGAGATTGGAGATTGATAGTTTCCAGTCTCCAGTCTCGAGTCTCCAATCTCTACGTGCATTATACACGATAATTACCAGGATGTTGTCGCCCAGTTGGGCCAGTCAAAGTCCATGGGACTGACGCGGCTTTTATGCCGATCCCAGCAAAAGAAGCCACTTGTTTTGGCGTGGGGGTCCAGCACCAGGGCCACATGCCAGATTTGGGTGAAGAAGTTCTGATGAATGAACTGGTCCATGCCGGACAAAAAGATGCCAAAGCCGGGATGCGTATGATACCAACCGACCATCACGGCCGTTTCGTCCGGATACCGTTCGCGCAGTTTGTCGTTCATGTAGCGCCAGCTCTCAGGAGTGTAGGTGACGCTGGCGCCCTGCATGACGGTGTGTTTGGCGATGATGGTATCGATGATGTGAACCACATAACGGCCGTCGGGCTGTTTTTCCGGCGGCGGGCCAATGAGCACGCCAGCCACTTCCCGGTTGGGGCTGCTGAGGGCGTGGGCCTGGGCGGCGCGCAGCGGCGGCTCATCGATGAGTACGTCGGCGGCCATCCAGGTGGGGGAGCCAACCGGCAAACGCCGTCCGGCGATGCGCACCCGCGCTTTGCTAGGGGCGATGATGTCGTCGTCTGGGCTGGGAACGGCCGTTTCTTCCGGCTCGGCGTACACCGGTTCCGATTCAGAGACGACAACTTCCGGTTCCGCTTCAGGTGTTGGTTCTGTTTCCGCTGTGGGTGCTTCCGGTTCGGCCTCAACAGGAGGTTCGTCTTCTGCTGTTTGTGGTTCGACTGCTTCTGTGGCAGCCGGAATGATGATTGCTTGTTTGCGCCAGATATCGTTCAACGAATGCGGCTGCCCCTGACGATCCGTGACTGTGACATCAATGGTCAACGCTTCCTGCTCGTCCAGTTCAATGAGCGTGATGTTTTCATAGGTATCCCACACGTCGGCTTCCAGTTTGTCGGCAAAAGTTTGCAGATCAGCCAGGGTGCATTCGGCCAGGGGTTTTACCTGTCCAGCTACGGTCACGTTATCGGGCGGGGTCAGCACCACCGTCACCTGGGCGGATTCGCCGGAGCCGGGGGCGGTAATGGTGATGATGGCGGCATAAACAAGTTCATCAGTCATGGGATTAGTCCGGTAGTCTGTTAGTTGGATAGTCTATTAGTCCAGTGGTTTTAAGGGTTGCAGAGCAGCAAAGTTGCAGGGTATTCTGCCACTTTGCCACTCTGCCACTTTTACGGTAGCAGTTCGATGGCAATTTCGCAGCGGGCGGTGTTTGCCAGGCGGATGTTATTGCGATCAACGGCCGTTAACCGCAGTTCATAAACGCCGGGCAACAGGTCGGTGGTGTTCCAGGACGCCAGTTCGCTCAACTTTGCGCTGCGGTTGATGGTGTTGAGCAGGGTCCAGTTTTCGGCGCCGGTGAGGCGTTCTTCCACCTGATAACGAACGGCGTCCGGATGGCTTGTCGTGCCCATTACCTGGATGACCGCGCCTTGCTGATAGCGGTCGCCCCAAATAGGCGTCAGGATGCGCAGCCGGGGGTCTGGGCAGGCGGCGGCATTGGTTTCAGCCAGCGCCTCATCCGCCATCACCAGCACCACATTTTCCAACCGATTCACCTGCTGGTTCAGCGGAATCACCCAGCCAACGAGCATAAACAAAGCCAACAGCAGCCCCAGGCTGCCAACAATTAAACCAATGCCCGGATTAAAAGAGGGTTTCAGGGCAGGCGGCGCATAGACGGTGGTGGGGTCGCCTGCCTGCCGCCGGGATTGAGCCAGTTCTGCCTCTGAGGTGTCTTTCCACACGGTGGTGCGCGGTACACGCCAGTTGGCAAACGGAGTATCCTGCGCGTCGAGCAGTTCGTAGAAGCCGGCAAAGGGAACCAGCTCGCTGTTCTGCCAGCCAAAGAAGCAGGCTTCCAGGCGCACAGGGTCGAAGACCAGTCCCACGTGCCAGGGCAGGGTGAAGGCGGCTGAATGCACCACCACGTCGTCGCCGGAGTAAAACACGCCCAGGTTGGGGTGGGTGTGGAACCAGCCCACGATTTCCAGATTGGGATATTTTTGCTCGCGATCCAGGCGCAGCTGATTCCAGGTGTCGGCGTTGAAGGTAAAGTGCACGGGACCGTGATCAGCGCTGACGGCCGGCAAAGCGGCTTCGATGGCGAGATAAACTTTGTTTTCATGCCGGTAGGCGCGGCCCAGCAGCGCGCCGCCCAGTTCGGTGCGCGTGTTGCTGCGGCTGTGGGCGTCTATTTGGGCCAGCGCGGCCTGGTTGACGATGGGCACAATCAGGCCTGGTTCTTTGCCATGCAGCACCGCCTGCTCGCTGAGAGCGGGAGGTTGTTTCTGTGGCAGTTGTTGGATACCAGGGTGGGTGGTCTCGTTAACTGTCTCGGGCGTTGTGGGTGGGGAAACGGCCGTTTTAGAGGATGTTGATGCCGAAGTCATCGCCTTCCGTCTCCGTGTCGCCCAGCTTGATCATGTCTGCCAACGATAATCCTTTTAGATTGCGATTATCGACAGGAAATAGGTTCTTGTTGCGCAACGCCCACGAGGCTGCCTTCGAGTTCATCGGGTCGCGGGGATCGTAGTTTTTATACGTCACCATGTCGCCCAGTGTCAGCAGCAGTTCGTCTAAGGTTTTGGCCGCCCACCAGGCACCGATACACACCGCGCCGGTGACGTGGATGTTGGGATGAAAAATAGGCGTCATCCATTTGAGCTGCGGCTGCTTTAACGGGTATTCGGCGTGCAGGTAGACGCTGACTTTATGATCTTCGCGCAGAATGGGATCGCCATTGCTTTTAATATTTTCCACACCGCGGCAGGTGAATTGAATGAGATACCTTTCCGGTGGATCGCCGTCTGTGGTCAGTACGCGAATAAATTCGCTCCGGTTTACCAGTTCGCGGATGCTTTTGTAATCGTTGCGTAACCGGGTTTCACGAATGTCAAATGACATGCTTTCCTCAAAAAAATAAAGGGCAGAAGACAAAAGGCAGAATGAAGAAATAATTTTGCTTTTTGCCTTCTGAATTTTGCCTTTACAGATTAGCCTGCTGTTACTTCAGGGAACAGGCTCAGGATATCGTCTTCTTGCACACCGGCAGCGGCCAGGGAATCGTCTTCGGACAGACGTTTGCCGGATGAACGGTGGTCCAGGCGATAGGTTATGGGGTTGGCGCCCTGGTTGGTGGGCAGCCCCATTTTGCTGACGAGGGCCGGAATCAAACGACGCATGGGCACGTCTGCCGGGAGTTCTACCGGGGTCTTTTTGGAACCGGTGGGATCGTAAATAATAACTTTTATGCTTGCCATTGTTTTAGCCTCCAATGTTGTCTAAGCGTTTATCACAAGGTTATACGTAAATCGTTACGTTGAGTTGCGTTTCGCATCATAAACGGGATACGCAATATTGTAACTGTCTACTCGAAAACAAGAAAGGTGTCTTTGTCTCCGGTAATTTCAAAATAGGCCAGTTTATCACCGTTGCGGCCGCGAATGATGCTCAGCGGGGCGAAGTCCATTTCCACCAGGGTGCGGTCGAGGTAGGCCTCGGCGCCGGTGATGCGGTGGGTGAGTTTCATTTCTCGCTGCACGCCTGTAATGGGGGAAGCAAGCTGGCTTTCATTGAGGCGGGCCATTTGTTTGAAGATGAATTCTTCTTCATCGGTGCTGGGATCGACCATGCTGATGACGATTTCATGGCTGAATTCCAGGACGGCTTCGGGACCGAGTTCGCGGCGAACGGCCGTTAACACATCTGCCAGCGTCGCCTTCTCAGAATTCATGTCTGCCAGTTCGATGATGGGGTCCAGCGCCGGATGCAGCCGGTCTGCGATGACCGGATATTCTGTTTTGTAGATGTCGTTGGTCAGGCCGTTAATCAGCAGGGCCACGCCGGCTTCCACCTCCATGTTGTGGATGATTTTAAGCGCCTCCTGTGTTTGAAAGGCAGCCACGATGGAGGCGCTGGTGGGCGTGGTGGGCACTTTGCCCTGGAGCAGATTTTGCCGCGCCAGCAGCGGGCAGGAGTAGCGCAGGCTGATCATCTGGTAGTCGTAGTCGGTGAGGGTGCTTTCATAGTTGGCGCCCCGGCCGGGCCAGAAGACGCGCACGATGCCCATCAGTTCTTCGATGGCGCCATCTACCCAGGGCCGGTTGACGGCCTGGCTGAAGCGGTCGATGGACAGCCGCGCTTCGCGGTTATCCAGACAGCCCACGATGACATCTACATGGCGAAAAACGCCCATGCCCAGTTCAAAGTTGATGTCGCCGTGCCACGCTTTAACGTTGACGTCCGGGTTGATCGCCTTGACGGCGGCGGCGGCGGCGTCTACTTTGCGCCGGCCGTTATCCGTTTCGCGGAACAACACGGAGCGGCTGAGGTTGCTGTCTTCGATGGTGTCGAAGTCGGCGATCAGGAGGTTGCCGATGCCCATCAACGCCAGATTTTTGAGTACTTCGTTGCCCAAAGCGCCGGCGCCCACGACCAGTACGGTGGCGTTGCGCACGGTTTCTTGCTGCCACCAACTGATGTAGCCAAAGGTGTGGTAGCGATCTTTGTCAGGGTCGGTGATAATGATGGTTTCAGTGGTTTCGGTCATAAAGTTGTGTAGTCCTTTAGTCGGTTAGTCTGATGGTCGCGTACTATAGGGTTGAGATGAAGTTTTGGGTGGCGACGAGTGCGCCGCTGCCGGCGTAGGCGATGCCGATGCCGACGTGGGTCCAAACCGGGTTAAGCAGGTTGCCCCGGTGATTGGTGAGGCCGCGCGGCTGGTTTAGAAATGTGTTTTGAATCTGGTAAATGCCAGCGCTGCCGTGGCTGGTAGCCCCGTAGACGATACCGATGTTTTCGCCGCAGGCCAGGTATTGAATGCCGTAGCGCGAGATGCGTTGTCCGGCATCCAGCCCGTCCGGCGAGCGGTGTTCCACATACTGCCGTTTGAGCATGTCGGCGGAATGGCCGCGGGCGATGGCTGCCAGGCCAGGATGCCATTTCAGTTGATTGGTGGGTAGCCAGCGAGGGGTATGTTCCCGGCGGGCGGCGTTAACCAGGTTGAACATCAGGGTTTCTAGAGCATCCAGGTCGGGTGTGGTGGATGGCTGAGGCGGAACGGCCGTTAAATCATCCAGCGTGATCGTTACCATTGCCTCGGCTATGGGGGCGATACCGGCCGGTTCCAGATCATCAACCGTAATTTTTAACCGATCACTCATCCTTCTGCACTTAGTTTCCGGTAAAAGGGTAATGTGAATTCGGTGCGATCTGCGTTGAGCGTGATCGATTTGCGTTCGATTTCGTTGTTCATTTCACGCGGCCAGGTCACGTCCACGTCGTAAGTCAGACCAGAATTGACGCGCACCGGCAGTTCGCAGAGGAACTTGCCTTCGCGGTTGGTGGTGCCGGCAACGTGGCTCTTGACGCCCTGACAGGTGACGCGCACTTGCAGCCCATAGAGACCGGGTCCGTCCGGATATTCCTGCACCAGGATGCGCAGCTTGGTGCTGGCCAGGGGTTCTTTGCGGCCGAATGTCTGGCGAACGGCCGTTGTGAAATTGGTCTGAGCGGCCGCCCCGCTGTTGGGCGTAATCACCTGCGTGCCCGGCGCGGATGGCGCGATCTGATCGCTGGTAATGCGAATCGTGGGCATACGGGTGACGCCGCCGGACAGTGGTTCCGGATTGATGTCATCTTCGGTGATGGTGATGGCGCTGCTGCGCGCCGGCGGCGGGGTCTGCTCTCGCCCGGCATCGTTTTCGTTGATGGAAACGGTGTCGCGGGCTACTTCCGGGTAGTTGACGGGAATGGGAGGCCGGTAGTAGGGCGGCAAAGGCGGTTGTGTTTGGGCCGACTGTAAGGTATCCAGGGTAGCAGATCCGCCTGTGGCGTCTGCCGGATTGTAGGCCAATTTGCGCATGAATTTGTCGCGCTCGGTGGGGCTGCGTTGAATTTGCTGGCGCAGGAAGTGGGCGGTTCGTTTGACGGTTTGGCCTGCCGGGCTGTAGGCTTCCGGCGGCGTGGCTGGATCGAGTTGATGGAGCGGGTAGCCGTTTTTCCAGGCGTAAGCAGCCATGATGAGCGATAACCAGTTAATTTCTGATTTTTGAGGTTCGATTTCGGATTGGGACGAGACCGCAGCCAGGGCGGCGACCTCGTTGTTGTCAGCCAAATCGCCGTCTTTGAGGATGGTGTAGAGCGCAATACGAACGGCCGTTTCTTGTTCCAAAAGGCGGGCGAAATCATGCAAGGTGGCGTCGTCAGCGGTGTTGGTTACTTTGAACAAGGCTTTGGCGCGGGATTCGGTGAAAACGGCCGTTTCTTCCGTTTCCGATACCGATTTAGCCATTAGCCAGTTCCCCAGGCGTTGGGCAAACAAGGCCAGATGTTGGTTGTCTATGCTTTGAATGAGCTTTGCAGCAGATTCTCCCATTTTTTCCTCAGCGGTAAACAGTGTACGGTGTACAGTGTACAGTAGTCAGTTCTTCACTGTTTACTGTTCACTGTACACTGTTCACTAATTATTTATTTATAGTCGTTCGGGTCCGGATACTCATCTTCGTCTACCACCTTCCCAGCGTGGGATGGTGAATTGACTTTGCCGGGTCGGAAAATGAGCCAGATGATGAGACCCACAGGCCAGGACAACAAGAAGACAAGCAGGGCCACCAGGCAGCCAGATTTGCCGCGTTCGTTGGCGTCTTTATAGGCCCAAATAATGCTCCAGACATACAAAATAAAAAACGGCAGCATCACGCAAAGCATGAAAAACATACTCATGACACTTCCAAAAACGTCGCTTTCTGACATTGTAAAAGCTCCTTTCAAAGCAGACCTGGCAGGTTTCTAAAAACCTGCCAGGTCTGCGAAAAACTAAATGACCAGACTGGTTTCAATTTTGTGCAGACCGTCCCACACGCGCATCAATTCTTCCAGGTCGGAGACGGATTCCAGATCGATTTCCATGGCTTCGCGCAGGGCGGGGTCTTGCAGGTTGCGGTCGTGCTGCTTGAGCATGGGTTTGACGATCAGGTTGTTAAAGTCGCGTTCCGCTTTGGTGGCTTCCAGCCAGAAGAGACGGCGCAGGCGGGGCAGCAGTTCGTCGTCGCTGAAGAGGTCGTCGATGATGGCGGCGAAGATGCGGTTCACTTTGACGGCGACGTTGTCGAGCAGGTCGGCGTAGCTGGCTTCCAGTTCCGGCGCTTCCACAACAGCCGGGGCAGGTTCGCCGCCCAGGAAGCTGATGTCGAAATCTGAAGCAGATGGACCGACCGGTTCGTCCAGGATGTTGATGGAGAACTCTTCTTCCGGTTCAGCAACGGCCGTTGCCTGACTGCTGCTGTTTCCACTGGGCGCTGGCTGGCTGGCGGCGATTTCACGGCGGACCGCTTCCGGACCCAGCAGGGCCACGTCCAGCAGCCGTTCGTTGGAAGGCAGCGCCAACTGCTGTTCACCTTCTTCCAACTGCTTGACGACGGAGCGGGTCGGTTTCATTAGCTCGTACATGGTCGCCTGGCGGCAGATGTGGCGGAAGTTTGCGCCGACGCGGTTGATGACGGTGTTGTAAGCCCCTGCCAACGTGAGCGCTTCCTCGGACGCGCCGGGCAGGGTGTAGGTGTATTCCTGCGAGTAGCTGGCGCGTTCCAAACGGCTTAACAACTCGTGGGCTTCGAGCGTACGCTGCAATTCGGCTCCCATCACGTCCGCTACTTCCGGCATGAACTGGGACACGGAATCCTGCATGATCAGTTCCACCTGGAACAGGATGCGTTTGATGGGGATTTCGATGCCGCTGCTGCCCCAAATCAGATTGTCGTAGGTCACGTCGCGGTCGTCCCAATGCTCGGTGCCGTAGCTTTCCAGCAGGTTGTCTACCTCACGGTTGACGCTGTCGCGTACCATGCCTTTGACGCCATCCAGGGTAGGACGGAGCAGGCTGCGGAAACGGCCGTCGCTGTTGGTGCGCATACTCAGTTCCAGCAGGGCGTTGTGGAAGGCGCGGGGCAGTTCTTTCTGCTGGCGTAGCAGCACGTTTTCAAAGCGGCGCTCTTGCAAGAGTTCCCAACTGTTGGCGAACGGCGGATAGACGCCGCGGGCTGCCAGTTGTTTTTCATAGTAAAAGCGCAGCGATTGCAGCGCGTTGCGGATGCGGGTGGAAGCTTCGCGCAGTTGGCCGCGCACTCGTTCTGTTTTGATGAAATCGACAAGCCGCTCTCGCAGCAGCGCCACTTCGCTGAGGCCCATGAGCGCTTCGGCCGTGGCCGGATCCAGCGGATCGCCGTCTACGTTGCCCAATTGATCTTTGAAGACTTTGAGAATGCGCTCGGTTTCGCTGGCGAATTCCGAGGGTGCGTTTTCCGGGTCTTGCACGTACAGGGCGGATGGGGCCATGACAAGGAAGTAGGGGCGGTTGTGGCCGCGGTCCCGGTACTTTTCCCAGTAGTTGGGGGCAATGTAGCGGGTGACTTCCTTCACTTCTAGTTCGGCTTCCGGCAGGCCGGAGTTGAGCCGGTCGAAGGCCTGGCGCACGTTGCCGCCGTTGACAGCCAGGAAGATTTTAGAAGCGGCTTCGTCGAGATCGCCGCCGGTAAGGCCGTGCAGCCGGTTTTCTTTGATCCAGTTGACGGCGGAGAGCGATTTCATCTCATCAACGCGCTGGCGGCCGGCGTCGGTGACGAGCACGATCATGGCGTGTTCGCGTTTCATTTCTTCCAGGGTGATGGCTTCGTGCAGTTTCATGCCCGCGCCCAAGCCGGGCACGTCTACGATGCGCAGGTAGCCATTCATGAGCAGGTTGGGCACGCCCGTTTTGGGCTGAATGCGGAAGGCGGCCGATTTGATGAGGCGGATTTGCCGTTGGGCAGAGCCTTTGAAGCCGTCTTCGCGCAGGTGCTTGAGGGAAGCATCATCTTCCAGCGGCAAGCTGACGGGCGGTGGGGTACCGGCTTTGAACAGTTCTTTGTTGTTTTCGTAGGAGGTGATGCAGTCGAGCAGAATTTCAAGATATTCGTCTCGTCCTGTTTTGGCGGAGTTTTTGCCTTCTTCCATGATGGCTTTGATGGCTTCTTCCGCCTGGTCACGCTCTCCTTGATTGGAGATGTCGAAACCGTCGAGTTCGGCAAGCTGGCAGAGGCGGCGCACGCGCTGCACGAATTCGTCGCGGCTCCAGTAGCTGAGGACGAGAGATTCGGCTTCGCCTTCTTTGGCCTGCTCGATGTAGACGATGGTGCCGGTAACGGCCGTTACCGCGCCAGACGGCAGTAAGTTACGGCCTAACAGGGCGTTGATCAGGGTGCTTTTGCCCACTCCGGTACCACCAAAGAAAACCAGGGTGTAGGTGCGCTGGGCCAGGATTTTTTGCGCTTCATCGATGCTAAATTGTGCTTC
>JAWOGU010000630.1:0-7717 GCA_046496595.1 Chloroflexota bacterium
TGCCGTCGATGGTTTCCGTTTTGCCGTCAGGCCCGGTGTAATCAATTTTGGCGCGGAAGGTTTTATGCACGCAGTGTTCGCTCCAGGTCTGGGCGATCATTTCCAGTTCCACGTCGGTCGGTTCGCGCTCTTCTAACCGGAAGTAGGCTTGCACCGCTTGCATTTCGGCCAAATCCAGCGCCAGGCGGCGCTCCTTGCTGATGGCGAGGAGTGTTTCGCTCTCAGCTTCGCGTAGTGAAATAGACTCAACAGTATCATCAATACCCTGAAAAGGGAAAAATGGAGGTTCGATGGCCTTGTTGAGGGTGAACCGCTGTACGACTGGATTGGCGAAGATTTCGGCGGCGATTTGCGGCAGGGTGGCGGCGTCTATTTGGCCGCTGAGGAAGAAGCGGTGACCGGTGGCGGCGCGCTCCAGGCCGCTGACGCCCAGAAGGCGGGCGGCTTTGACGAGGTTTTCGGCAGGTGGATCGGTAACGCCGGGATCGAGTGTGGCCTCGATAAAATGGTTAACGGTTATTGGTAAATGGTTATTTATTAATCGGGAAGTCCCGTCAATTACCGTTGAACGATTACCATTGACCATTATCCATTCTTCTGTAACGGGATCGACCAGGAGTTCATCTGCCAGCCGTATGGCGTCTTGTACCGTGAGGCTGCCTTGCAAGAAGTAGAGCCGGGCGACGTGACAGTCTTGTAATTGCGTGTAGCCAAGTTGACAAGCGGCCTGAACGTATGAACGGCCGTTTGTCTGCCCATTCTCCAACCGGGGGATGACGATGATGCAAACGTTGGTGGAGGTGGAAACGGCTTGCCTTGAGCCTGTCGAAACGGCCGTTGTGACAAATTCCTCTTGAGACATATGGTTCTCCCATAAAAACAAGTACTTGTGAAAAAACAACTCCCATTACAGATGTTGATAATGGGAGTTGTTTAAGCGTTTATTTGGTTGTGGTAAGGATGGAGGTACGTTGAGATAAGCCCGGTAAAGAGGACTCAAACAAACGTTGTGGAGGCGAATACAAAAGCCTGTTCGTCACTCGCCTCCGCTGCCAATCACCCATTCGTCTATTCATCACAAAGCTATTCTACCTGACACAAAACGGCCGTGCATCCCCTTAACAAAGATTAGTATAGGTTGTCTAAACGGCCGTGTACCGCGATTGTTTAAAGTGGCAAGGTAACCGTTCAGGCTTTTGAAGTTTGCGCCAAAGAAGACTACAAAAGTCTCCAGACTTTTGTAGTCTTCTTTTTTCATATCCCTATCCCGCGCCGTTAAGCGCGATAAGAAATCGCGGCTACAGCGCAATCGGCAAAACCTGTTTGTTAGACTTCTAGATATATCCCAACTTATGCGCCTCAAAAGTCAACTCGTCACGGAATTTCGGATGGGCGATATTGATCAACGCTTGAGCGCGCTGCCGAATGGACTTGCCATACAGCAGGGCTACGCCATACTCCGTCGCTACGTAATGCACGTCATTGCGCGTCGTTACTACGCCTGCGCCTCGGTTGAGCATGGGCGTAATGCGGCTGACCTCACCATGACGAGCCGTGGACAACAGCGCAATAATAGGCAGCCCCCCCTTGGAACGGGCCGCGCCGCGAATAAAATCAACCTGTCCACCGGCGCCGCTGTAGAGGCGCGGCCCCATGGAGTCGGCGCATACCTGCCCCGTCAGGTCGATTTCTACCGCAGAATTAATGGCTACCATGTTGTTGTTGCGGGCAATATTAAAAGGATCGTTGACGTAGTCGGTTGGATGCAGTTCGATAAGCGGGTTGTTGTGGATGAAGTCATACAATAACTGAGTGCCAAAGAGAAAACCAGCCACAATTTTGCCCGGATGGAATGTCTTTTGCGAACAGGTAATAACGCCGGACTGCACCATCTTAACAACGCCATCTGAGAACAACTCCGTATGAATACCCAAATCTTTATGATCGCCCAAATTCTGAAGTACGGCATCTGGAATGCTGCCAATGCCCATTTGCAAAGTAGCGCCATTCGGAATCATGGCGGCAATGTGAGCGCCTACTTGCAGATGCTCCGGGGTGCTGCCTCCTTGCGGCGCTTCCGGTATTGGGTAATCTGTTTCCACAATATGTTGGATGCGGCTTAAATGAATAAAGCTGTCACCCAGTGTCCGTGGCATTTTTTGGTTTACTTCGGCGACGATGACTTTGGCGGATTCAGCGGCTGGTTTGGTGGTGCCAACTTCAACCCCAAAACTACAAAACCCATGCTCATCGGGCGGAGATATGGCAATGAGGGCAACATCTATTGGCAAAATCCCGTTCTTGAACAGCCCAGGAATTTCGTGTAGGAAGATTGGCGTAAAATCAGCACGCCCTTCATGGACAGCGGTTCTTACATTGTGTCCAATAAACAAAGCATTGACCCGAAAACTTTTCTGGTATTCTGGTTTGCAATAGGGGGCCTCCGCAAAAGTGAGGATATGGGTTAATTCAACATCTCTTAATTCCGGGGCGCGTTGGGTCAACCCCTGCGTCAGTTGAACAGGTACACCTGCGCCGCCGCCAATGTAGATTCTATTACCGGATTCGATGACGCTCAAGGCGTCATGCACACTGGTTACTTTATCGCGATAGAGTGTGTTCCAATTCATCTTGTGATTTCCTTGAAGGCTGCATTTCCAGGGGAGAGGCTGATTTCTAGTTCGCGGCCTAATGTGGCGGCGATGTCGGGATGAGCCAGTTTGCCATAATGGAGGACGATGCCTCTGAGGATGTCGTTTCTTTTTCGGACAGCGTTTAGGAGACCCAGTTCTCCAATGGTAAGCAGGTATGGCAGGGCAGCGTTGGTGATGGCATAGCTGGTGGTGCGTGCCACGGCGGATGTGATATTGGGTACGCAGTGATGGATAACGCCTTCTGCGATATAAATCGGATCGCGTAGGGTGGTGGGGCGGCTTGTTTCAATACAGCCGCCTTCGTCGATGGAGAAATCGATGACGATAGAACCAGGACGCATACTGCGGATCATATCTCGAGAAACGAGCATAGGCGCTCGTTTGCCGGTATCCAAAACAGCGCCGACTAATACGTCTGCAAAGCGGACAGCGCGTTTGAGGTTGTATTCATTGGCGATCATGGTGGTGACTTTGCCGCCATGTTGGTCTTCAATTTTACGAAGGTGACGCACATCTCGACCAATCACGGTGACTTCTGCGCCCAGGCCTATGAAACTACGGGCGGCATTGCTGCCCAGGACGCCAGCCCCCAGGATAACAACGGCGGCGGCGGGCACGCCGGGTATGCCGCTCATGAGGATGCCCAAACCTTGTTGGCCTGGCAGGCTTTGCCCGCTTTGTAATAACTCGCCAGCAATAATAGGGGCCATGCGACCGGCTATTTCGCTGGCAGGCAGGAGGACAGGGCGGACGCCGTCATCTTCTTCCAGTTCTTCGTATGAGATGGCGGTGATTTCATGTTCGGTGAGCGCAGAGAGCAGGTCTGGTGAGGCGACGCGCAGGTGCAGGAAGGAGCAAATGATCTGCCCTGTGCGAAAGAGGCGGTGTTCGGCGGCGGTGGGACGCGCGATTTTAGTGACGACGTCGGCGCGACCATAGGCTTCGGCGGTGGAATAGACGATTTGGGCGCCTGCCTGCCTGTAGTGTTCATCGGTGAAACCGGAACCTAAGCCGGCGTCTCTTTCCACGTAAACTGAGTGTCCGGCCTCGGTTAAGGCGAGTACGCCAGGCGGGGTTAACCCGACTCTCATTTCTAGATCGCGGATTTCTCGAGGGACTCCAAATTCCATGAGGTTGTTCCTTTTCTGGGGAGGTTATTTATGACCGTAATGGGCAAAAGGGGCTGGCGGATCGTCTTGGGCGCGCGCCCAGCCGTGAACGACCAGTCGAAATATGTCTGATTCTGTGATGATGCCGACGAGGTTTTGCTGAGCATCGAGGACAGGGAGGCCGCTGATTTTGTTGTCTAGCATGGTTTGGGCGGCGTGTCCAATGGTGTTATCCGGGCTGACGGTGATGGGCTGGGGGCTGGCAACCAGGGAGACTGTGAGGTGTGAACGGTTGTCGATGGTGATGGCGTTTTTGATGTCGTTGGCGGTGAGGATGGCGGCTAAACGGCCGTTCTCCACCACCGGCAGCCGTCTGATTTGATGTGCTGTCATCAGTTGTTGGGCGTCTGAGAGCAGCGCTTCTGGCGAAATCGTGACCACGTCACGCGACATCCAGTCTCGCACCAGTTCCAATTTCATGACTTCCTCCTGATTAAAAGAACTCCCAGAAAATATTGATTCTGGGAGTTCTTCTGTTACTCGCTCTGTTTGTTTACTTTGAGCAGATAGCTGACTGCCAGTATGAGCATGATGGTAATGATGCCAGCCGACATTAAGCAGTAGCGGCAGTAGGCATGGATGACCACTATTTCTAAAATCGTTAAGTAGGTAGAAAAGAGAAAAGCAATGCCGGTCAGGCCGACCATAATTTCCGGGATATAGTTTTCGACCACATCCAGCCATTCCGCCAGCCATACGGTTAAAAAGATGACGATGTAACCCACCAGGCCGATAAGCGCCACCGGGATGGGACCAACCGAGGCATAGCGAGCGCCCGGTCCGCTGACGATGCCGCAATCTTCAAAACCACCTGGTTCACAGATGCTGTACAAATCGCCGTTGTGGTACAGCAGCAGGTAATAGGCGATGATGATGCCGGGGATGGCCAGCAGTTGAATAATTCGTATTTGCCAGTCTTGTGGAATACGCATTGCGCCTTTAGGACCTTAGTTCGGCTTCAATGACTTGTTGGAAGTTCTCAATAGGCGCGTTGCCACGAATGAGCTGTCCATTGATAAAGAACGAGGGGGTGCTGTTGACGCCGGCGTTGTTGGCTTCTCGGACATTTTGCAAGATGATATCGTTATAACGGCCGTCATCCAGACAGCTCTGGAAAGCTTCAGTATCCAGATTCAGGGCAGCGGCGGCGCTCATGAAACCCGCTTCAGTGTTAAAGGCGTTGGTGCCTTGGTTTTCAAACAAGGCCAGGTGGTATGGCTCAAAAGCGCCTTGTTCAGCGGCGCACATAGCGGCATTGGCTGATGGCGCTGTCGGCAGGTCGCCGAACTGACCGCTTAAGGCGTAGGGCACAGTGAACCAGCGTACCTGCCCGCTGTCAACATATTGTGTTTTTAAGATCTGGCCTGTACTCAGGTTGAAGTTTTTACAATGTCCGCAGCCATAATCAGATATTTCGACGATGGTAACAGGCGCATCGGCTGAACCATCGGCCATGCAATTGTCCGGATTTTGCTCACAATAGTTTTGCAGAACCAGACTGGGGCCAGGAGTTGGCACTGGAGTAGGAGCGCCTGGACCTTGCAGGGAGAGGGCCAGCAGGGCAAAAAGAGTGATGACGCCTACGCCGATAATACCGCCCATAAGCAGCCAGTTCGTTTTTCTTTCCTGTTTTTGAGAGGTACGGGAGCGTGGTTTTACACGTTTAGTCATTTGTCGCTTACATCCTTTTTAAGTAAGTGTTTCGCCGAGAAACATCCAAGACGATCTTATAAATTGTCTCATAATTGCCTGCAACCTGGCAAACCGAAGCTATTTACCTCATAAAACCTTAAAACAAGCCTTGTTCTTGAGGGAGTGTGCGCTTGTTGGTTGTTACATTACCCTGTTGTCCCTGGCAAGCTGTGTGCCGTTTATGCACACATTCGAGACTTATTTGCCGCAGTTGGTGGGCAAGCCCAGTAAAGCCGGACCGATTTTGCCGCCTTTGATGTAGCCTGCCTTCTTAACCTCAACACGCCGTCCAGGCCCCATTGGCATCGTTAGACGCCATCACACTGTGCACAAAACGCACGCCTTGCAGCCCGTCCCATGAGTTTGGGAAATAGAGCGCCAGCGGATTGGGCGTTTGCCCGGAACGCCGGGCGGCGATTGTTTCGGCGGCATCGGCATAGATGTTGGCGAACCCTTCTGGAAACCCTTCGGGATGACCCGCCACGATGCGGCAGGAATGGGCTGTGAGCGGCAGCGTGCCAGGACCGTTTGGCGTGCGGGTTTGCGCTGGGGCGTTGAGCGGTTTAAAGGTTAGTAGTTGCGGAACTTCCTGCATCCATTCCAGGCTGCCCTGAGCGCCGCTGACGCGGATGCGCAGGCAGTTTTCCACGCCCGCCGCCGCCTGTGTGACCCAAAAGCTGCCGCGCGCGCCATTGTCAAAGCGCAGCAGCGCCCCGCCAAAGTCATGGATCTGGCGGTTGGGCACGATGGCGCCTACTTCCGCCGCTACTTCCGCCACTTCCAGACCGGTGATGAAGCGTGTCAGGTTATGGGCGTGGGTGCCAATGTCGCCCATAACCAGGGAGGGGCCACCGCGCACCGGATCGTAGCGCCAGGGCATGTCCGGGCCGGTGGGATCCGGCTTGTTTTCGTTGGCTTTGCCACCTTGCACATATTCCACCTGCACCAGCCGGATGGTACCCAGTTCTCCGGCCTCGACCATGGCTTTGGCCTGCCGTATCATGGGGTAACCGGTGTAGTTGTGGGTCAGGCAGAAAATCAGGCCGGTTTCCAGCACTTTTTCATGCAGCGCTTCGGCTTCTGCCAGGGTATTGGTCATCGGTTTGTCGCAGATTACGTCGAAGCCCAGCGTTAAGGCGGCCGTGGCGTATTCGTAATGGCTGTCGTTGGGCGTCATGATGGCGACAGCGTCTGCGCCGTCCGGGCGGGCGGCTTCGGCGGTGAGCATGGCGGGTACGTCGGTGTAGGCGCGGTCGGCGGCGAAGCCAAGCTCCAGCCCTGCCTGCCGGGCGCGTTCCGGATTGGATGAGAGAACGCCGGCAATGATTTCATAACGGCCGTCCATGCGGGCCGCCAGCCGGTGCATTTCACCGATGAAGGAGCCGGGTCCGCCGCCAATGACGGCGAGGCGCAGGCGGCGGCCTAGTTTTGAGATAACCGGATTGAGTGTCATGTTTTTCTCCTGGTTTAAGGTTAACTGGTACCTGTACTTGGTAATCGGAAAACGGACCACAGACCACGGATACTAGTCGGCTAAAAATGCGCGGATGGTCTGAACGACCATTTTGTGATCTTCTTCTTGGGGCAGGCCGGAGACGGTGATGGCGCCGACCATGCCGGTGTTTTTGATGAGAATGGGGAAGCAGCCGCCGTGGGGAGCGTAGTCGCTTTCGGGCAGCAAAAACATTTCTTCGATCGATTTCCCCTGGCTTTTAAGAAGCTGCCCCAGGTAGAAGGAACTGTGCCCAAAGCGGTTGACCAGGCGCACTTTGCGTTTGACCCACTCGTCGTTGTCGGCGGAGGCGCCAGGCCGGCTGGCGTGGAAGAGCTGCTGGCTGCCGCGGGTGATGTCGATGGTGATGGGCAGATTGTGGGCGATGGCGTGTTGCACGAACTGGCTGCCCAGCGCCCAGGCGGTATCTTCGTTGAAGTGGGAGAATTGCAGTTCTTTTTCTTCTTGAAGGAGATGGTTCAGGATGTCTTGCATATGGATGAGAACTCCTTTTGATGAAAGTTTTTATTGATGGGCGACTGGATTGTAAACGGTTTAGCGGTGGTTCTCAACTGATTTGTGGTGGAAACGGCCGTTTTCTCCCTCAATTTCCCTTCCAACTAACCGTACATACTTCAAGCGTATGTACACGGTTTGAAATTTTATGTTATACTCTGAAAATGGATGAACAAAACAAACAATTAGTACCC
>JAWOGU010000644.1:0-5679 GCA_046496595.1 Chloroflexota bacterium
GGATTTGCCATGCGTGCGGGGGATAACGGCCGTTGAGTTGGGCGTCATCCGCAAACAGCTAGAAACCGGACTGAACAGCATACCCACCAGCAGCATGGGCCGCCTCTTCGACGCCGCCGCCGCCCTCCCTGGTATCCGCCAAACCGTCACCTACGAAGCCCAGGCCGCCATCGAATTCGAATCTCTCGTCGATCCCACCGTGGCGGAAAGCTATCGGTTTAGAATTAGTGACACGGAGAGTCACGGAGAAGACACAGAGAGTCACGGAGATAATCAAGAAGGTTTTTCTCCGCGCCTTCCGCGCTCTCCGCGGTTAAAATCTTATGAGATCGACCCGACACCGCTGTTTGCCGCCCTCGCCGCCGATGTGCAAAAAGGCGTTAAAACGGCTATCATAGCGGCTAAGTTTCACAATGCAGTGGCTGACCTCATTTTGCAGCTCAGCCACATCCTGCGCGACCAAACCGGAATCAATCAGGTGGCCCTCAGCGGCGGCGTCTTCCAAAACGCCACCCTCCTCGAAAAAGCCATCACCCGGCTCCATGCAGCAGACTTTGAAAGTTTCACCCATCACCTGGTCCCCGCCAACGACGGCGGTTTAGCGCTTGGACAGGCGGTTATTTACAAGCCGTGAGTCGTGAGCCGTGAACCGTGCCGTGAACCGTGAGCCGTCACGGAATACGGATTACGGTTTACGGAATACGGTTTACGAATTACGGAATACGGAGAATAAAAAATGTGCTTAGGCATCCCTGGAAAAGTAACTGAGATTTACGACAGCAACGGCACCCGCATGGGCAAAGTGGATTTTGGCGGCATCGTCAAAGAGACCTGCCTGGAATACGTGCCCGAAGTCGGCATAGGCGACTACACCATCATCCACGTCGGCTTCGCCATCACCAAGCTAGACGAAGCCTCCGCTCTGGAAACCCTGGCCCTGCTTGAAGAAATTGGGGCGTTGGGGGAAGAGTTGGGCGTCGAAGAGGCTGCTGAAAACTAAAGATTGATGATTAAAGATTAAAGAATTGCGGCAAACGCCACTCATTAATCTTCAATCTTTAATCTTTTCATCTTCCTTCCCTATGAAATATTTAAACGAATTCCGCGATCCCGAACTGGCGCAAAAGCTGTTCGAGGAGATCCACCGCATTACGACTCAACATTGGGCTATCATGGAAGTGTGCGGCGGGCAGACCCATTCTATTATCCGCAACGGCATCGACCAGCTTCTGCCGGACAAAATCGAGTTAATCCACGGTCCCGGCTGCCCGGTGTGCGTGACGCCGCTGGAAATCATCGACAAGGCGCTGGCGATTGCCGCCCGTCCCGGCGTGATTTTCTGCTCCTTTGGCGACATGGTGCGCGTGCCCGGCAGCCGCCAAGATTTGTTCCGCGTCAAAAGCGAAGGCGGCGACATCCGTATTGTCTATTCGCCGCTGGACGCCGTTAAAATCGCCCAGGAAAACCCGGCTAAAGAGGTGGTGTTCTTCGCCATCGGCTTTGAGACGACGGCGCCGGCCAATGCCATGGCCGTTTTCCAGGCGCAAAAGCTGGGGCTGACCAACTTCTCCATTCTGGTGTCTCATGTGCTGGTGCCGCCCGCCATTGAAGCAATACTAAGTTCGCCCAGCAACCGGGTGCAGGCGTTCCTGGCGGCAGGCCACGTGTGCAGCGTGATGGGCACCTGGCAGTACGAGCCGCTGGTGGAAAAATTCCACGTGCCTATTGTGGTGACCGGTTTTGAGCCGCTGGATATTTTGGAAGGGATTCGGCAGACGGTACAGCAGTTGGAAAACGGCCGTTCCTCCGTAGAAAATGCTTATGCCCGCGCCGTCCAGCGCGAAGGCAACCTTCCCGCCCAAAAAATGCTCGCCGACATCTTCCAGGTCACCGACCGCACCTGGCGCGGCATCGGCGAAATCCCGCAAAGTGGCTGGAAACTGAGCGAAAAATACGCCGCCTTCGACGCCGAAAACAAGTTCGACGTCAGTGACATCCACACCGCCGAATCCCCACTCTGCCACAGCGGCGAAGTGCTGCAAGGACTGCTCAAGCCCAATCAGTGCCCCGCCTTCGGCAAAGAATGCACCCCGCGCAATCCCCTCGGCGCCACCATGGTCTCCAGCGAAGGCGCCTGCGCGGCATATTACCAATACGGTAGATTCATAACATTAGACAGTATAGGAGTATAGGAGTCTAGAAAGATTAAAGATTGAAGATTGACGTTTGCGTTCCAATCTTTGATCTTCAATCATTAATCTTCATCTTTCAACCATGACAAAAACTCTCAACTTTGAAGGCTGGACCTGCCCCATGCCCCTCCGCGACTATGCCAACATCGTGATGGGCCACGGCGGCGGTGGCAAACTGTCCGCCGAACTGATCGAACACCTCTTTGTGCCTGCTTTTGCCAACGATGCCTTAGCCAACCTGGGCGACTCGTCGGTTCTCAACCTCAACGGCAGCCGCATTGCCATGTCTACCGACTCCTTTGTGGTACGGCCGTTATTCTTTCCCGGCGGCAACATCGGCGAACTGGCAGTCAACGGCACCGTCAACGACATTGCCATGAGCGGGGCTGTGCCGCTGTTCCTGAGCGTCGGCTTCATCATCGAGGAAGGGCTGCCGCTGGCGCAGTTGGGCGCGATTGTGGAGAGCATGGCGGTGGCGGCCAAAACTGCCGGCGTGCAGCTCGTCACCGGTGACACCAAGGTGGTGGACAAAGGCCACGGCGACGGCATTTTCATCAACACCAGCGGCATCGGCCTCATCGCGGATGGTATTGACATTGGCCCGCACCGCGCCCAGGCGGGCGACGTGGTCATCGTCAGCGGCACGTTGGGCGACCACGGCATGGCGATCATGAGTGTGCGCGAGGGGCTGCAATTCGAGACGACCATCGAAAGCGACACCGCCGCCCTGAATGGCCTGGTCGCCGACATTCTCGCCGTTTGCCCCGATGTCCACGTCCTGCGCGACCCCACGCGGGGCGGCGCGGCCTCGTCGCTGAACGAGATTGCCCAGGCTTCCCAGGTGGGCATTGTGCTGGATGAGAGCAAGATACCGGTGAAAACGGCCGTTTCTTCCGCTTGTGAACTGTTGGGCATGGACCCCATCTTTGTCGCCAACGAGGGCAAACTGCTGGCGATTGTGCCCGAATCGTCCGCCGAGGCTGTCCTGGCGGCGATGCAGGCGCATCCACTGGGGCAAGACGCCGCCATCATCGGCAAGGTCGTGGCGCAGCATCCCGGGATGCTCACCGCCCGCACCGGCATCGGCGGCACCCGCGTCATCGCCATGCAGATTGGGGAGCAGTTGCCGCGTATTTGTTAAGGATAAAGCTGGCCTGTTCAACTAGGGTCAGTTGGTCAAAAAAGTATGGTCTCGGTGACCACCGAGGGGGCAGTTTCCCAAAAAAGTATGGTCTCGGTGACCACCGAGGGGGTAGTTTCCCAAAAAAGTATGGTCTCGGTGACCACCGAGGGGGCAGTTTTCCAAAAAAGCATGGTCTCGGTGACCACCGAGGGGGCAGTTTTGCCCGAAAAATTCAAGAAAGAACGGGGATGCTTCGTTCAGCATGACACGAATCCGAGGGAAACCCAAAGCACCAAAACCATTCAAAAACAGGAGATGGTGAATATGAAAGTCTTCAAATCAATCACAATCGTTATACTTGGTCTCGTTGGTCTCGTGGCGGCCGTAGCAGTGGCAATCCTGCTCAAATTCAAGCTCAGTACGCAGCGCAACGTGAGCAAACTGAGTGAGGATGCGCCTTTGCTGGAAGTAGATGGCATGGTGTTTCGGGATTTGAACGGAAACGGCCGTTTAGATGACTACGAAGATCCGCGCCGCCCCATTGAAGTGCGCGTGGCGGATCTGTTGAGCCAGATGACGCTGGCGGAAAAAGCCGGTCTCATGATGCAGCCCATGATCGACGGCAAAAAGAACGGCGATCTGCACGAAACGCCCACCTTTATCCAGTCCGCCGCCACCTCGGAACTGGTCGTCAACCGCCACATCAACCACTTCAACATCGTGCAGTCCGCGCCCGCCGACGCCCTGGCCCGCTGGTATAACAAAATCCAGAAGATGGCCGAAGGCACGCGCCTGGGCATCCCCGTCACCATCAGCACCGACCCGCGCCACAGCGCCGTCTACAATCCCGGCGCCGGCGTCTTCACCGAAGATTTCTCGCAGTGGCCCTCCCAATTGGGACTGGCAGCCACCGGCGACGAAGCCCTGGTGGAGCAGTTCGGCGACGTCGCCCGGCAGGAATATCTGGCCGTGGGCATCCGCACCGCCCTGCACCCCATGGCCGACCTGGCGACAGAACCGCGCTGGTCGCGCATGGGCTTCACCTTCGGCGAAGATGCGGAACTGTCCAAAAAACTGACCGCCGCCTATATTCGCGGCTTCCAGGGCGCGGAGTTCGGCGCGGAAAGCGTGTCCTGCATGGTCAAGCACTTCCCCGGCGGCGGCCCGCAGAAAGACGGCTGGGACCCGCACTTCAGCTATGGCCGCGACCAAGCGTACCCCGGCGGCAACTTCGATTACCATATGATTCCGTTTGAAGGCGCGTTTGCCGCTAACGTCACCCAGGTGATGCCCTACTACGGCATTCCCACCGGTCAGACGAGCGAAGACGTGGCCATGAGTTTCAACAAAGAAATCGTCACCGATTTGCTGCGCGGCAAATTTGGCTTCGACGGCGTGGTTTGCACCGACTGGCTAATCGTAGAAAGCTACCGCATGATGGGCGTGATGCCCGGCATTGAGGCCAAGTGCTGGGGCGTGGACGATTTATCGGTTAAAGAGCGGTACCAAAAAGCCATCGAGGCGGGCGTGGATCAGTTTGGCGGGCAGCTCACGCCGCACAACATCGTCGAACTGGTAGAGGCCGGTCTCATCAGCGAAGCGCGCATCAACGAGTCGGCGGCGCGTATTCTGCGCCTCAAATTCCAGATGGGCCTGTTTGACAATCCCTACGTGGATGAGGAAACGGTGCGCCACAAGGTCGGCACTTCGGCTTTCCGCGCCGCCGGTAACGAGGCCATGCGCCAGAGCACAGTCCTGCTGAAAAACGAAGGAAATGTGCTGCCATTATCCAATCGCCCCAAACTCTACCTGGAAAACGTGGCCGCAGAAGTGGCCCAGTTGTACGGCGACGTGGTTGAAACGCCGGAAGAGGCGGATTTCGCCATTCTGCGCCTGAAAACGCCCTTCGGTCCCAAACAGAGCAAGGATTTCCTGGAAGAATTCTTCCACCAGGGCGACCTGGACTTCAAAGAGCCGGAGAAGTCGCGGCTGCTGGCGATCATGCGCGTCGTGCCGACAATTGTGGATATAGAGATGGAGAGAACGGCCGTTATCCCTGAAATCGCCGCCTCGTGCAAAGGTCTGTTCGCCACCTTCATGGTCACGGATGAGGTGGTCCTGGACGCCATCTTCGGCGCCTACAAACCGACCGGCAAACTGCCCGTGGAAATGCCCTCCTCCATGGAAGCCGTCTACAACCAAAAAGAAGACCTGCCCTGCGACTCTGAAAACCCGCTCTTCCCGTTTGGCTTCGGTCTGACGTATAAGTAGTAGCGAGTGATGGGTGGCAAGTGGCGAGTGGCGGGTTGAACGTTAATCGAAAATCTTCAATCTTCAATCTTTAATCAACAAAGGGGAGTCATG
>JAWOGU010000373.1:0-13669 GCA_046496595.1 Chloroflexota bacterium
TGCCAATTGCCATGAGGCTGGATGGTACTGTCGATAGTTGCTTGTACGTTCATCTTTTGGAGCAATCCATAGATGACAGGTAATTGGTCAACATTTTCTATTTGAGTATCGATGCTATTGATATCCGCCATGATAAGGTGGTATACCAGATTTGACTTTAATCACAAAATTTAAGCGAACGTTGAGTAATAACTACAGATTTCGCAGATTGTTCTTTGGCGCAGCTTTGCGCTTCTGCGTGAGTTTTTACGGCAGCGTCATCTTTAAATTGGGCGAATTGCCAGCCTTGTATTATCCACACCCTGCCATGTCTGGCAACCGCGCCGAATTAACGCGAAAAAAGTAGCGTTTGAGAAACGGCCGTTTCCCGTTGGTTGTTGGCTGTTCTCAGTTGAATGGTGTGAAATGGAGGGCGAACGGCGCAAAAGATTGGACCAATCTTTGAAGATTAGTCCAATCTTTGAAGATTGGTCCAATCCGGGACAGAGGCTAAAGACCAGAAGGGGAGGAAACGGCCGTTTCCTCTTCCGTATCTGCCGCTGTTGAGGCCAACTCTTCCGTAATTTCAGCCTCAACCATCTCTACCGTCTCCTCGGTCAGCGTTTCTTCTACTTTAGCGGGTAAGTGTATTTCATCCGGTTCACTGTCTGGCATGGCAGCCAACAGAATCGTCCGGTCTGCGATGGCTTCGGCTTCCGCTTCCGCATGTTCAGGCGGTATTTCACCCGTTAACGCCAGACCGGTGGTTTGGCGGGCGTCGGATGCTATTATTTTGCCCAGGTCAATTTCGCTGACTGCACGAAACCAACTAAAGAAGACAGAAAGAAAGATGACTGCCAAGATGGCAAACAATAGTAAAAGAAGGTAGTCGGTGGGGCTGCTTTGCAGCGCGACGGATAACAAATTTATGCTCACGGGTTCCTCCAGCAATGATGGGAAATTTGGGAAATTGAACAGTCAACACTCATGTTTTAGTGGCATGATCATACCATTGACCCGCGTAAATTTCATCTCGAATATGAACTGGGATTTCTCAAACCGGAATTTAACTACAGGAGATTGGAGATTAAACCAGTCTCCAGTCCCCAGTTTCAGTAAAGGCTATTGAATCCGTGATCCTTAATCGTTACAGTTTTGACCCAGCCCTGTCAAAATCCAGCAGCCCATGTCTTGTTCCAGCCAGGCAGCGGCGTCTATCCAGGTGGACCCCACCAGCAAATCCCAGTGCAAATGATTGCCGGTGGACAGGCCGGTGGTGCCGACTGCGCCCAAAGGATCTCCGGGAAAAACGGCCGTTCCCGCTTCCACAAAAATATCGCGCAAATGGTAATAACCCGAATAAATCCCCAATCCGTGATCCACGATGACAGCGCCGCCCCGCACGTACAGCGGTTCCGCCAACACCACAACGCCGCCCGCCGGCGCAAACACCGTCGTGCCACCGTAGGCGCTGAAATCGACGCCCTCGTGGTAGCGATTGTATGGCCCACCGTTGGTGGAACGCCGTGCGCCATAATCGGCAGTAACTTCCAGATAATTGGTGATAGGTTCGGTAAACGGGGCGTCCCACAGCGGTTCCGGCGATACTTGCCCCCAAATTTCGCGCAGACGAGCGCGTTCAGTGTCAATGGCTGCCTGATCAATTTCCGCCGCTGCGCCGGTGTAGTTGACTTCCTGATAAATCCAGGTATTGGGATCTACAAAACGCCAGGGCTGGGTCCAGAGGGGCTGTCCGGCTGGTTGGATAGTCAGTTCGGGTTCGCCGCTGCCAAAAAACGCGCCCGTACCGACAAGACCGACCTGATAACGGCCGTTTTCTCCCACCACAAACGGCAAACCCGCCAGCGCCGCCGTCACCGCAATGGGTTGGCCTACCTCAGCGCGATACCCCAATGCTTGTCCCGGATGCGCGGTTAACTGCGATACCTCTAACGAGGAAAAACCGGCGGGTAAATCACGCGGCGGCGCGTCGCCGCCCGGCAGAAAGAGCGGTTGGTTGAACAAGGGGTGGTAGGGATAGTTCAGGTTATTTTGCAGGGCAATGGTCCAGGGGGAGGTGTTTTGGCGCACGGCCGTTGCCAGCAGACCACCATCGCCCGTGCGCAGCAGCGCGCCCATTTGCGCGTCTGCTTCTCCCGGCACGGCAATTTCCGCGCCGATGGTGGGCTGGCGCTGCCGGTTCATATGGGGATTGAGCGCCTGCACGTCTGTTTGATAGCGGTAGGCCAGGGCTGTCCAGGTATCACCGGGGAGGACAGTGTGAGAAGAAACGGCCGTTTCCTGAGCCGCTGCTCCCTGCCCGATTGCCAACACCAGCACACAAACCCACCACCACATCTGTTTCATACCAGCAATCTTACTCGCGCATCAGCAAGCTGCCAAACGGTCTATCAACCAACGGATAACGGATAACGGCCGTTCATCTTTCATCTTTCCTTGACATCCCGCCCCACATCCATAAAATTACCCGGCAACTCTATACACGCAGCACAGATCGCCTTGGCAAGCGGGAGCTGCATTCAAGAAAGAGCCTGTTTCGGTTAACAGTAAACAGTGAACAACAAGCAGTAGTGTGCTGCCGACGTGTAAACTGAACACTGCAACCTGTTCACTGAATAGGAAACAGGGTGGAACCGCGACTCATCCGAGCCGTCCCTGTAGCGCAAAGTTTGCGTTAAGCGCAAAGTTTGCGTTGCAGCGGCGGCTTTTTTGCTGAAAATCTGTCATTTAATAGCGCAAAATCCAACACAACGAGTGAACAATTCTGCCACTCTGCCACTCTGCAACTTTGCATTAAAAATATTTTTTAGGAGTAACAACCACATCATGAATGAAGTAACCTTAGAAACCATCACCTCCCTCGCCAAACGGCGCGGATTTGTCTATCCCACCTCCGAAATATACGGCGGTTTGGCGAGTTCCTACGACTATGGCCCGCTTGGGACCGAACTGCTGCGCAACATCCGCAGCCTGTGGTGGCGTGAGCTAATCCATAAACGGCCAGACATGGTTGGCCTCGACTCGCAGATCCTGCTGCACCCCGAAACCTGGGTGGCGTCCGGCCATGTCGCCTCCTTCACCGACCCGCTGGTCGAAGACCAGATCACCCACAAGCGGTATCGCGCCGATCATCTTCTAGAGCAGTGGCTGGCAGCCAATCCTGGCGTAGATGACATCGCCGTGGAAGAACTCAGCCTGGCCGAAATGGGTGAATTTATCGAGCGCTACAAAGTTCTCAGCCCGGAAGGCAACGCCATATCCAAACCCAAAGCCTTCAACATTCTTTTTGAGTCCGCCATTGGGGCGGTAGAAGGCGAGAAATCCAAAGTGTACCTGCGCGGCGAAACGGCGCAGGGCATCTTTTCCAACTTCCGCCAGATCGTCGATTCCTCTCGCGTACGCCTGCCCTTTGGCGTGGGCCAAATTGGCAAAAGCTTCCGCAACGAGATCACGACCGGTCAGTTTGTCTTCCGCACGTTGGAATTTGAACAGGCTGAAATCGAATTTTTCTTCGATCCGGAACAATCGCCCTGGGAACCCATCTTCAAGGATTGGCAGGAGGCCATGTGGCAGTTTGTGACAAAAACGTTGGGCATCAGCGAAGAAAACCTGCGCTGGCGGCGTCATTCCGATAAAGAACGCAGCTTTTACAGCAAAGAAACCTATGATCTTGATTACCAGTTTCCCTTTGGTTTTCAGGAACTATGGGGGATCGCCTACCGTACCGATTACGACATGCAGGCTCATCTCCAGCACTCCGGGCGCAAACTGGAATACATCGACGCCCAGAACAATGGCAAGCGCGTAGTGCCGCATGTCATCGAACCGGCGCTGGGTATTAACCGCGTTTTCCTCATGCTGCTCTGTGACGCCTATTGGGAAGACACTGAAAACCAGCGCACGGTGCTGCGGTTTAAACCCAGTATCGCGCCTTACAAGGCTGCCGTTTTCCCCCTGCTCAAAAATAAACCGGAACTGGTGGAAAAGGCGCGCGGCATCTTCAACAACCTGCTCGACCACATGACTGTCACCTGGGATGACCGGGGCAACATCGGCAAGCGCTACTATTATCAGGACGAAATCGGCACGCCGTTTTGTGTCACCGTCGATTTTGACACCCTGGAAGACGACAGCGTCACCGTGCGCGACCGGGACTCTGCTGCTCAAGAGCGCGTACACGTCAGCCAGCTTTTAGCCTACTTGCAACAACGGATCAATGGTTAATTGTAATCATTCACCCCCGTCCCCTGAGCTTGTCGAAGGGAATCGGTTTCGACAGGCTCAACCTACGGGGGCGTGAACGGTTAATTGGGGGGTGAGGATTAATTGCCGGTAACTTCGGCCAAAGCGGTGCTGGCGAGATCCGAGTCGGGGGCGCTGACGATAATGGTGGTGGTATCGGTGGTGAACAGGCAGATGGTTTCTCCGGCGGCGGCGGCCCAACAGGCGGTATTCGCGGGGCTGGCAGGCAGTAAGGCGGGATTTGCCAAACGGCCGTTTACCACCATTTCATACACTTCCGCAAAACGCTCGGCCTGAGCAGGTTCCGTCCAGTTGATCTGCAAGACCAGCAAAGGGGAACCATCCGCGCCCTGTTGATAAATACCATAGCGGTCGCCATTCCAGCCGGAAACGGCCGTTTCTGCCATTTCTCCTGCCACATTATTTTTCAAGACCTGCCCCAGCATAAATTCACCTAACACATTTTCGGTGACAGTTGTCCAGTCTGTGCCCAGCGACGCCGCCAGATCAGGCAGCGTCACCACTGCTGGCGCTGTCTCATTTTGGTACAGTTCGGGATGGAGGATGTGGGCGCTGCTTTGCGGGGGGCGATTCCAGGCTTCCACAACGGCCGTTGGTCCGGCCAAATCAACCAGAGCGTTCACAAAAGCGGGGCCGTATAAAGCGCCAAAGTTTTGTTGGGCGGTTAAGGCGTCAGAGCTTACCAGTCCGTTCTGGGGCGTCAGATTTTCAGCGAGCAGCCCCTGCCGGTCCACAGGCGCCCGGCGAATATACTCCGTCAGCACCCAGCGCTCGTGACCCGCCGCCAGGGCGCACAGGGCGGCGCGGGCATCATCACTCGGCGCGACGGCCAAAAGGCTGCTCAATTGGAAGCGAGTTTCCTGCCATTCCCGGGTGAGGGCGCGCACCTGAGCCAACTCTTTGGCCGGTGAATCACCATTTGTCTCTGCTGCCGATATGAAGGAATCTGACGCCGGCTGGCAGTAGGTACCCCACGCGTTCTCTGGCGTTTCATCTGTTTGCAGACCAAAAGCTTGCAAAATGAGCGAGGTCGTGACGGTATACACAGCAGTGCTGTTGGCTTGTTCTTCGTTGATGACTGTGGTCTCCGGCAGGCCGATGATATTGGCGACTTCGTTGGCAATCTGTTGATTCGTAAGGGCCGTTTCTGCCGTTATGGTAACGCTGACGGCCTGACTGGAAATGTTGCTGCTGTTAACGGCCGTTACCACAGCAGTATGGCTGCCGGCCTCAGACAGGGGCCAGGGTTCTTGAATGAGGATGCTCGTTTCGCCGCCCGCCGGAATTTCCAGCGGCGGATTACCGTCGAAGACAATGCTGATGGTAGCCAGACCACTGGCATCCATCGCCGAAACAACCAGGTCTACCGCCTCTGAAAGCGGGGCAACATCGCCGGAAGCTGGCGCTAATATCTGCACGACTGGTATGTTTGTTATTTGCAGGATGAGATTTTGTTCGATAACGGCCGTTTGCGTGGCCGTTCGGGTCTCTAAAAGCTGAATGGTTTGCTGGTCGTTGACGGCTTCCTGAGCCAGCAGGTCCTGATTGGAAACGGCCGTTGCCAGTTCCCCCACCAGCGCCGCCCGCGTGGCGCTAATCGAATCTGCTTCACCACGAATTTGCCCGGCTTCCTGTTCCAGAGTAGCTGCGCGGGTGGCGCGTGAATCAGAGAGGGCAGCTTGCTGCCGCATGGCGTCGTAATCCAGGTATAAGAACCAGAACAGCGCCGCCAGCACAATAAACAGCATCACCAGCACGAGGATAACGGCGGAACTTGCAGAGTTTTTCATGAGCAAAATGCTACCTGAGGATAGATCGCGGGTCAAGCAAATACGCTCTCGCTACTTATTTGCACATCATTTTCTCTTTCAATCCCTGTTGTGGTAGCTTTTGACAGGAAACCCTCGTTATAAATACGCACCTTCGAGCAGGTAAATTTGGTTTTATATGTAGCAATGGTATGAATTTAATTCCCGCAGATATGCCCCTGCGGGAAATTTATGAAAGGAGGCATCCATGACAGACCGATCATCACGTTTATCGGGATTCTACAAAAAATCAGTTGCCGAGCGGGTTAGCATCGTTAGCGAATGGGCCAACCTGTCACCGGAAGAAACGGCCGTTCTCGTCGAACAAGGGCTGCAACCGGCGCAGGCAGACCTCATGATAGAAAACGTGTTAGGAACCTATGCCCTGCCTTTGGGTATCGCCGCCAATTTCCAGATAAACGGCCGTGATTACCTCATTCCCATGGCGGTTGAGGAACCCAGCGTGGTGGCAGCCATCAGCCACGCAGCTAAACTGATTCGCGGCGGCGGCGGTTTTACAGCCGAAGCCAGCGATCCCATCATGATCGGTCAGATTCAGGTGCTGGATATCCCCGACATGGCTGCTGCCATTGCCAGCCTGGAAGCGCACAAAGAAGAACTTATGGACCTCGCCAATACCAGCGACGCCCTGATGATCCGCCTGGGCGGCGGGGCGCGAGACATCCACCTGCGCGCCTTCCCCGATACGCCGGTAGGGCCAATGCTCATCGTCCATCTGCTGTACGACACCCGCGATGCGATGGGCGCCAATTCTGTCAACACGGCCGTTGAACTGATGTCTTCCCGCGTGGCCGAATTAACCGGTGGCCGTGCTCTATTGCGCATCCTTTCCAACCTGGCCGATCAGCGCACCGCCACCGCTCGCGGCGTGGTCCCGGCGGAGGCGCTGGCAAAATATGGCCTTTCCGGCGCAGAGGCAGCGCAGCGCATCGCCGAAGCCAATGCCTTTGCCGTCGTCGATCCCTACCGGGCAGCGACTCACAACAAAGGCATCATGAATGGCATCGACGCCGTGGTAGTGGCAACCGGTAACGATTGGCGGGCAATTGAGGCGGGGGCACATGCGTATGCGGCGCGAAACGGCCGTTACACCGCCCTCACCGACTGGCATGTCAACGAAAACGGCGATTTATTCGGCGAAATCACCCTGCCTATGGCCATCGGCACGGTCGGCGGCGCGACCAAAGTACATCCCACCGCCAAAGTCGCCATGAAGATATTAGACGTCAGTTCCGCGCAAGAACTGGCGCAGGTATTGGCCTGTGTCGGTCTGGCCCAAAATCTGGCTGCCATCAACGCCCTGTCCACGGTAGGCATTCAGCACGGCCACATGCGCCTGCACGCCCGTCAGGTCGCCACCGCCGCCGGCGCCACGCCAGAACAAGTGCCCGCCGTCACCGAGCAAATGATCACCGAAAAGAAAATCAACATCGTCCGTGCCCAAGAAATTGTGGCGGAGATGAAGCAAAGTTATTAGCCGTAAGCCGTAAGCCGTAAGCTGTAAGCTGTAAGCCGTAAGCCGTAAGCCGTAAGCTGTAAGCTGTAAGCTCTAAGCCAACAGCTAACAGCCAACAGCTAACAGCTAAAAAGAGGAACTTATGAACAATTACAAACCATCCAATGGACTGATGAAGCCGGACCGGTCGGTGGGCATTGTGGGCTATGGCGCATATGTGCCCCGCTACCGCATTACCGGCGCGGAAATTTCACGCATGTGGACCGGGGGTACCGGTGGCTCGCCGGTCAAAGAAAAAGCGGTCAACGGCCTGGACGAAGACGTGGCAACCATGTCAATTGAAGCCGCCCGTAACACCATGCTGCGCGCCCAAATCAATCCTCAAGACATCCGCGCCGTGTGGGTAGGCAGTGAAAGCCATCCCTACGCCGTCAAGCCCACCAGCACCATCGTGGCGGAAGCCATCGGCGCTGTGCCCAATACGCAGGCAGCCGACTGGGAATTCGCCTGCAAAGCCGGCACCGAAGCGATGCAGGCCGCCATTGCCTTTGTCGGATCAGGCATGGCGCGTTATGCCCTAAGCATTGGCATGGATACCGCTCAAGGCCGCCCTGGAGACGCCCTGGAGTATACGGCGGCGGCGGGCGGCGCGGCGATACTGATTGGTCCGGCGGCTGAATCCGTCGCCCTGCTCGATGGCTCTTACTCCTTTGTGACCGATACGCCAGATTTTTGGCGGCGCGCTCATGCCGACTATCCCTCGCACGGCGACCGTTTTACCGGCGAACCGGCATACTTCAAGCACGTGATGGGCGCGGCTGAAGAGTTGATGGCGGCTACCGGCCGCACGGCGGCCGATTATGCCTGGGCGGTGTTCCACCAGCCCAATGCCAAGTTCCCGGAACGTGTGGGTCAAATGCTGGGCTTCACGAAGGAGCAGATTGCACCGGGCTTACTCAGCCCCCGTATTGGCAACACCTATTCCGGATCGTCGATGATTGGCTTAACGGCCGTTCTCGACATGGCCCAACCCGGCGACCGTATTTTGATGGTCAGCTATGGTTCTGGAGCCGGTTCCGACGCCTTCGACATCCAGGCCACGGAAAAACTGGCCGAAGTGCGCGGCCGCGCGCTCTCAACCGAAGCCTACATCGCCCGGCGCACCGTCATTGATTACGCCACCTACACCCGGTATCGGGATAAACTGAAACTATAAACGTGAAAGGTGATGCGTGATGTGAAGGGGTTTTCACGCATCACGCATCACGTCTCATGCCAATCGAGGAAAACTTTACCTATGGACGTCTCAATTATCGGCATAGGCCAAACTGAAGTTAAAGAAATGTGGGAAACCTCCATCCGCCATCTGGCGTGGTATGCCATTGAAGCGGCGCTGGACGATGCCCAGGCGGGTAAGGTGGACGCCCTCTTCGTGGGCAATATGCTGGCGGGCGAGTTGAGCCAGCAAAATCATCTGGCGGCGCTGGTGGCTGATTTTGCCGGGATGCGCGGCATTGAGGCCGTCACCGTAGAGGCGGGAGAAGCTTCCGGCGGGGCGGCGCTGCGGCAGGCTGTGCTGGCTGTCAAAAGCGGCATGGTGGAAACAGCGCTGGCTGTCGGCGTGGAAAAAATGACCGATCAGACAGGCGCCATTGTCACGCGCGCTCTCGCATCCCAGTTGGATACAGACTATGAAGTGATGCAGGGTGTGACCATGGCTGGCATGGCGGCGCTGTTGATGCGCCGCTACATGCACGAATATGGCGTGGAGCTGGCCGATTTTGCCGGTTTCAGCGTCAATGCCCACGCCAATGGCGCCGAGAATCCCCTGGCGATGTTCCGCAATCGTTTGAAAGCGGAGCGATTCACATCAGCGCCATTGGTCGCCGATCCGGTGAGCCTGTTTGACATGGCTCCTGGTGGAGACGGGGCGGCAGCCGTGATTGTGACCAGACGTGAACGAGCGATGGACATGGTGCCGCAGCCGGTAGAAATTATTGGCTCCGCCATTGCCACCGATTTTTTTGCTTTGCACGATCGGAAAAATGTGTTGTGGCTGCGCGGGGCGGAACTGAGCGTGCAAAAGGCGATGGCCCAAGCAGGCGTCACCCATGACGACATTGACCTGTTTGAGCTGCACGATTCCTTTACGGTGATGGCGGCCTTGTCGCTGGAAGCGGCCGGTTTTGCAGAACCAGGTCAGGGCTGGCAGTTGGCGCGGGATGGGGAGATTGGGCGCAACGGCCGTTTGCCCATCAGCACCTTTGGCGGTTTGAAAGCGCGGGGCAATCCGGCTGGGGCCACCGGCATGTATCAGATCGTGGAAGTGGCGCGGCAGCTTCGCGGTCAGGCGGACGCCTGCCAGGTTCCCAACGCCAAAATTGGCATGGCGCAGAGTTTGGGCGGCAGTGGGGCAACGGCCGTTACTCACCTCTTGCAAATCCGCGAATAGTGTGCAATAATAATACAAATCATCAACAATACATTGACAAAACGCAGTTTTAACCTTCGTTGATAGCTTTTGACAGAATTTTTTGAATACTCTGACAGTGAATGAAAGCAGAAGTGTGCATAATACACTTGTGGACTCCCCAAAATTCGGGGGCTGTTTATATCAGGATCTTCTGATAGAAATTTGGAGGCTAAGAACAAAATGGAAGTATCACGCCATTGGCGATTACAATCACAGCGATATCAATTAGTGGGGGAAACCTGCGATTCTTGCGGCGTCAAACTATTTCCGCCGCGTGATGTTTGTTTGGAATGCGAAGCGCCGGCTCAGGAACTCTACACTTTTACCGGTTTGGGTGAAGTCTTTTCATATACCACCATTTATGATGCGCCGGCCGGATTTGAGCACAATGCGCCGTATCAGGTGGCTTTGATTAAGTTGGAAGAAGGCCCCATTGTCACCGCCCAGTTGACGGACATGGATTTTGGTGAAACCTACATTGGCATGCCGGTGGAAATGGTAACGCGCAAACTGCGCACCGATGGCGAAGAAGGCATGATTGTGTATGGCTACAAGTTTAGGCCCGCTGTGGCAGAGTTAACGGCCGTTCCCTAACCCCACCCCACGTTATCAAAGATACAAAAGCCCGCCTGGGTTCAGGCGGGCTTTTTTTGTTGGGTAAAGGTGAAACCCATTGTGTCAATTATATTCAGGACGGGTCACTACTTCGCAATTCACAATTAACCATTCACAATTCACGATTAGAAACGGCCGTTCTCCTTCCCTCTCATCAGCAGTTGAAAATGAATCCTGAATACACCCATTATCCCCCAAATATGGCCCCGCCAAAAATAAGCGCCCCCTGCTCCTAAATTCGTTCTTGACAAACGGCCGTTCTCATACTATCATCGTGTTACCGGTCACATGACCGGTAACACGGGCGCTCCCACCGCCCCGGAGAAGAGAAAATGGCGAACCATTCCCACGTCACCATCCGCGATGTTGCGGCCAGAGCCGGTGTTTCCCACCAGACCGTTTCCCGCGTCATCAACGACAGCGACCGCGTCCTGCCCGAAACCCGCGCCAAAGTGGAAGCCGCCATCGCCGAGCTAGGCTACCGGCCCAGCGCCATCGCCCGCTCCATGGCCATCGGCCGCACCGGCATCCTGGCCTGCATCGCACCCGGTCTCACCGACTACACCTTCGCCAGCCTGATCAGCGGCGCCGAAATCGAAGTGCGCAAACACGGTTACTTTCTCCTCTCCGCTTCGGCCCCGGACGCCCACACCTTCGCCGCCCTCATCGACGAACTCGTTTCCAGCCGGCGCGCCGAGGCTATCATGGTCATCAACCCCTACGCCGACGACCGTCACACCTACCTGCCCGTCGATTTCCCGGTCGTTTTTGCCGGAGCGCGTCCCCGCGAAGACGCCATGAACTCCGTAGCCCTGGACGATGTCACGGTAGGTTATGATGCTACCCGGCATTTACTCAATCTTGGACACACCCAAATTGGCATGATTACCGGGCCAATGGAAGAAGATTGCTCCCAAGACCGCTGCCAGGGTTTCAAGAACGCACTGAGCGTCCAAAACGTCATCCCCCAACCGCAGTGGACCATTGAAGGCGACTGGACAGCGCGATCCGGCTACGACGCCCTCATGAGCATAGCCGAATCCGGCAGCCTACCCTCCGCCATCTTCGCCCAAAACGATTTAATGGCTGTTGGCATTTTACGCGCTGCCCGCGACCTGGGGCTGACGATTCCTGACCAATTATCCGTAATCGGCGTCGATGACATTCCCATGGCCGCTTATGCCGCACCGCCTCTCACCACCATCAAACAAGACTTTCTCATGATCGGGCAGCAAGCGGCGAAACTGCTTATTCGCGCCGTAGAAGACCCCCTGGCCCCACGCCAACACCTGGTTTTACCGGCCGAAATGCTGCTACGCCGCTCAACTGGTCCCTGCCAGTCCTGAGCAAAAGTAACTACCAAGCCTGTTGCCTGAGCTTGTCGAAGGCAACACGGGCTTCGACAGGCTCAGCCTTCGAGAGGCTGTATGGTTACAACAAAACACGCTAAATCTCTGTTTAGAAAGGAGGTCAGCCGACAAAATTAAGCAAATTAGCACCTTTTACCAGCCAAAAATCTTTATCAGTTCCATACCATATTTGGAGGAGATTCAAAAATGACAAAAAAATTCCCGCTATTGATGACTATACTCATATTGCTTGGCTTGATCTTGGTCGCGTGTGGCAGCGGCAGCACTGAACCAACACCCGCCCCAGCGGCAGCCGTGGAAGAAGCAGCGCCGACTGCTGAAGAAGCCGCGCCGGTCGAAGCAGCTCCCGCCGACTCCGGCGACATGACCCTGCGCTGGCGCACCCGCCCGGACAACCAGGCAGAAATCGACGTCTACCAGTCTGTCAATGACAGCCTGGACGAGAAATGGGAAAACGTGGCCCTGATCTACGAACCAGGCGGCTCCGAAGGTTCCAGCTACCAGGATGTACTCCGTACCGAACTGGCTGCCGGCACCGCCCCGGACGTCTTCTGGATTCCCGGCACCGACGTGGCTGACTTTGCCTCGCGCGGCCTGATTATGGACATGCGCAGCATGGCCGACGCCACCACCGGCTACAGCGACGACGCCTTCTATCCTGGTCCGATGTTCCATCTGACTTTCAACCCGGAAACCGGCAATACCGGCGAAGCGCTCTGGGGTCTGCCCCGCGACGTGTCGGCGTTTGCCCTGTACCTGAACCTGGACCTGCTGGCCGAATCCGGCGCGCCCGACCCGCGTGAACTGGCTGCCGAGGGCAACTGGAACTGGGACACCTTCCTGGAAGTGGCGATTGCCATCGACGCCCTGGGCAACGACATCTACGGCTACGGCCAGAATGCCTGGTGGGGTCCGTATGGTTACTGGATCAACGCTGCCGGCGGCGGTTTCTTTAATGAAGACCGTACCGCCTGCGCCCTGGATACCGCCGAATCACTGGCCGGTCTGGAATTTGAGTCCCGCATCTACAACGAATTCAACGTAGCAGTGCCGTATGGCGAAGACAGCGAACCGCCGTTCCTGGCCGGGAAAGTGGGCATGTTCCAAAACGGCCGTTGGGCCACCCCCGGCGCGCGTTCTTCTGCTGACTTCAACTGGGACGTCGTCGAACTGCCGGATGGTCCGGCTGGCCCGAGCAACTGGCTCTTCTGGGGCGCCTACGTCGTCAACGCCAACACCGAAAACCCGGAAGCCGCCTGGCAGTTGGTGCAAGAATTGACCACCGCCGAAGTGCAGGGACAGATCTCCGAACTGGGCGCCAACATCCCCAGCCGTGTCAGCCAGGAAGCATTGGATGCTTTCCTCACCTTCAGCCCGCCCGACAACAATCAGGCGTTCCTGAACGGTTTGGCCAACAATCCCGCCACCGAAGGTCCGCTGTGGGCCGGCAGCTGGCCTGAGTTTGACGCCATCATGGGTCCGGCAGTAACGGCCGTTCTCAATGGCGACCTCACTATCGACGACTACGCCGCCACCATCTGCGACGAAGCCAACAAAGCTTTCACTGATTCGGCCGCCGCTGCTGCGCAGTCAGAAGAAGCCGCCGCCCCGGCAATGGAAGAAGCCACTCTGCGCTGGCGCACCCGCCCGGACAACCAGGCAG
>JAWOGU010000004.1:0-4269 GCA_046496595.1 Chloroflexota bacterium
GTGATCACCGATGACCTGATCCGCTTTTTTGAGCAGGAGAAGCTGCGCGGCGTGGTGGGCGTGGGGCATTCACTGGGGGCGGTGGCGACGATGACTGCCGCTGTGCAGCGACCGGAGTTGTTCCGGGCGCTGGTGCTGGTGGAGCCGGTGTTTTTGCCGCCGCAAATTTTGCAATTGGCCGCCGCCTATCCTGAAGAAGCCGCCAAACGGCCGTTTGTCCTCCGTGCTCTGAACCGGCGCGACCGTTGGCAATCCCGGCAGGCGGCGTTTGACCGCTTCCGTGAAAAAGTGGTGTTTGACCGGTGGTCAGATGAAGCGCTTTGGGATTATGTCAACTTTGGTACGCATGAAGAAGATGGCGAGGTGGTGTTGAGTTATCCGCGAGAGTGGGAGGGACGCATTTACGCCAGGCCGCCGCAGGCAGTGTGGGAACACCTGCCGCAGGTGACGCAGCCCACCCTGGCGCTGCGCGCCGCCGAGTCGGACACGATTTTCCCGGAGGCCTGGCAGTTGTGGCAGGCTGTGCAGCCGGACGCCGCGTTTGTAGAGCTGCCGGACGTGGGCCACATGCTGCCTATGGAACGGCCGTTACTCGTCGCCGAAACGATTCTGCACTGGTTGAAGGAAATTGAAGATTAAAGATTGAAACGCCAGCCTTCAATCTTTAATCTTCAATCTTTGCTCCCCATGCCCTCCCATCCTCACCCCATCTCAGGAACCTGGTTTGTTTTAGCCGCCGCCGTTCTGTGGGGCACCACCGGCACGGCGCAGACGTTTGCGCCGGCGGGCACATCGCCGCTGGCGGTGGGCGCGGTGCGCATGGTGGTAGGAGGCGCGGCGCTGGTGTTGCTGATGCTGGTGAAGGGGGGCTGGCGGCAGGGTCCGCGCTGGCCTTTGCTGCCGCTGGCGCTGGCGACGGCCGGGGTGGTGGGCTACCAACTGCTCTTTTTTGCCGGGGTGGCGCGGACGGGGGTGGCGGTGGGCACGATTGTGGGCATTGGCAGTGCGCCGATCATTGCCGGGCTGCTTACCTGGCTGGTGTGGCGGCGTTGGCCGGGCGGCCATTGGCTGTTGGCGACGGCGCTGGCGATTGTAGGCTGCGGGCTGCTCATTGGCGGCGGGCAAAGCCTGCAAGTGGACGTGGGTGGGATGCTGCTGGCGGTGGCGGCGGGCGCGGCGTATGCTGTGTATACCATTGCCAGTAAGTTTTTGGTGGGAGAACGGCCGTCTACCGTGGTGACGGGGGTGGTGTTTGGGCTGGGGGCGTTGCTGCTGCTGCCGCTGTGGTTTTATCTGGATATGAGCTGGCTGGCGGAAGCGCCCGGCGCGTGGGTGGGGCTGCATTTGGGTGTAGTGACGTTGGCCGGGGCGTATTTGTTGTTTACGATTGGGCTGCGCACGGTGAGCTCGGCAACGGCCGTTTCCCTGACTCTGGCCGAACCGTTAACCGCCGGGCTGCTGGGTATCTTTGTGGTCGGCGAACAATTGGCGCCGCTGGCCTGGGTGGGGCTGGGGCTGCTTTTCGCCGGGCTGGTGGTGCTGACGCGCAGCAGCCGGTAATGGCGTATGAGTATTTTGGGGAACTTTTTCTCTGGCAGGGACGTCTGTTAAGCATCGACAAGTGCTTAGGAGGCTGATGCCATGCGAAAAACGATGCTTTATTTCTTGACCTTATTTGTGATGTTGTTGAGTGTGGCGGGAACGGCCGTTGCCCAAATCGAGCCACCCGTTACTCCCCCGCCCATGCCCCCCATCGACGATTTTCCCATTATCAGGGAACCCGTACCCTGGAACATGAATGGCTTGACCATCGAATACCAGCGCGTTAACACCACTATCGACAAGCAAATCGCCGTCACCCATATTGAGCAGTTATTTGTCAACGACAATGACTGGATGCTGGAAGGGATCTACCTCTTTCCGCTGCCGGCAGGGGCGGCGGTAAACCAGTTGACCATGTGGGTCGATGGGCAGCCGATTGAAGCCAAAATCCTGGAGAAAGAGGAAGCGCGCCAGATCTACGACGAAATTGTGCGCCAACTGCGGGATCCTGCTTTGTTGGAATACGTGGGTATGCAGGCGGTGCAGGCCAACGTATTCCCCATTCCGCCGCATGATGAGCGGCGCGTGGAAATCGAGTACACCCAAATCCTGCCCGCCGACAACGGCGTCATCCATTACACCTATCCCCAATCGACGGACCTGTACACCAACACCCCGCTGCAGAATCAAAGCATTCGCGTGGAGGTGCAGTCCGATGAAGCTATTCGCGCCATCTACTCGCCCAGCCATCCGGTGGCTGTTGACCGGGACGGCGATTATCGGGCTGTGGTTGGCTACGAAGACAACAACGTCACGGCCGATACGGATTTTGAGCTGTACTACACCGTTACGCCGGAAGATATTGGTCTGAATCTGCTCAGTTATAAAGAGCCAGGCCAGGATGGTTTCTTTTTACTGCTGGCAGCGCCCAGTGTGGAAATCGACCAGGTGATCCCCAAAGATGTCATTTTGGTGATCGATACCTCGGGCAGCATGGAGGGCGAAAAAATGGCGCAGGCTCAGGATGCCGCCCGTTACGTGGCGGCGCATCTCAATCCTGAAGATCGTTTTAACATTGTGCCATTTTCTACAGGCGCACGCTTGTATAAGCCTGAACTGGCGGCGGCAAGAGACGCCGCCGGGGCGGAAAGCTTTATCAACAGCCTGGAAGCTGTGGGCGGCACCAACATCAGCCAGGCGCTGCTGGAGGCGGCCAATCTGGTAGATGCGCAGCGGGCCACGACCATCATTTTTCTGACGGATGGGCTGGCGACGGAAGGCATTGTGGAGACGCCGCTGCTGTTGGATGCTGTGAAGCAGGCGATGCCCGGCAACGCCCGTATTTTTGTGTTTGGCGTGGGGGATGACGTGGATCCGAACCTGCTGGATGCGCTGGCGGAGAACCACAAGGGGACCACGATGTATTTGCGTCCGCAGGAGGCCATCGATGAAGCGGTGAGCAGTTTTTACGCCAAGGTGAGCACGCCGGTGCTGTCTGACATCAGCCTGGATTTTGACGGCATTGTGGTGGAGCAGATGTACCCTGATACGCTGCCGGATTTGTTTGCGGGCACGCAGTTGGCGCTGGCCGGGCGTTACCGGGAAGGCGGTCCGGCGGCGATTACGTTGAGCGGCACGGTGAATGGCGAACGCCAGACATTTGTTTATGAGGACAATGTGTTTCGTACGACTGGAGGGGATGAGTTTATTCCCCGGCTGTGGGCGACGCGGGCTGTCGGCTATTTGCTGCGCGAGATTCGGCTGCATGGGGATAACCCGGAACTGGTGCAGAGTGTGGTGAACTTGAGCATTCGTTATGGCATTATCACGCCGTATACCAGTTATCTGATTGAGGAGGATGACATTTTTACGCAGAGCGGACGCCTGGGTATTGCGGAGGAAGCGGCTGAAGCAGGTAACAGCCTGTCTGCGCCCAGTGGGGGAGCGGTAGAAGAAGCGGCGGTGTCGGCGGACATGGCGGAAGCAGCGGCGCCATTGGCGCTGCCTACTGCCATGCCCACGGTGACGGTGGGTGATGGCGGCGAAAAGAGCGCCGGTGAACCGGCGGCGATGGGAGATGTGGTGAAGCTGGTGGGCAGTAAGACGTTTGTGCTGCGCAACGGCCGTTATACAGACACCACGTTTAATCCGGAAAGCCACACGCCGCAGCCGGTTGGGTTTGCCAGCGATACCTATTTCGATCTGCTGGTAGCCGCGCCGGAACTAGGCCAGTACTTTGCCCTGGGTCCACGGGTGCTGGTGGTGTATGGCGATCGGGTGTATGAAACGGTGGAAACGGGCGGCCTGGAGACAGTGGCGCTGCCTGAGTTGGTGGAGAGTGAGGTGGAAATGGGGGAAACGGCCGTTTCCCCATCCGCAACAACCGCCCAGCCCGCCGTGGAAAACACCGACGAACCCGTTCCCGCTAACACCGCGCCAGAAGCCAACGTGACCGATGGCATTTGTGGCGCGGCGATGGTGATGCCCTTGTTTATTGTCACAGGTTGGATTGGCTTGAAAAGGCGAAACAAAAAAGGCTAGTACATGTGGGCATAAATAAATAGGAAGTTAGGCAACAAGTGCCTTGCCTTGATAAGTCCATTTGAACGGTTTTGCCATTGTCCGGTTGTAGTATTCAATAAAAGCTAACACCTTTCGCTTTAGTTCATCGAGTGAAGTAAAGTTGCCCCGTTTGATCACCTTACGAACCAAAATACTTAACCAAAT